>NZ_JALKCW010000022.1:0-306472 GCF_046883345.1 Hydrosulfovibrio ferrireducens | reverse complement strand
CTGACGAATATTTCGAAACGCTGGACGATGCCGATTAAAAACTGGAAATCGGCGCTGAATCAGTTCAGCATCATGTTTGAAGACAGGCTGCCGGAATTTTGATCACAAAAACCATTTACACAAAATTCTTTACACACCCCATTTGTTTCGTCATCGTCGTTCTCCTCTGTTGTTGAGTTTCCTGCTGTTTCACGCCGGATGCGTGATGTAAAAGAACGGTCTTTCTTGAAAAAATCCGGGAAGGGAAGAAACTCCGCTTTTCCCCGAGCTTTGCAAACGCCTGGTGCTTGCTCTTATCACACGACTATTTCAAAGAGTACCCGCATGTTGGCCTTTGCCGGCTTTGAGTATATCTCTCTAGGCGCTGACTCACAGGCGACCGGGTATTTTTTGCCATAGCCGATGGTGGACTACTTAATGGACATCCGGTTCGTTACGCTCTTCACTCCGTGTACGTCGCTGGCAAGTTTGGTGGCCAAACTCAACTCGGCGGCGTTATTGGCCTTGCCAGACAAGGTGACCTCACCACGCTTCGTTTCGACCTTGGCATTCATGGCGCTGGTCGATTGGTGGGAGAGCAACGTTATCTTGACCTGGGCCGTGATGGAAGCGTCATCAATCTTTTCCCCCACCGTTCGCTCCTTCTGCGGAATCTTTGCCACACTCATCTCGTTATGCACGCCTTTAACCCCTTCCACATCCTTGGCGTATTCCGCTGTCAATTCCTTTTGCGCCAGACTGGCAGCCTCGCCGCGCAGGGTCACGATACCGCCTGCAACCTCCACCTCGGTTGTGCCGGCGCGCACGCTGCGATGAAACAAAAGCGTGATTTTCACCTTCTCACGGAGCCACGCATCGGAATTTGCGGTGGGGGCTGCCCCTTTAACCACCAACCTGTTGTCCACGTTCTTGACCCCAGGCAACCCTGCAACGGTTTCCTGGGCCAATGATTTATGGAAGTTCTCGGCAACGGTCCCGGTCAAGATGACGGCGCCGTCCTTGGATTCGATCTTGATATCATCACCCTGCAGGTAGGTTTTGAACACATACGACTGCCTGGCGGAAGATTCGATGCGAGCGTCCATGTTTTTAGCTTGCTCAGTGCTATCGAGCGCCCCCATAGCCATCGCGGCCACCAGTAACGTTTCGAAACGGGTGTCCTTACTTCCGGCTTGCACAGGTTTATCGAACGCCCCCATGACCAAAGCAACTACCAGTAACGTTATGAAACGTATCGTTTTCATAAAACGTCCTCCTCATGTCGACTGTTGCAGCTTCATCAGTAAATATCCAAGACCGCATATCCTGAAGGAAATGAACAAAAAAATCGGCGCCAGCAAGGATGCTGGCGCCGATTGACTCCCGAAGAAAGTTACTCCGTATACTGGAGGGTGATGATCACGGTTCTGTTCAGCGACCTCCCCTCGGGCAGACTGTTGTCATAGGGCGGATTATTGGGCCCGTTGCCCACATGGTTTATCTGTGCGGCAACCGATGTCCCGGCTTGCTGAGTGGTGTCGTACACCGTTTTTGCGCGGCGCTCCGACAATTCGACATTATATTTTTCCTTGCCAATGGTGTCGGTGTGTCCAATGATATCCATGGTCACGGTCTTAAGCTCCGCCACCCTGCCGAGCACCCGATTGACAATGATCTGATTGCGATCCTTGAGTTCCGCCCGGTCAAAGTCAAAGAGGATCAGACCATACTTCTCCACTATCTTGTTGCCGGTCTTCTGGGCGCTGCGCTCCTCCCGTCTGATAAGATTGATGGCAATCGGCTCCGTGGAGACGCCAAACACATTGCCTTCCTTGTCTTTCACTTCAAGATCGGCGCTGAGCTGCCCAAGCGCGGCAAGATTACGAGAGTTCATCGTTGCCAGGGGGAAAATAATTTCCGCCGGCGGATTCCCCACGCCCTCCCGGGTAGCCAGCACCTTGTCCCCGCCCAGCAGTCTGAGCTGCCAGCGCACAATCTCGGTCTCGGCTTGCAGGGATGAACTGATCCGAATTTCCTTGGTGTCGGCTTGTTCCTGCACATAGGTACTTTTGATGGTGTCGAGGATGGCGGGATGGCTGGACAGGATTTCCACCCGCTGATTTTCAACGATACCTTCCGGCACCCGGCTGGTACTGGGCACGGCGGGAAGATTTCGGGCCTTGATTTCCATCCGGGCCGGGTCAATGGCCCACACGGATTGCAGATAGGCGGAAACCGCCTCGGCCCGGCTCTTTGCCAGGGCAATCTTTCCTTTTTCCACGCCGTTATTGGAATTGCAGCCCACCAGGGTTATCCGGGCCTCGGGGTTGGCCACCAGCCGTTTACCGATCACATTCAAAACGTGGTGGTACTTTTCCATGGTGTCGGTGAGCTTTTCCTCGGCAAACGCCCCTGTCTCCGCCGGGCCGGACAGGGCAACGTATCTTTCCGGGATGCGGCTTTTTCCCGTGTCAAAATAGATGTGGTTCAACAACGGCGAGCTGTCCACGATGGTGACCTCCTCGATATTCACGGAGGAAGGCACGGAAAAAAGAGCCCCGGTCGGCGCGGTGAGAAAACGGTAGGTGACCAAGTAGCGGTGGAAGATGGTGGTGGAAAATTTGTTGAGAATGGGCAGGAAATCACTGGCCGCATTGGCTTTGCGGATCATCCCGTTATTGCCCTGCGCAAACGAGCTCAAAAAAGTATCCAGGCCCGGCTTGTCCATATAGTCCACGGCATAGGCGGTGAAGTTGGTCACACCCGTGGCCGCCAAGCCTACTTCCTCGGCCTTTACCGTGCTGTTGATGTCTTCCCCGTCTGAAAAAACGATCATGAACTTTTGGCTGTCCGCAGGCATCTGGCGGATGATCTCCAACCCCTTCTGCATGCTGTCATAGAGGTAAGTACCGTCGGTCGTCTCCGGGAAATAACTGCTCCGGAGAAATTGGTTCAAAGCCGCCACATCGTTTCCCTGAAACGTCTTGGTGGAGACTCGCGGTAGTTTATCGCCCGGATCGACAAAGGTGACGATATGAACATTATCAATGGGCCGAACCAGGGCAAGGAAACTGCTCATCGCGGCCAGCAGCGGCTCAACCGCCTTGCGCTGTTCCATGGAGTAGGAATTGTCCACCACCAAAACGATATTAAGGCCGGTGTTCCGTTGCTCCAGGACGTCTTCCACCGAAATAATCTTCGCTGTTTTTGGCCCTTGCGTAATGGAAAAATCCTCTTTCTTTAAACCCAGGATGGCATCTCCGTCCTGATCCTGGACCGAGACCAACACCTTGCCTTCGGCAATGGGCTGGAAACTCAGTCTTGTTTTCTGGTGGAGAACCTGCACCTCAAGATTGTCAAGGGCCAAACTCACGCCCGCCCATGAAAAACAGGCAAAAAATAGGCACAATAGACTAACGGTTTTTTTCATGGTGTTTCTCCTGTAAGAATGCGCTGTGCAACACGATGGCAAGACTTCATGCGGTTTTCTTTATCCAACGGCCAAAACACCCATATCATGTGCCACATCCTCCAAGGCGCCACTTACAGCCAACAGGAAGATGTCTCGGTGTTTGTTCGTGATCAGTGTCTTGTAAAGCAGAATATGTGCCAGGTGATGTATTGCCGGGATTCCGGCTGTCATCCTGCTGAAATGATAGAAATTTAAATGGATCGTGCTGTGCGGAACAAACTCTGTGAAAAGGATCGCGAGCTGACATATCAGGAAATTCCTGACATGTCAGCCGTGATAACCACTTGGAAGCAGATGTGCTCCCATTGCCAATTTTCCGCGAACATGCTCCTAGCGGATTGGACTGCGGATGACGAAAGATTTCCCCTGGAAGTCCAATATTGCCCCCGTTGAAGTAATTTCCACGACATGCAGCTCGCTGCTCAGCCAGTCGCCTTCATGCAGCAGGCGATCGTTGATCCGCACCAACCTGCGGCCCGGGTCGGCACTGTGGTAATGCATGCTCATGGTCAGACGGGGTATCCGATCGCGCAGTTCCTTGGGCAAGTCGAGATAGAGCGGCAAATTTTCTTGGCTTCGCGCTTCCGGCTGTTCGCTGACTCCGGCCGTAACCCGTTCAGCGGGTTCCATCCTTTTGCTTGGCGTGCCGCCATGAACCAGCGCCGGTGGTGTACTCAGCGCGCGGCTCTCCGCCGGAATCGGAGCTGAGTCTTCCGCCAAGGAAGCCTCGGGCTGGGGGGCCGGAGCTGGAACAAAATCCTGCAAAACGGCTGTCGGCTCGGCCGGCCTGGACTGATCGAGAGAAGAAGGTGCTTGGCTCGCCCCGTTCACCGCCGGGGCCGGCGCAAGGATTGCGGGTTCAATCCCGCGGTAAAACCACCAACCACTGACCAGAGCCAGGGGCAGGATGCCGGCCGCCAGCCAGGAAGACCAGCGCCGTGCCCGGCGCGAGGACAGCAAGAGTGTCCGTTTGCACACCTCCTGCTGCGGCGTGTTATTCTGCAGCCGTTGCTGCTCCGATTTCTTGAGTGCTTCGAGGATAAAGGACATCAACTGACTCCTAGCGGGGAAAGATGCGGACCGGCCGGATTACGGGCGGTGTCGAGATGGACCAGGGTCATCGGTCCGAGAACGCCATCCGGCGTCAGACCATTACTGAGCTGGAAGCGCTTGAGAGCGACAAGGAGCGAGCCCTCCAGGCGGGCTTCCTGACCGGTCGCGGCATACAGACCCAGCTCCTGGAGGGTCTTTGCCAACCAGGCGACCGAAGCGCCCGCCTCTCCGGGTTCCACAATCTCCCGCTGCAACGGCGGCCTCTGCCAGAGCAGAAGGTACTCCCCAACCCAGTACGGGGCAATCGCGGAAAGCGCCAAGTCGTACTGCTTGCCTCCGGCGATGAATATGCCCCGGTTGCCCTCAAGACGCGCCATTACGACATGAAACGGTGTTCCGGCCTCGCCGTAGAGGGTCAGGATGACCGGCCGATTCATTTTCCGCAGCGTCTTCATGCTGTCGTTGCGGACGAGGCAATCCAACCCCTGTTCGCTGGCGTATGAGCAGTAGTCCGGACGGTCAGGATTATAGGAGAGGCCCCACAGCCCGGCCAGATCGGCAAACGCACCCTCCATGCTCTGGGAAGCGACGAAATCCTCCGGCAGCCTCCGGCCCGCAGCATCGTCGGAACCGCCCTGGGACGAGACTGCCGCCTGCGGATTTTTGCCTTCGCTGGCCGAGCTTTGTGTCTGCGCGGAAGAGTCTTTGCCGAAACCGAATGGCAGCGGGTACGGCCTCTTCCAGTACCAAAAAACGGCGATGCAGATCATGAGGACGAGAGCACCCAGAGCGGCTGCCAGCGCAACCTTTTTTCGCTTTCCTTGCGACTGGAGTCTCCCGAGTACTTCATGGGCGGCCTGGCGAAGGATTCTCCGGTTGACCTGCTGGCGATTCAAGGTATACGCCCCGAGCAGGGCGCGATCGCAAATGAGATTGATCAAGCGCGGAATGCCGCCGGTCAACTGCCAGAGAGTCTTACTAAGATTTTCGGGGAAGAGCGGGCGATTGCAGCCGGCGATCTCCAGGCGATGCCGCACATAGGAGCCCATTTCTTCCGCATCAAGAGGCCCCAGGTGGTAACGGGCGGTAATCCGCTGGGAGAACTGACGCATCTCCTGCCGGTTCAGAATTGAAAGCAGCTCCGGCTGGCCGAGCAGCACGATCTGCAGCAGTTTGTAGCGATTCGTCTCAAGGTTGGTCAACAGACGCAACTGTTCAAGGACATCGGTGGAAAGGTTCTGTGCCTCGTCGATGAAGAGTACGGTTTTACGCCCGCGGGCATTGGCCTCAAGCAGGTAGGCGTTGAGGCGATCGACCAGGTTCTTGATACTGCCCTGTTTTTCCCGGTCGATACGGAGTTCGTCGCAGATGGTCTCCAGCAGCTCGATGACGCTGACCTTGGGATTGAAAACAAAGGCAACATCCACCCCCTCGGGCAGTTGTTCAAGGAGACTGCGGCAGAGGGTCGTCTTACCGGCCCCGACCTCACCGGTCAGAAGAACGAAACCACCGTCTCTCTTGATCCCGTACTGCAGGTGGGCCAAGGCTTCACGGTGGCGCTCGCTCATGTAAAGGTAGAGCGGGTCCGGCGCGATCGAGAAGGGAATTTCATTGAGGCCAAAATGGGAAGTGTACATACAGGTCCACACAGGGTTGGTTGTTGTTAGCTGCTTGACTCCATTACAGAAGAGCAACCCGGTTCCTCCAGGAGGACGGCTTACCTGATCACGGGGTTGGCCAAGGTTCCCGTCAGGTGGAGATTGCGGCTGCCGTCCGGCAAAGGAGTTCCGGCAAGTTGAATAAAATTGGCCAGGGTCGGGTCCTCCTGATCGCCGGCACGTACCGACACATTGAGATTGATCTGGCTGTTTTGCGGATTTTCCTTCACCAGCGTCACGGTTCCCTTGCCGGAAAGCACCACATCCCCCCCGGTGGCTTCCAGGCTATCGATGAAAAACAATGTTCCCTGACCGCTCATCCGCAGGGACATCTTGCCCAGGCGTAAACCGGCCGCATCCCTGGTCAGGGCTTCGAGGCCCTGGAGCGCGGCCTGCTCGAAGCGGAGGTCGATCAGGCTTTTGGTGGCCGATTGCAATGGGGCAGCGGTCTCCATCTGCCCCGTGGTGATAATACCGACAAAACGCATTCCCAAACCGCTCGGCAAGGGGATGTCGACCGGCAGCGCGGTCGCGCCCAGGGCCAGCAGCCCGCTCCGCTGCCAGCGGAAGGCAAGCTCTCCGTCCGCAGCAAAAAGTTTTCCCTTAATCCCCGGGTCTCCCGTGATAATGCCCGCCCAAAAGGGGGAGAACCTAAACCGCTCAACACTGACGACCGTTTCGTGACGATCAAGGTAACGGATGCCCCCTTTCTCGCCGGTCAGGGTAAGCATTGGTTGCAAACCGGCTTTGGCAAGCTCAACCTGGATCGGGAACCGGGCTTCGAGCTCGTAGACCAAGCGCTGCCGGAGAACCTCCTCCGGGAAGGCCAGGTAAACGCCGCCCAGCAGTCCGAACAGAAAAAGAGCGGGTGCGGCAACACGGTAAAAAAGCCGAGGGTTCCGGACCATCCCGGTTTCGCCGGAGAATCCGGCTCGAAAATATTTCGCAAACTGCATCAATTTCTCCTGGCAGCGCTGACCGTGACGCTCATATCAAGTTGGGCTGCGTTGTCGAAGCGTTGCTTGAGGTGCAGGCGGTCGACTCGCATCGGCGGGCTGGCCTGTTCCATTTCCTGGAGAATCCGCAGAACCTGTTCCATGTCAAGCCGCTCCAATTTGAACTCAGTGGTCTCAATCCGCAGTTTCCCCTGAACAACAGAGGGCAGAGGGCGCATCAGGACAAGGTTCTCGCGGCCGCCGATCTGGCTGGCGGTCTGTTCGAGAAAATTCAACGGCGGATTGGTTTCACGGCGGTCCAGATCGCGCTGCAACTGGTCGGCCTGTTTCTTGAGGGTCAGGTAGTCGGCTTGCAACTGCCGCACCTCCTTCAATTGCGCCTGGCCGGAGCTGATCCTGTTGTCCAGCCGTTTACCAGCCGCGCCGTAGGGAAGCACCACGCCGAAAACAATCAGCAACACAGCGAGCACCACAGCCGCGCCGGCCAGGGCATAGAGTTCTCTCTGATTCAATGTTTTGATCATGACGCCCCGCCTTTTTCGCTCACAGTCATGCGCAGGCGGTAACTGACCTGCTTTCCGTCCAGACCCATCTTCGATTCAGAAACCTCGACTTTCTCGAAGTAGGGCGAGTGTCGAAAGGTCTCCGCCATGCTATTGACCTCTTCGAATGTGCCGGTTTGCCCCGAAACCCGCACTTCATTGCGTTCCATGGTGATTTCGTCCACATCGACACTGAGCGACTTCGGCAGTTCGGAGAGGGTTTGCAGCACTTGCAGGGAGGAAAGCCGGCCAAAACTGATGATGCCGACGTCCTCCTGTAACTGCCGGATTGCGCTTTTCATTTGCAGGGGGACATCGACCGCGGTTGCGGCATTGGGAAAACTCTCCTGATAGAGCGCCGCCATCTGCTGTTCCAGCAGCCTGACCTGATGCTGCTTGTCGTAATAGCGCAGCCCCATGCTGACGCCGACCGTAATCAGGGTGAGGCCGGCCAGACAGGCGGCCATCATCAGGGTTTTGCGCAGACCGGCCCATTCGCCTTTCAGGGCAAACACCCCCTGCCGCAGGTTGAAGGCCTGCTCCTTACCGGTATCCGCTGCCCGCAACGCCAGAGCCACAGCCGGCAGAAAAGGCGCGGCGATGGTTTGACCGTTGATGTCGATGGCCAGCAGTTCCACTTGGTCCCGCAGCAGAGCGAGGGAGGCAACCAGTTCTGGCGTGGCCAGAGGGCCCATCAACTGCAAGGGCATGCCATCCGGCTGTTGCGCCCGGGCCAGAACCGTGGCTTGTTGATGAATGGCCCGGGCCTGGTCGGCCACCGGCATCGATCCCCCAAGGGGCATTTGCAGATAATCGAGCACCTCTCCGGAGCGGATCAGGGCCAGGCAGATTTCCTGTTCCATGGCGCAGACCAAAATACCGTCCGCCAGGAAATCTTTGAGACCGGCGACGTAGGCATACGGCGCCAGGTCCAGGATGTGCAGGGGAATGCCCATGGCGTCGAAAGGGGCGAGGGTTTCCGCAAGCAATGTTGTTTTGACCGCGGCGGCAACTATGGTGGCCCCATCACCCTTTCGAACCGGCGGCTGCATGGCCGTACTATAGTCGTCCAAGGCGACCGGCAGTTGACCCGCCAGTTCAAAAGAGAGGGCAGCCGCAATTTTCCGTTGATTGCTGAACGGAAAGGTCAGCCGGCGCACCAAGGCGGCACTGCTGGGCAGACAAGCGGCCAGCCGGTCTCCGAACTGAAAATCGCCATCCACGAAATCCCGCAGCCGAGCCACCTGGCCCGCCACCTCTTCGTGAAGAATTTCCATAACCAGAACGAGCGAAATGGCCCCTTGGTCGCGGCTGAGGACGGCCAGACGCAGAATTTTCCGGTCTATATCGATGCCTATCAATCGTTTTGCCATAGCAGTCAGTGTACCTTTAGAAATAAAAGTAGGTTGCCCTGTTTGTTCACTTCGGCCTGGAAGCGCCGCCGGCCGTCATTGATCACCGCCTCGGACTCGATCCGGTAGCGGCTACTCTTTACGTTCAGCGTCCCAAGATTAGCGAGACTCTTCAGGGCGCTGTAGCCTCCGGCAGAGAGCACCGGCTCAAGTTGATCCAGACGCTCAATCGGCGTTTCCTGGCGATACGCGATCAGGGTTTCGGCCACGTTGGCATCGATCAGGGGATCGAGGGACCTGAGCACACCGCCACTGGCGGTATTGATATTCACCGTCGAGTGGTCATGCAGACCAATATGCGGCAGGATCCGGCGCACAACCTCCGGGGTAAAACCCTTGACCAGCTTCAATTCGTCGAGGGTATCCAGGTGGCCGTTCTTGACCGGATACGGTTGCGGCAAACTCTGATAATAGGAGGACTCGGCCCCCGCCACCGGGGTATCGATCCCATCGGTGCGAATCACCTGGTACGGAGCATCGCCCGTGTCCAACCAATCGATCAGATTGGCGGTCAACTCGGCCGGATCGCCGAGATCGTTGATTGCCAGTGCTACAAAAAGCCGATAAAAACGATCGACCATCAAGGCGCTCGGCGTGTTTTCTTGGACTAGGGCGTTGATTCCCAATTTGCCATCCTGATCCATGATGCGCACACTGACAGCACCGTCACCGACCGGGTAATTGGTGACTCCCTGGGACCAGAGTTCGTCCAAGCCATCGTAGCCATTGCGATCCTCTTGGAGGATCATGCGTCCGGCGGTGATCCCCCCCTTGGCCAAGTAGGAGGCCCGGGTGGTGTCGCGAAAGGTTTCGGTCAGACGCAGGTCGACCAGGGCGGAAAAAGCCAGTTCGGTCAGTAGCGAGGTCAAGAGGGCCACGATAACCAGGACCACCAGTAACGCCATGCCTCGATTGTGCTTGATTTGTAACCGCTCGCGGGGCAAACCCACAAAGGTCAAATAACCACGGAACAAGCGGTCACAGGGTGCCGCAGGTTGCGACAAGCGGGACGGCGATGCGTACTTTTGTCCGTGAGCCGGATCGATCGCCGCAAGATGTGGTGCCCTGTGATCGCTTACCTTGTTTTTTTTCATTTCATTGCCCGCTGACGTCCGGGATTTCAAAGGTCGTGGTAAAGGGAATCCGCTGCTGTTCCTCCTGGCCGACCACCAGGGAAACTTCCACCAGTTGCGGCAATCCGCTCTGCCGGGCATCCCATTGCTCCAGCCAGCGACCTCCGGTGTAAAAGCGCAGCGACAGACTGGCAACATTCGGCGCCAGCCGCATCATCCGATCATCAACAGGCGCGGCGGCTGACTGCCGGGACCGCTCGCCACGCAGCAGCACCTGGCGGCTCTTATCCTCCGCCTCCTGGTCCGGGGCAAGGCGGTAGCGAACCTCGGAAATTCCGCTGCCGGTGTCGCTTAACAGCGTCACCGCCGTGGTGGTCAGTTCCAGGAAAGGTTCGTCCTGGTCATTGACGCCGCCGCGGAACATGGTGGTCTGATCGCCGGAGCGAAAGTAGACGCCATGCAGTTCTCGACCGAAGCGGTCGAAGATAACCCGCGCCAGGTGGTAGTCGGCGCTGTCCCTGTCAAGGCGCAGTTTGGCGGAATTCACCCCCCCGAAAATTCCGTAGACCGCGGTCAGGAGGATGGCCAGCAGACTGACGGCCACCAGCACTTCGATCAGGGTGAAGCCCCGCTCTCCCCATGGCGGCTTATTAAAACAAAAACGAGGTGATATCGACACTCTCATTGCGCTCCTCCTTGCCCCAGAGCACCGTGACCGTGACCATCTGCACCGCGGGCAGGGCTGTGGGACCGGTGGAGATCCGCCAGCGGTAGTCGGCGAACGGTTCGGCAAACGTCCCAGCCCCATCGGCGAGTTTCGCCCCGGTGTTGCCTCGGGCTTCAAGTTCGCTCTGGGCCATCTTCTGCTGGGCCAGCAAGGTCGCCTTGGTCAGATGCTGCAAACGGCTGTGCACCCCGATGGCGCGGTTGCCAAGGCTCAGCAGCGCGATCATGGCAATACCGATGATCGCCAGCGCGATCATGATTTCCAGCAGGGTAAAACCCCGTTGCCCGGCAGCGTTAATGTCCGTGTCTCCCATTTAGAGCGTCTTATAGCCCTCAAAAATTTCAGCGGTTCCGGTCAGCGGCATGACATGCAAGGTCAGCGCGTTTCCGCTGCCATCCTCAAGATGCACGCTGGTCTCCTCGACCCAGCCGGCAGGATGAATCCGCACTGTCACCTCGCCGGTGGTAAAAGTGCCCCGGTCCGGCATTTGCAAATCCCTGAACCGGACATCGCCGGCCAACTCGGTTTCCCGACCAATCCCGGAAAGCGGCACAACCTCACCATCGGCTTCGAGAACCCGGGCGCTGTAGGTGCCACGGTCCAGGTTGCAAATCAGGCGGTGCTCCCTTCCGGTCAGGGCCGCCTCATTGAACAGGTACTTGATCGTCCCGTTCAGGCAACGGGCGGAATAAGCCAGCTTATTGGCCCTGGTCCCGCCGAACAGCGGAATGGTGAGCAGGGAAAACAGGGCCAGCAAGGTGATCACCACCCCCAGCTCCAGCAGGGTGAACCCGGACTGCCCAGGACGCGGTCTGATTGTCAATGAGCCGGCGGCAAGTCCCATACAACAGCTCCTTTTCGCCCAATATCCACAGCTAGTGCCTCGCAAACGAAACGCTTTTCCTTGGGCGCACATGCAGACGCCCTCCTAGTGCCTTGTAACTTTTTTAATCGACATCCCATTAATTCCCTCCCGCAAGGGGAGGGGAGTTTTTCAGAAATATTAAGAGAGAAAGGTGCTAATCAAGCTCCCAACTGTTGATATCCGCATCGAACCCTTCCCCTCCCGGCTCATTGTCGGCACCGTGACTGATCAGATCAAAGGAGAGGCTGTGTGATCCGGGAGAGAGATAGATATACGGCTTGTTCCATGGGTCGACCGGAACTTTTTTCAGGTACCCTTCCTCTGAATATCGGGCCGGAATGCGCCCGGTCTCCGGCTTGACAACCAACGCCTGGAGTCCCTGCTCGGTGGTGGGGAAAAATCCGTTGTCGAGTTTGAACATGCCCAGCGCTACTTCGATTCCCTTCATATCCACCTTGGCCTTGGTCACCTTGGCCATATCCGGACGGCTCAACAAACGCGGCACGATCACCGCCGCAAGGATTCCAAGAATCACCACGACCACCATGATTTCGATCAGGGTAAAACCACGGCAGGAACGATATTTTGGTGATAACATATTCAACTCTCCTTGCAATTGCCTGACGGCATCTTCAACACCCCCGCCTCGGCGCGTATTTATTTGATTTGTAACTATTCAGCCGAACCCTTGGCTTGCCTGGAATATCGGCAACAGGATCGCCAGGACCGCAAAGCCGACCACCACCCCCATGAAGAGAATCATCAGCGGTTCAAGCAGGGAGAGCATGCCGGAGATCGACAGGTCGGTCTGGTGTTCGTATGTATCGGCGACCCTGAACAGCATCTCTTCCAGTTTGCCGCTCTGCTCGCCGGCCGCCGTCAACTGGACCAGCATCGACGGAAAGACCGCGGTTTCCCGGAGCGCGACCGCCAGACTGCCCCCTTCCTGGACCCGCAGCTTGGCGGTCTCCACCGCCCGGCGCAGCACGCGATTAACCAAAAGGTTGCGGGCGACATCAAGGGCCTTGAGCAGGGGAACGCCGCTCTGCAGCATGGTGCCGAGGGTGCGGGCGAAACGGGTTGTGGCGATCAGCAGCAGCAAACGACCGAAAAGCGGCGCCTTGAGCAGCATTCGATCAATGCGCAAGCGTCCGGCCTCGGTGCGCCAATAACGCCGCAAACCCGTGAAACCGAGCACCAGCCCGAGGAGCAGCAGCCACCACCAGGCAAGCAGCAGATCGACCAGATTGATCAGCAGCAGGGTCGGCCAGGGCAAGGCCATTTTCATCTCCTGGAGCATGCGGGTGATCTTCGGCACCACGAACACAAACAGGAAGGTGAGCACGGTGCTGCCGACCAGGGTCATCAGCACCGGATAGGCCAAAGCAGCCTGAATCCGTGCCCGGGTTCGTCCCTGGCTTTCGAGAAAATCGGCCAAGCGGTGCAAGGTTTTGTCGAGCGTCCCGCTGTTTTCCCCAACCTGGACCATGTTGATAAACAGGTCGGGAAAAACCGTCCGATGCTTGGCCAGCGACTCATGGAGCGAATTGCCCTGAATAACATCCTCACGGACATTGGCCAGGATCTGCCCGAGCATCGACTGGTCGGACTGCTCGGCAACGCTGCCCAGGGCAGTATCCAGCGACAATCCCGCCACGAGCAGGGTGGCGAGCTGGCGGGTTGCCGAGGCGAGCTCCGCTGTCGAGCAGCGCCGCAGGAGGGAGCGCAGGTCCGACCAGCGATGGCGCACGCCCGCGAGGGAGCTTTCGTGCACTTCGGTGGGAAAAATCCCCCGCTCGCGCAACTGTTGGCAGACCAGGCCGGATCCGGGCCCGTCGATTCGGCCGGAGACCTTGCGCCCCAGTTTGTCGAGCCCGGTGTATTCGAAAAGCGGCACTAGTTCTCCTCCTGGGTGACGCGCATCACTTCCTCGAGGGTGGTGATGCCCTGCAGCGCCTTGGCGAGGCCGGCAGCCCGCAGGGAGCGCATACCCCGCTGCAAGGCGGCCTTTTTGATGGTGGCGGCGTCCTTGTTCTGCAACAGCAGTTCGCGCACCGTATCATCCACCTTGAGCAGTTCATAAATGGCGACCCGGCCCCAGTAGCCGATCTGCATGCACTGGTCGCAGCCGGTACCGCGATAAAAGGTAGCCCCGGCCGGCAGAGGGACCTCACCGGCAATCTCTTGCAGCAGTTCCTCGGGCGGCTGGTGTGCCTCCTTGCAGTGGGGGCAGATGGTTCGCACCAACCGCTGGGCAATGATGCCGACGATACTTGAGGCGGCCAGAAACGGCTCTACCCCCATCTCCACCAGGCGGGTCAGCGCGCCGGCAGCATCGTTGGTGTGCAGGGTCGAAAACACCATGTGGCCGGTCAGGGCGGATTGCACGGCAATCTCGGCGGTTTCACGATCGCGGATTTCACCGACCATGATGATGTCCGGGTCCTGGCGCAGAATCGAGCGCAGGCCGTTGGCAAAGGTCAGGTTGATTTTCGGATTGACCTGAATCTGGCCGACCCCGGGAAGCTGATACTCGATGGGGTCCTCAACGGTGATGATGTTCTTCTCGCGATTGTTCAGGCGGGTCAGGGCCGTATACAGGGTGGTGGTTTTGCCGCTGCCGGTGGGGCCGGTAACCAGAAAAATCCCGTGATTCTTGCTGATCATCGCCTCGAATGGCTGCAGCAAATCGCTTTCCAGGCCGATCTCCTCAAGGGTCAGGATGCCCGCCGCCTTGTCGAGCAGCCGCAGCACCACCCGTTCGCCAAAGGCCGTGGGCAGGGTCGAGACGCGGATGTCCATGTCGCGGCCACCCATGCGCACGCGGAAACGGCCATCCTGCGGCAACCGTTTTTCAGCGATATCCAACTGGGCCATGATCTTGATGCGGGAGACGATTCCGGCGTGGGCCTTGAAGGTTGGCCGGAGAACTTCGTGTAAAATTCCGTCCACCCGGTACCGGACGATCAGTTCCCGTTCAAAGGGCTCGATATGAATATCGCTCGCCCTTTCCTTGAAACCTTGCGTGATCAGACTGTTGACGAAGCGGATGATCGGAGCCTCGTCGGAACTGTCAAGCAGGTCACGGGGTTCTAGGGAAATAGCCAACTCATTGGCGTTGCCGCCATCGATCTCCTCGATCACGGCGCCGGTGCTGCCGGCCTGTTTTTCATAGCCCCGATTAATGGCGCGCAGAATCTCCTCCGGGGTGGCGACACAGGGTTCGACCCTGGCTCCGGTCAGGGTGCTCAAGTCATTCAGCGGGCGGGTGTCGAGGGGGTCGGCCACGGCCACCTGGAGAGATCCGTTCTGTTTTGCCAGGGGATACATCCGGTATTCCTTGGCAAAGCCGATGGGGATTATCTCGAGCAGACCCTCGGCAACCGTTTCCTCGGGAATCGTCTCCAGATACGGGAGTTCGAACTGGGCTGCCAGTGCTTTTGCCAGGGTCGTGCTGTCCAGCGCTTTCATCTTGATGAAAATTTGGCCGAGGCGCTCCCCGCTCAGCTCCTGTTCCGCCAGGGCCGCCGCAATCCGCTCCTGCGGTACGGTGAAGTCCTGCTGGAGTATTTCGCCAATCCGCCGCCAGTTCTGCATAATTGGTTTCTTTTCACCAGAAGTTACGATCATTCGTTGCCCAATTGGCCGGGCCTCGGCGAGATCGGCGCCGGAGCCGCGTTGCCGGGAGCGGTAATGCTCTCCGCTCCTGCCGCACCCTCGGGCAGGAGGAGATTTGCCTCTCCGGTCTCGCCAAAAAAATTATCCGGCAAGGCACTGCGGACTTTGTCGGTCAATGAATCACTGGCCGCCTTACGGTTGCGGCCGGTTATCAGTTCAAGATCCATGGAATTCTTGATAATGGTCGGATTGATGAAGACCAGCAGGTTGGTCTTTGCTTTCTGGGTTGAAGTGCGTTTGAACAACCAGCCCAGCCCAGGGATATCGCCCAGGATCGGCACCTTGGTGACCGATTCGGTGACGTTGGTATCGATCAGGCCGCCAAGCACCACGGTTTTATGGTTTTCCACCAAAACCGTATTGCGCAGCACGCGTTTGGTAAAGGTCGGGCCAACATCGCTGGGGTTGCCGACGCTGGCCACCAGGGCCTGGGTGGCCGGAGCGATACTGGTTATTTCCTGATACACATTGAGACGAACCAGATCGCCTTCGGTAATCTGCGGGGTAAACCGCAAAATCAAGGCAACATCCTGGCGATCGACGGAGACCCTCTGGGCCAGGCCGTTGTTGGAGCCGACATCGGTCAAGCGGCCGGTGATGATCGGGACATTGGAGCCCACGATGATTTCGGCTTCTTCGTTATCGGAGGTGAGCAGGCGCGGAGCCGAAAGCAAGTTGACATCGGTGTCGGTTTTCGACACATCGATCAGCACCGAAAGGGCCGGAACAGTAATCAGATTGCCATTCGGGCCGGTGACGGTAATGGGATTGAAAAAACCGCCGGCCAGCATCCCGTCGATGGCCTTGGTCAGAAGGTCGGGCGCACCGGGAGCAATTGTCTGCGTCAGGGCAGCCCCGATCCCGACCGGGCCGGTGTTTTGGTTGCTGCTGCCGAAAATAATGCCGTTGCCGTCGGCTGTCCCGGCGCCCTGCAGGGAGACCCCGAGGCGCTGGGTGGCATCCATGGAGAGTTCCAGGATCAACGCCTCGACATAGACCTGTTTGCGCTTGATATCGAGCTTGTCAATGATTTGCTTGATGGTTTTGTAGTCATCCAGACTGGCGTTGATGATCAGCGAGTTGGTCGGCTTGTCGGCCGTAATGGTCACGGGGCTGGAGGACAGCGAACCGGGGGACGGGGATAGCGGCCCGGGGGATGGTTGCCCGTTCGTTGCCCCCTCTTTTTTGGGACCCTTGGTTTCCGTCTTAATGCCGGTGATGATTTCGCTGAGAGTCGCAGCCAGCGTTACCGCATCGGCATTTTCCAGGTAACAGAGATTGATGTTGGAGCGGGTTCCGTCGATTTCCTGGTCCATCCGGGCAATCAGGGCTTTGACGATCACCATGTCCTCTCGGCTGGCCGTGACAATGACGCACCGCCCCGCGGGATACGGGATGATCTTGGTGAGGACCTCATTTCCGAGGTTCACTCCGGATGCGGCCCGCCGCCGGGCAGGATTGGCGGCATCGGGCTGGCTCATCGTCTCGTTGATGGCCTTGGCGAGGTCTTCCGCCTGGGAATTCTTCAACATGATGATTTCAATCTCGTTTGCCGTATTCGGCTGGTCAAGCTCGCGGATGATCTTGGCCAGCCGTTCGATATTGGCTCCCGTATCCGTAATAATCAAGCTGTTTCCCGGCGGATAGGCGGCAACATTGGCGGTGGTCGGCATCAGAGGCATGAGGACAGTCTGGGCAACGAGGCCCACATCGAGATGCTTCAGGCGAAAAACCCGGGTGATGACCTGCTCGGTCCCCTTGCCCTTGCCATTGACAAGGGTCGGCAGGCTGGATTCCTTGGCGCTTTTGAGCGGCACAATCTTGTTGGTATTGCCCGAAGGGACGACCGTGTAGCCCTTGACGTTGAGGACCGTGAGAAAGAGCTGATAGGCTGCGTCCAGGGTCATGCTGTCCGGGGAGATGATCGTGGCCTTGCCCTGCACGGTTTCGTCGTAGAGAAAATTTTTCCCGGTCAGCTCGCTGATCGTCAGGATCAGCTCCGTGAGCTCCACATTCTTGAAATCGAGAGTAACCCGGCCGTCCATGTCCGGCTTTGATTTACTCTGCGCAAGAGACTGGATGGGAACGAGGCATAAAGCCAGAAACGTTATCCATACCACCATTCGGGAGGTAATCGGGATGCTCATGCGGAGAAAACTCCTATTGGATTTCATATAAAAAGCTCATCGGTTGATTATCGCGTTCGACAGCCAGGGTTATCCGGCGTGCTTCGCGCAACTGCTGAACTATCTGCAACCCTTTTTCCGGGCTATCCAGCTTGGTGTTGTTGACATCGATAATCACGTCACCTTTCTTCAGGCCCAACCGGCCCAGAACCGACGACGAGTCGATGCGCTGGATTACAAAGCCATCGATTTTGCCTGCCTGGGTGCGCGGTTGCATCTGGACCAAGCGCATTTGCGCGGCAAAATTGTCCCGCACCGATTCCCCCATGTTGCGGGAGATCAACCAACGGTTTTCGCCGACGTTTCTGACCTCCCCACCCGCACCCCTCTCAGACCCTGCCTTGGAAAGCGTTGCCGGTGTCGAGAGGGACGCCTTCTCCTGGAGCGTCAGAGTAGTCAGGCTCTGGTCCCGATTCCTGATCTGCACCTGGTTGCGGAGGATTTTTTCGACAACCCCATCGCCGGGAACCTTGTCGCCAAGATGGTAGAACTTCAATTCGTTGTTGCCTTCAAGCAGGACTTGGGAACGTCCGGCTGCGACCACCGTGCCGATGAGTTTGAGTTCGGCGCGGGCTGCGGCGACCGAGGCGTCCTCCCTGCTTGTCAGGGTCATGGTCGCGGTGGAAGACCGGCTGTTTGCATCGAAAATATTATTCTGTAGAATCAGGCTCAAACCGGCTTCGGTGTTTTCCTGCGGTTTGAGCACGGCTGAGCGGTTGGGAGGGGGAGCGGCGGTGATTTTCGGGCGCAGATTCATCTGAAGAACGGTATCGATCAGGTGCCCGCCGGCAAGCCCCAAAAGCACAAACAGGGCCAAAAAGATCGGTTTGTAAAAGCTGTGTAAAACGCTCAGCATGTCAAAAATCCCGTGGCCAGTTGAGTCGCGAAGATATAGCCCATCACCCCGGAATGCCGCGAGTGGGAGGCATGGGTTTCCTTGACCGAGTAAAGATAGCGGTGTTTTTTCAACCATCATTTTAAAACCCTGCCAACGATCCGAATAAACAAAAACCCGCCGGAGCGGGTTTTTGTTGCCCCAAAAACTACCCGGCTATTTCACAATCAGATCGTTTTGCACATCCTTGACGCCTTCAACACGGCGGGCAACCTCTCCCGCCTTTATAACGCTCTGCTTTGAATCGACAAAACCGCTCAACTGAACCACCCCTTTGTATGTCTTCACATTGATTTGCATGGTTTTCAGCTTTTCTTCTTCCAAAATTCCGGTTTTCACCTTGGTTGTGATAACGGAATCGTCGATATACTGACCGGTACTTTCGTGTTTTTGGGTGGATGCGCACCCCATGAAAGCAGTGATCAATCCGACACAGATTAATAAATTAACAATACGGTGTAGTTTGGTCATGACACTTCTCCTTGTGTTATTTGTTTACAAACAGTTCCATCATTGGGATACGGATTTGAGCCTAGGGGTTTTCTTTCAGGATTCGGGGATTCTTTCGCAAAATTTTCTTCGCTTCCGGCTGAAGGGCTGCCCGATCAAAATCGAAATGGATGTCATCAAAAGCAATAGCGATCCCCCTCGGTTCAGCCAGCGAGGGAACAAACTTCCCTTGAGCCGCTGACGCGGACTTTTCCTTGTCATCAAACGCAAAGGTTATTCCCGCCATGCCCCCCACAGTATGGGAGGTGTCCTGCATGGCCTCGGTAGCCATATAATCCCGGACATCAACCCAGAGTCCGATAGTATCCGTCATCGCATATTCCACTCCCGCGCCGACATTGAAAGCCGCCGTGCTCCCGGTCAATATCTTGGGGCTGTAGTGTGCTCCGCCCAAACCGGCGCTGACAAAGGGGGTGAATTTGGTGTCGGGCATAAAACGGTAGACAGCATCGATATGATAAAAAATCAGATTCACTCTCTCCATGGGACTTCCGGGCTGTCCTTCCGCAAGGCCTGTTCTTGTTGTGTCATCAACCCGAGTTTGGATACATTCCACCGCGGTTTCAATGCCGAAATGCTTGGTGAAATTGTAGCCGGCTGACTCTGCCCGCATTTCCGCACGAGCATTTACATCTGAAAAAAGAACACTGGCCCCCGCTATCAGAAGTGCTGGATAGAGTAATTTCACAATCCAATCTCCTTCTTTTCACAAAAGCTGATGATGACCGGACCAATCAGGGCAACGGCTCTCGCAGGCAAGGCCGTTGTCACAGCCGCCGCAGGGAAAGCCCGCGTTGTGCATGCGGGCTCCCGTGCGGTTTTTGCTTACTTCGCAGGACGCGTGGCCGTAATTTTCTCGATCTCCACCCGGCGATTGGGCGCCAGACATTTGATCAAGGCAACGTTTTTCTTCCCCGTGCAGTCAGCGATCGGGCTTGACTCGCCCTTGCCTATTGCCTTCAGTCGCTCCGCCTTGACTCCCCTGCCCACCAGATAATTTTTTATCGCCTGCGCACGACGCTCTGATAATTTCTGGTTGTATGTTTCGGAGCCGATACGATCGGTGTAGCCAACAATAAGGACGTCATCTATCGTGCTGTCGCTCATGAGAACGTTGGCGATTTCGTCCAATTTCGGTTGCGACTTCTGCAATTCCGCGCTGTCAAAGGCAAATAGCTCCGTTACCGAGAGGGTATATTTTTGGAAGCGCGGAGCCGGAGCTGGGGCCACTACCGGGGCGGGAGCCGGGACCGGAACAGGTTCCGGCGCTACTGTTTTAGCAACAAGCTCCGGTGCCGGTTCCTCGACGCGCGGAGCAGCAGGGGGAGCCCCGCCGAACCGGAAAACCAGGCCGGCCGAGATAAGATCGATGTCGCCATCGTTGCCAACGGCATCGTCGATCCGGTAGCGTTCCGCCTCAACGCGCATGGCGAGAGCGTCATTGAAAGCGTACTGAAGTCCCAAGCCGAGCTTGTAATTGGTATCGCGCTTGGTGGGGTTGGGATTGAGCACCGTGAGTGAGCCGCTCCCGACAAAGGAGTCTTCGACTTTGGCGTAGTTCGCCCCGACCCGGCCAAAGGCGGAAAATTTTTCGGTAATGGGCAGAATGCCGACTAGGTCGAGATTCACGCCTTTGACTTTGATATTGCCGCTCAGAGTTCCCGGGGGCAACCCGGTTGCAGTAAAATCAAACTTTCCCAGATCGAAATAGCCGCCTTCGAGGGCCAAATACTTGTTGAACTGGTAGCCGCCAAAGAGCTTAAAGCCGAGATCGCGGTTGTCATCTTCGAATCCGGTGGTGGTAAAACCTTCTCCAGCCAGACTGTTGATAATCCTCTCCTCGTCGATTGTCGCGCGTGATTGGCCGATGTTGCCTCCGATGTACAAGCCCGAATCATCGGCCATGGCAAATGGGGTGGCAATTACAGTGAGTGCCACCATCCCTAGTGTCACTGCTGAGGCTCTTATTACTTTCATGGTTTTCTCCTGGAGGATTTAAAAACTCCCGCGCACGTTGCAATTACAAGATGCGCAATCTGTGTCAATCCCTCCTGCCTCCTTGCTCACGCTAGCTTGCACACGCAATCAAGATCGGCAGAAGGGACGTTGTCCATACCGCATTCCTTACGGAGCAGGCACGTTAACCGTATTGGTGTCCAAAGCAATCGTGCCGGCGGTGATCGCCCCGGTCAATATTCTGCCGTTTATCACGGCGCCAGTCACACCAGTGGTATCTCTACCGGCCACTATGGTTCCATAGAAGATCGTGCCCACGCCGATAGTCGCATCGGAAGTAGGAACCCAAAACACGTTCTTGGCCTGCGCGTTGTTGGCCAGCGAAACACTGGCACCCGTCGTCAACGAGGAGCCAATCTGGAAGACCCATACGGCATCGGCGTCGCCCCCTGCGTCAAGAACGAGAGGAGTCGCGACCGACATCGTGCTGCCGGACGTATAGGTGCCAGGGGGAATTCCTAAAGGATACAAGGCGCCCAAGTCTTCGCCAGCATTTATGGTTGTTCCCGGCGGCAAAGTCTTGGCAAAGTTATACGCGACCAGCAGGTCGGCTCTGGCCTGTGCGGACTCTGCATCGTTGATGTGGATGGCGCCGTTCACCACACCCGGCGGAAATCCAGTCATTGAAGTGCCTGGATCCAACGAAACATCCCCGTTAATCGTGGAGGCGCCGGTATTGGTGATCGCGGAGGTTGCCATGATCCCGAAAGTGCTGGCCGAACCAAGGTTTACGGCCCCCGGCGCCAAACCGGTCCCGGTTGTAAAGGTCCACACATAATTATTTGCCAGGGCATTGCCTGCCAAGTCCTTGGCCCCGACGGTAATCGTGCCGGTATATGTGGAGCTGGGCGCAAGATTGGCGTCTGGATTAAAAGTCGCAATGTTGGTCAATGAATCATAGGAGACTAATCCTCCGGGGATGGGTAAGCCAGGCCCAGTCACGGTAAAGGTGATGTTGGTGATCGTTATCGGGTCCATCGGCTCGCTGAAGGTGGCGGTGACGGTCTGGTTAAGGGGCACGTTGATTGCACCATTAACAGGAACCGTGGAAAGCACTGTGGGCGGAGTGGTGTCTAAGGCAGCCCCGGTTGACCAGGTCCAAACATACTGTGCGGCCATTGGATTGCCCGCCAGATCAGTGGCCGCGACGGTGACCGTTGAGGTGAAAAGGGTATTGGCGGCGAAAGTCCCGCCTGTGGGGGTAAAGGTCGCGGTCTTGCTGGCAACGGAATACGTCACCGTGCCCGGCACGGGGTTTCCGGCAGCGGTAACGGTGAAGGAAGGCGGGGTGGTGATGCTTAACGGGTTCATCGCCTCATTAAAAATCACGGTGCTGATTCTGTTAATGGGCAGATCCGTGGCGCCAGCCGTTGCACCAGTTATGCCGTAGGCTCCCGTGGCAATAACAAAGGGTGCGGTGGTGTCCGCGACCGTGCCGGTGGTAAAGGTCCAGACATAGTTGCTGGCCAGGGGAGTGCCTGCCGTGTCCGTTGCCGCCGTGGTAATCGTGGCGGTATAGAGGGTGCTGGCCAGCAGGTTGGCAGCCGGCAGGGTGAGCGTTGCCACATTGCCGGTCGTTACATAGGTAACCGTTCCTCCGGCAACGAGCGTTCCGCCTTGGGCCAGGGTAAAGCTTGCCGTGGTGAGAGAGGCGGGAGCCATCGCCTTGCTGAAGGCGGCGGTGATTATTTTGGTGTTGATCGGTACGCCGGTGGCCTTGTTGAGCGGAGCCACGGCTGTTACCGTGGGCGCGATTACGGCGTCGCCGCTTCCTAGTACAGGAGCTTGGCCGTCACTCCCCCCTCCTCCACAGCCTGTAATGGAAAAAACGCTTAGAACTACAATAAACAAAAGGTACATTTGCCGAGCCTTAAATATTTTCATACAAACCCCTCCTTCTCTCTTTTCCGCTTTAACTTACGGACAACCTCTTTGTTTCTCTTGCTTGTCTCTTCAAAAAAACTTCACAAACGATATTACAGCCGCACTATGTCCCTCCTCTCCACCACAGTGCCGGCAGTACTTCCTTGCCCGGTCTCCATAACAATGGAATTATTGATTGCCATGAAGCCAAATTCCCTGATTGAAATTGTTTGCGTGATAAACAGATACAGCGATTGATCAAGACATGTGCCATCCCTTTAATGGAGGGGCCGATCGCGCCCCAGAGGCAACATGCCTGGCGTTTGTTAGTGATATTGATTAGCAGAATGCGTGCCATGGGCATGGCCGCACAGACGGAAGACCCCATCGTGCTGAAATGATTGATATATAAGAGGAAGCTATAACTGAAAATAGCTGCTTTGCAGAGGGGAATCGCCTGACATATCAGGAGACTCCTGATATGTCAGGAGTTTTCTTGGCTCGGCATATCCTTAACTGCATCCCCGGAGTTTAGGGCGATTGAGGCAGAAATGGGAACATTCCGCAAAAATGAGACAGGTGGTTCGATCCGGCGCACCTCACATGAGCCAGCGTTTTTTCAGTAAGAGATATGAAAACAAAGAAGTTATGAGTCCGACTGCACAGAGATATATCCATTCCAGAGGAAAACTCGATATTCTCCCCCCCTCCAGCAGGATTGCCTTGATTGGCCCATAAAACTGATAGGAAGGCAATACCGGAGCAAAGGAATGCAGTTTTTGCGAAAAGTCGGATAATGCGGAAGGAAGCAGAAGGGGCAGATAAAAAAGGACGCCCAAGGTCCTGGCGCTTGCCTGGGTGCGGCATAAAAAGCCCAAGAATATGCCAAAAGAACTGAAGCAGAAACTCCCAATTCCTATGAAGGCACAATAACTCAGGCTGTTTTCAACTTCAAATTTACCCAGGAGATGCAGGAAGATAACGGCCAGATGTATCAAGATCATCCCTAAAAACAACTTGGCAAGCAACCACTCACATTCACGCACCGGGGTTTGCAAAAGGCCGAGAAGCAATTTCTTTTCTTTTTCTTCGGCAATTTGCGCAGGAATCACAATGAAGCCGACAAGTAAAACCAACATTAAGATCCAGGTGGGCAGCGTCTGCCGTTGAATCCCGCTATCACGAAGAGACGTGATATCGGAAAGCCAGTTTTTGCTCTTCCCTTCCACGGCTATTTGCAAGGCGGAAAACCCTTCAACAATGGCAATGGTTCGAAACGATGCTTTTTCCAAAACCAACAACTCTAAACTCCGCGGCTCCTTTTTAGATTTCAGCAAAAACCCATCTATTTTTTTTTCTTTTAACCACCGTCTTCCTTCCTCTTCCGTGGCAAGCCAAGAAACTACGAAGACTGTATCCGCTGCCTTCAAGCTTTCAATAATAACCGGAGAATATTCCTCATTTTGGATGAGGCCGATCTGTATTGTTTGCAGCTCTTCATTTTTCTGATCCACGAATTGCAAGGAGAGGAAAACAAATAACGGAATAAATAATATGAGATAGATTGTCTTGTTTTTAAAGGCAATGGCCAAATCATTCACAGTCAAGGTGATAATATTTCGTATCATGCGTAGAGATTCTCGTAAATTTTTGACTGGAAATATTCCTGGGGCGGGCCGTCAAAAACCAGACTTCCCTGATGCAACAGCATGATCCGCGTGGCAAGGGTTTTGATCTCTTCGGGACGATGGGAGGTGAACAGAATTGTTTTCCCTGAAGCATGGGTGCTTTTCAGCAGTCTATACACCTCTTTCGTCATCTCGAAATCCAGGCCCGAGGTTGGCTCATCAAAAAGAAGCACCGGCGGGTCCGCCAAAAGAGAACGCCCGATGCTCACCCGTTGTTTTAAGCCCTTGGACAAAACCTGTACCTTGTTATGCCGATAGGTGAGCAAATTAAACTCCTGCAAGATTTCTTCGATTCGCGAAAAAGGTATTTGGAAAAGACGGGCAAAAAGTTTGAAGTTGTATTCAACGGAAAAAAAATCAAAAAGGTTGGGCGTTTCCGGGACAAACCCGATCTTTCGCACCAACGCCATCCTGTTTTCCAGATTGATCCCGGCCACTACAACCTCGCCGCTGTCGGGAATTATCCAACTGGATAGCATTTTCAAAAGCGTGGATTTCCCAGCCCCGTTGTGCCCGACAATGGCAATCAGCTCTCCTTTTTCCACTGCAAAACTGGTCTGAAGAAGTCCCCTCTTTCCAGTATAGATTTTTGCAAGATCACGGACCTCAATCAACATGATAAATCTCCATCTTCTCTCTCTCGTCCAATCTGCTCGAACTGCTTGTCTTTCTGGTATTTGTCAGCGCCTCAGCCACTTTGACGCCCAGGTCCTTCATCGAGAATGGCTTTTCAATAAAATTCACACTCTCGTCCAGCACCCCCTGGTCAGTGATCATGTTCACGGAATAGCCGGACATGAACAAAATTTTCATATTCGGGCGCAGGTTGTGCAGCCGTTCCGCCAGGTCTTTGCCGTTCATCCCCGGCATAACCACATCGGTGAGAAGAAGGTGGATCTCGCCCGCATGTTTCTTGGCCAAGCCAATGGCCTCGCCCGGCGTGCCAGCGGCCAACACCAGATACCCTATTTTTTGCAACATCATCTTGCTCATCTTCAGAAGCGCAGGCTCGTCCTCCACCAACAGCACTGTCTCCCCCTGACTGAGGGGGGTTTCCACCGTTTCCCCCCCCAGGGCGTCAACAACGTGGTCCGCGCATTGGGACAGGTAGATTCTAAAGGTCGTTCCTTTTCCCGGCTCGCTGTAGACGTTGATGAATCCATTGTTCTGCTTGACGATGCCGTATACCATGGATAGCCCCAAACCGGTTCCCTGCCCCACCGCCTTGCTGGTGAAAAACGGCTCGAAGATTTGGTCCAGGGTCTCCTTGTCCATGCCGCAGCCATTGTCGCTGACCGCTAGCAAGACATACTCTCCGGCGACAAACCCGACATGGTCGGCGCAGTAGCCCTCGTCAAAGACAACGTTTCCCGTTTCAATCGTGATCTTGCCGATGTCGGCAATGGCGTCCCGGGCATTGAGGCAAAGATTGGCCAGCACCTGATCCACTTGGACGGGGTCCATCTTGACCAGAGCGAGGTCCTTCCCGGGCAGCCAGACCAGATCGATACCCTCGCCGATGAGCCGCCGCAACATGTTGAGCATGTTGGTCACGGCTTTATTCAGGTCAAGCGCCACGGGGGTGATTGTCTGTTTGCGGGCAAAGGTCAGCAATTGCCGGGTTATGTCCGTGGAACGTTTTCCGGCCTTGATGATTTCCTCAAGGTCGCCATGCAGCGGCTGGGCCGGATCCACCTTGCGTTGCGCCAGCTCCGCATAACCGAGGATCACGGTGAGCATATTGTTGTAGTCGTGGGCCACACCGCCCGCCAGCAGGCCAACCGCTTCCATCTTCTGAGCATGCTGAAACTGGGCGGTCAACCGGAGATGATCGGTGATGTCCCGTCCGACGCCCACATAGTTGACGATCTGCCCCAACGCGTCGCGAACCGGCGAAATCGTGGTTTCCTCGGTGTAGAGGGTCCCGTCCTTGCGCTTGTTGACCATCCGGCCGCTCCAGGTTTTGCCGCCGGAGACGGTCCCCCACAGATTGCGATACAGTAGTTCGTCCTGCTCGCCGCTTTTGAGGATGCGCAGATTCTGCCCGACTGCCTCCTCTCCGGAGTAGCCCGTCATCCGCTTGAAAGCCGGATTGACGAACTGGATGGCCCCCTGGGCATCGGTTACAAAAATGCCCTCGCCAACCTGTTCGATGGCCGCCATCAACCGCGCGCGCTCGGCCTTGGCCCGCTTTTGGGCGGTGATGTCGCGGATGTTGCATTGAATCACCTTGCTGTGATCCACCAAGTACACATTGCTGACAAACTCCACGGCGATGGATTGCCCATCTTGGGTTTCCAGCGGCAAATCCTCATAGCGGATGTATTCGTTATCTTGCAGAGCCTGAAAAGCGTCCTTGGACGCGGCAATGTCTTTGAAGACGCCAAGCTCCCAGATATGCTTCCCGCATAATGCCTCGTACGAATAGCCGAGCAACTGCAACAGGAAAGGATTGACGTCAACTACCTTGCCCGTATCAGCATCGAGAATCAAGATTCCGTCCTTGGCCGATTCAAAAAGCCGGCGGTAGCGCTTTTCGGAATCTTGCAGCGCCTCCCCGGCTTTTTCCTTTTCCAGCAAGGCCTCTTCCAATCGCGCAATATGCTTACCCAGTTCGATGTTGGCGAGGAAAAGTTGATTCTCGGCATGTGTGTCTGACATGGTCACAACCTCAATCTTCTTGCCGAATGGTATCCGGAAAGGTGCCGCGGATTGGCTTCATAATCATGCTGCCTGTTCCGCGACATCACGATTATGGGCCTGAACGGCGGCCAGCACGGAGAGCAACAGGTTGGATATGGTGTGGAGCAGGGAGCAATAATCGTGTCATGCTCAACGCGGTGGCCGGCGAGTCAGGTCGCCCGCCCTCTTTCAAGACGATCTTCCAGTTCACCGATGTAGGCGGCGAGCGTGTTTCCCGACTGTTCAACCGCGGAGCGGAGATCACGATCAAGCTGGTCCAGCCTTGCCAGCACAATCGCCCTCGACTCCGCGTTCAGGCCCGCCTCTCTCTTCAGCTCCGCCTCAAGAAACCCGCGCAGTTCGGTGAAACGCGAAGCCTCGGCTTGGTCCGCAAGCTCCCGGTTGGCTTGCAATTCCCGGGCATGGCGGCGAGCCTCAAGGAGCACCGACGTCTGGAGATAGACCACAAACACCAGAAACAGGGCGGCGAGAAAAGCCACCAAGCCAAGCATGACCAATCCCAGCGGCGCCTGAACATTGGCAACCCCCAAGGAAAGGGTTGCCGGCGCCATGAACGCGCTCCAGTTGAGCGCGGTAAAAACAGCAATTGCGGCCACGGTCAGCAACAAAAACAGAGTGCGAACCTTCATGTTGACCAGTCTCCTTTGTCCATTTCACGGGTAGCACGTTATGCTGCTGTCCAGGATATCACCGGCACTTCCCCCATCTATTGACCCGGCGATTAAATACGTCATGCCCGAATGCTTTAGTCGGGCATCCACACCCATAGATTCCCGCCTTCGCGGGAATGACGGTTTAGCAGGGTGTTGAAAAACTCGTTTTTCGACGCCTTGCGTCCGATCCAGGGATGGATCGTCAATTTCAACGAGTTCCAACTCGGTGAAATTGTGAGATCGGCCAGAATTCACTTCTGGCCGATCGTGGTTGAAAAAAGCCAGGACGGCTTTTTTCAACATCCTGTTAGATATTTAACCACCGAAGCAATATCAAACCAGTTCAAGAGGAGTGTTGCCGGCCGCTCCACGACAACCAGGAGAGGGCGCGTTATTTTTTCAGCTTGGCGCCGACATCTCGAACCCCATCGCGCAATGCCCCCCAAGCGCTTTCCACTTCTTCTTTAAGATGCTCCCAGGCTTCCTCGTTCGCCTCGCCCAGCTCCTTCAGTTTAGCCTTCGTGGCGACAACCCCCTGTTCAAGCTCATCAATCTGCTGCGCGTATTTGATCCGGGCGTCGGCAACAGAAATTTTCGCCTTGGCCCGCAACTCGAATAATTTCGCCTGCGCCAGCTCCACCTCGGCATCTATCTTCTGTTTATAAGCTTCTCTCGTGCTCATAACGCCTCTCCTTTGTTATTGGATTCAGAATTTTTAGGCTTTCTTGAAAAGTCCGATTAATACCAGCAGGATTACAGCTCCCAGAGTAGCTGTCACGATTGAGCCGATTAAACCGCCCGCGGCAATTGCCAACAACCTGAACAAAAACCCGCCTACGACCCCACCGATAAGACCAATAATGATGTTCCCCTGCAGACCAAAGCCCCCGCCCTTCATGACTGTGCCGGCCAGCAAACCCGCCACCGCGCCTACGGCAAGAGAAATCAACACGCTTACGAAGTCCATTGGTTCTCCTCTTGCTTATCAGCTAATATGATTAAAAAGCAAAAGCACCCTTCGCTTAATTCGCACCACCTTGAGCCATTTCGCTTTTAGCGCCATCGAGGGCGGACAATACCGGCAAAACAGCATTCCTGAGAATAGTCCCGTCGTTTATGGCCTTCCGGGCAACCGGAGTAATGGAGGCAATTCCCTTGTCAGTGAGGTCCGTCGAGAGGAACGACTGAATTTCCTTAATATCGCGCATGTAGGCAATGAACCAGCCTTTCACGCCGATGCTGGATTCGGATATTTTTCTATATACCGCATGCAAGTCGGCTCGCCGCTGTTCACTGAGTTCCCGAATCCGCGGATTGGTGTAGGCATTGCCCTGCTTTTCCCACTCGGCGAAGTAGTCTTTGCCCCGAACGCTCATCTCATCGGTGTGCTTGATCAACTTTTCCCCCAAGCGCTCCATCGTAACGACGTTTTCCGAATATGTTGCAAAAGCCTCTTTCGTATCGGACAACCCCGGCTTAATGAGTTTTTCCAGCGAGATCCCAGTCGCATCGATCTGGACAACGGCTTGCCGTATGTCGCTGTCCACGACTTCCATTTTGGCGGTGGTCTTCTCCGCGCGGCCGGAACCGGTCGTCGCGCAACCAGGCAGAAGGAGAAGAACCCCAAGCAACGGGGCAACGAGAGGGAATACGGACTTGATCCTAAATGTCATGAAAAAATATCTCCTTGGATGATGTTCAGTTCCCCGTGTGACGGGACTACGTTGTTGACGCTAGCTCTTCTTGCTGCCCAAAAGGAGGAGTCCGCCGCCAAGCACGATCGCCCCCACGCCAGCCCAAACCGGAACGTTGACCTTCTGCTTTTCCTGCACCGACAGCTCGAGCGGCCCCAGCTTGGCTTCATGGGTCTCCTTGGTGTAGCTGAAACCGCCATAGACCAACCCCAGAACCCCGGCCACGATCAGCAGGATTGCCGCAATTTTGAGTGCGTTCATTTTGTTTCCTCTTCCTGATTATTAAATAAACTCTTACCCCGGCGATTAACTACGTCATGCCCGAATGCTTTCGTCGGGCATCCATCCCTCTGGATTCCGGCCTTCGCGGGAATGACGGTTTACAATTTAACCACCAAAGCAATACCAAGGGATGCTAAAGACGGCGACCCTGAATGATACGAAGCAGAACCACCACGACCGCGACAACCAACAGGACATGAATGAGTCCGCCCATGGTATTCGAGGTGACAAACCCCAGAAGCCAGAGGACTACCAGGATGACGACAATGGTTTCGAGCATTTTGCTTCTCCTTGTGCCATAACTGAACTTTCGGGAGTTGAGCTGACTGGCCATTACAGTGTTTGTCTTTTTCCGCCTTCCCGGCGGAGGAAGGCGCCACCATATGTCAAGCCAGGCCCATGGCTATTGCACCTGACGATGCCCCGATAAAAAATCTCCCGCCCACACACAGTGGGCAGGGAGATATCCCTGCCCGGCCGGACAGGCGAGAATCCCAGCAGGCGCTGGGTGCCGGCCCGGTTGAACAGGGTTGGCCATGACAGTGTCATGCGTGGAGTGCGCGAGGGCGATCCCCCCGCCCTTCAGTCCATCAACATTGCGGATAGACACATGAATTAAACCGAATGTTAGGTGAGCTGCATAATTACTATCACGAGAATTACCACCACTAAGACTGCAATAATGAATTCCATGCTGTACTCCTTTGTAGAATTTTTTATCCGTGCTACACCAAGTAAATAATTACATACACCAGTACAGCGACAACCAATACGGCGACAACAAATTCCATATTGCCCCCCCCCTCATTCCGATAAGTTTCAATGACTCTTTTCGCTGCTCCTATCGCAACAAAAGAGAAAGGGCCCTTGATCTTTCCATGGATGCTTAAAGCAGAATGTGTGCCAGAAGTGTTACTGCCGAGGCATAAGTTCCAATGATATTGAAATCATTGGAACTTATGTGGACACTGCGGGGGAAGGGAATATTCGTTGCGAGGCGCTGCCGCCTGACATATCAGGAGACTCCTGATATGTCAGAAATTATTTTTATTTCGTTGGATGCCTAATCTTTGCATTCTCGATTCAAGCGTCTTCGGGTTGATGCCCAAAATCGTTGCCGCCCCGCTTTTGCCGCTTACCCGCCAGCCGGTTGCGTCCAGCACATCGACGATGTGGCGTCTCTCCAGATCCTCAAGGGTCCCGGACGGGGCTGGCCCAGCCTGCGCAATCTGCGGCAATTCGATGTGCAGCACAGGGGTGGTGGCGACAATCATCGCCCGCTCGGTGGCATTCCGCAGCTCCCGCACGTTGCCCGGCCAGGAATAGGCTTGCATGGCTTGCACGCTCTTTTGCGAGATGGATTCGATCCGCTTGTCCATGCTCTTGCTGAACTCTTGCACAAAAGACCACACCAGCGGCACGATGTCGTCCCGCCGTTCGCGCAGAGGCGGCACGGTGATCTGGAAAATGTTCAAACGGTAGTACATGTCTTGCCGGAAACTGCCCGCGCTGACCAATTCGGCAAGGTCGCGGTTGGTCGCCGAAATGATTCTGACATCGACCTTGATGGTCCGGGGGCTGCCCAGGCGCTCAAACTCGCCGCTTTCGAGCACCCGAAGCAGCTTGGCCTGGAGTTCCAGGGGCAAGGCGTCAATTTCGTCGAGAAAAATGGTGGAGCCATCCGCCAGCTCGAAACGGCCTATCTGCTTCGCCGTCGAGCCGGTAAAAGCGCCCTTCTCGCGGCCGAAGAGTTCGCTTTCGATGAGGGTCGGCGGCAGGGCCGCGCAGTTGACCGTAATCATGAGCCGATCCTTGCGGCCGCTCTGGTCATGGAGCGCATGCGCGAGCAGTTCCTTGCCCGAGCCGGTCTCCCCCTGGATCAGGACCGTCGCCTCCGTCGGCGCAACCTGGGCCACCTGTTTCAAGGCGGCTCTAATTGCTTTACTGTCGCCGACAAAATTAGAATGCGAATATATCTGGTCAATTTCTTCCCGGAGATACAGATTCTCTTCCCGCAGTTGTTCCTTTAATTGCTTGATTATGGTCAGCGCCTCGCGCAGGGAGTCCGCCGCCACCTTGCGGTCCTCTATTTCGTGGGAGAGCCGCTCGTTTGCCTTGATCAACTCTTCCGTCCGCTCATGGACGGTTAACTCCAGGCTGTCATACTCCTTGTGCATCATCGCTTCCAACTGCTTGTACACCGTGACGTCGGTAATCGAGGTAAAGATATCATCATCATTGTGCTCAGAATTATGCACGGCGATGCTTTGAAATTGACCGGGGATCACCCTGCCGCTATTGCTCCGGAAGCTGACCTCGCATCTCTGGACAATCTGTTTTTTCGCAAGGCGGCTGAGGTGATTTAAAAAAACATTCTTCCCGGCGGCATCGACAATAAAGCCGACAAATGATTTATTGAGCAACTGTCGCTTTTCCAAGCCAAGCAGTTGCGCGCCGGCAAAATTCACCTCTCGGATCACGCCCGCGCTATCAAAGGCGAAATAGGCCACCGGCGCAAAATCGCACAGTTCGGCATATTTATCCCGCGACAGTTCAAGCTCGTCCCTGGAGCGGCACAGCTCTGCATTTTGCATCTCCAACTCGATCTGATGGACCTTGAGTTCATGAACGAGCCGCAACAAGTCCTCTTCCCGAGCCTCGGGCGCAGCAGGCCGTTTCCCTGCCTCCGCTTGCAACCGTTTTTCCGCTTGGCTGCGCAGTACGGTTGCCGCGGACAACTTCTTCTTTTTGCTGCATCCCATAGCGACCATGGCGAACCTCCTTCCCCCCCCAAAATTCCCAAGGAGCTCTCTTCGATTTTCTCAGTTGACGCAATCGCCTGTCCATTATTATTTCATGGCAAGATCATTTTCCCGGTTCTTTGGATGCCCAATCGTTGCATTTTCGACTCCAACGTCTTTGGGTTGAGGCCTAAAATCGTGGCCGCCCCGTTTTTGCCGCTCACCCGCCAGCCGGTTGCCTCCAGCACCTCGGCAATGTGGAGCCGCTCCATATCCTCAAGGGTCCCGGACGGGGTTGAGGCGGACGGCGCAATCTTCGGCAACTCTATCTGCAGCACGGGTCCGGTGGTGATAATCATCGCCCGCTCGGTGACATTCTTCAACTCTCTTACGTTGCCGGGCCAGGGATAGGCTTGCATGGCTTGCACGCTCTTGGGCGAGATGGATTCGATCCGCTTGTGCATGCTCTTGCTGAACTCCTGCACAAAAGACCACATAAGCGGCAAGATATCTTCCCTCCGCTCGCGCAGCGGCGGCACCGTGATCGGGAAAATATTCAACCGGTAGTACATGTCTTGCCGAAAACTGCCCGCGCCGACCAACTCGGCAAGGTCGCGGTTGGTCGCCGAAATGATTCTGACGTTGACCTTTACGGTCCTGGGGTTGCCCAGACGCTGAAATTCGCCGCTTTCGAGCACCCGAAGCAGCTTGGCCTGGAGTTCCAGGGGCAAGGCGTCAATTTCGTCGAGAAAAATGGTGGAGCCATCCGCCAGCTCAAAACGGCCTATCTGTTTCGACAGCGCTCCGGTAAAGGCGCCCTTCTCGCGGCCGAAGAGTTCGCTTTCGATGAGGGTCGGCGGCAAGGCCGCGCAGTTGACCGTGATCATGAGCCGATCCTTGCGGCCGCTCTGGTCATGCACCGCCCGCGCGAGCAGTTCCTTGCCCGTGCCGGTCTCCCCCTGGATCAGGACCGTCGCCTCTGTCGGCGCCACTTGCCCTACTTGCTTCAAAACAGCCCTGATCGCTTCGCCGTTGCCCACGATATGCTTGTGGGAATGGATCAGGTCAATTTCTTCCCGCAGATAAATATTTTCCTCCCGCAATTGTTCTTTTAACTGCTTGATGATGGTGAGCGCTTCCATGAGGGCGTCCGCCGCCACCTTGCGGTCTTGTATTTCTTGGGAAAGCCGCTCGTTTGCCTTGGTCAAATCCGCGGTCCGCTCCTGCACCTTGTCCTCCAGGATACGGCTCTGCTCGGAAAGCGCCAGGTGCGTCCTCACCCTTGCCTGCACGATGGGAGTGCTGATCGGCTTGGCGATGTAGTCGACGCCGCCGCAGGAAAGACCCTTGGTCTCATCTTCGATCTCGCCGCGAACCGTAATGAAGATAACCGGGATATTGCGCGTCCGTTCCTCTTCCTTCAGCAACCGGCAGGTTTCAAAACCGTCCATGCCGGGCATCATGACATCGAGGAGGATAATATCAATCGGGGTCGTCATGGCGATTTCGATGGCCTTCTTTCCCCGCGTCGCCACCTTGATGTCGTATTCCGCCATCAAGGCGGCATTCAGGATGCTGACGTTATCCGGCGTGTCGTCTACAATAAGAACGGCCTTGCGTGCCATGTTTGCTTCCACGTTATTTTCCTTTTTTCAACCTTGACGGTCTCGTAATAACTGCCCTTCGACAGGCTCAGGGCGAACGGAAGCTGTCTTAACGTATTGATATTCCGTTGATGCTGAGCCTGTCGAAGCACCGGTTTGCAGCAAATTCCAAGTTGTTACGAGTCCATCACCCTTGACGGTCTTTTGAAAAGTCATCACTCCAGTGAAAATCGGAATCCGGACAACTTATAATTACCTGACGATACCGGTTTCCAGGGTAATACCGCCCTTTTCCGCCAGGGCGCTGAGAACCGCATGTGCTTTCTCATAGTCAAAGTTCGCCAGACAAACCCCGAGTTTTCCCATCTCCCCAGGGGGAAGCCCTGCCAGCTCGCTCCGGCATTCATCCAGATAGTATTCCGCCCTGCCGTCGTTCTCCGTGATATAACGGAGCAGTTGGCTCAGCACCGCTCGTGTCTTTGCCGAATCAACAGCAACAGAAGCCTGCCTGCCATCGGCGCCTGGCCCGGCCAGCGCCAGTTGCAGGGCAGCCACCAGGGTTGCCATTTCTTCGGCAAAACGCTGGAGTATCTCCCAGGTCAACTCCGGCGCATCGTTATGCCTGATGGAAGCGGCCAATTCCGCCGCGATTTCCTGAACCCTGGTCGCGCCGATGTTCCCTGCCACCCCTTTTGTCGTATGGGCAAGGCGTTCCGCCAGGGAGCGGTCCCCCGACGCAAGGGCCGACTCAAGGGCCGCAGCGGTGCCGGCCTGGTTCACCATGAACTTCCTGAGCAATTGCAGGTAGAGCTTGCCGTTGCCGTTAATCCGATACAGCGCTCGCGTCACATCAACGCCGGGAATCTCAGGAACGGCGACCTGCCCCGGTGCGCTGTTACCGCGGCAAGCAAACGGGTGCGCGTCCGCCGGGGAGTGCCGGAGATAACGGCCCATGGCCCGGAACATGATCCGCGGATCAATAGGCTTGGTAATGTGATCATTCATGCCGGCGTCAACCGTCTTCTGCCGGTCCTCCACCAGGGCGTGCGCGCTCAAGGCGAGGATGGGGAGCCCACTGAAGCGCGCATCCCGCCGGATGCGCCGGGTCGCCTCATAACCGTCCATCTCGGGCATCTGGATATCCATCAGCACCAGGTCGTAGGCATGTTCCGCCGTCGTGACCATCTCCACCGCCTCGCGGCCATTGTTGGCCACGTCTACGGTCAAGCCCGCATTCTTCAGGAGTTCGATGGCAAGCTGCTGGTTGATCTCGTTGTCTTCCACCAGCAGGATATGGGCTGGCATAAACTTGTCGGTTATTTCGCCGCCATGGGGAATTCTCATGGCAGTCGCCCGCTCTGCCGGGGTAAGGATCTCGATTATTGCGTCGAACAAAGACGAGGCGGTGACCGGCCTGCGCAGAAAATAATCCGCGCCGGCCTTCCCTGCCTCCGCCTCTCCTCTTTGCTCACCAAAAAAGGACGTGACCATAATGATGGAGGGAATGGTGTGCAGCGCCAAATATTCCTTGATGTGCCGGGCCGCCCCCACCTCATCCATCTCCGAGGTATTCCAATCCATGAGGATGAGCTTATAGGGGTCGGCGGGGTTCTGGTTCTGGATGACGGAAACGGCTTCGATACCCGAATTAACGGTATCAACCCGTGCCGGGAAACGGCTCAAGAGCTTGACCATTTTCCGTTGACTGAGGTCATTATCATCGGCAACAAGGATTTTCATTCGGTTCAGCTTCTCAGGGATGCGCGGCGGCGAACTCTCCGCGCTTTCAATGGCAAACCAGGCCGTAAAGCTGAAGACACTCCCCGTGCCAGGCTCACTTTCCGCCCAGATGTCCCCCCCCATCATCTCCACCAACCGCTTCGAGATGGAAAGCCCCAGCCCGGTTCCGCCGAAACGCCGGGTCATCGAGCCGTCGGCCTGGGTAAAAGGCTGGAAGAGCTTGGCGAGATGCTCGGAAGAAAGCCCCAGCCCCGTGTCGCGCACGGAGAACTGGAGCTTGGTTCTGCTCCCGCCCCTCTCCTGAAGAGCGACAATGAGTTCCACCTCCCCCTCCAGCGTGAACTTGATGGCATTGCCCACCAGGTTGGTGAGAATCTGACCGAGCCTAAGGGAATCGCCCACGAGCTGCCAGGGGATTTCCGGCGATACATCGAGGAGCAGCTCTATATTCTTGTCAACCGCCTTTTGCTCGACAACTGCGATGACGCTGGACAGCACATCGTCCAGGCCGAACAGGGATTGCTCCAGCTCCAGCTTGTCGGCTTCGATCTTGGAAAAATCAAGGATGCCGTTGATGATCCCGAGGAGCGAGACCCCGGAATCGTTGATCTTGCGGACGTAGCCATGCTGCTTGGGGGAGAGGTCCGTATTCAGGGCAAGAGCGGAGAAGCCGATGATGGCATTGAGCGGCGTGCGGATCTCATGGCTCATGTTGGCGAGAAATACGGATTTCAAACTATTGGCGACTTCCGCGGTCTCCTTGGCCTCCTGCAGTTGTTTATACATCTCCTCCTGAATATCGAGCAAACGCTGTTGCTCTGCTTCGACTTGCTTGCGCGCGGTGTTGTCGATGCCGATCAGCAGATAGCCGATGATTTCGTTGTGCGCGTCGCGCAGGGCCGTGACCGAGACGACCGCCGGGAAACGGCTGCCATCCTTGCGAATATAGGTCAACTCGTAAATGTCTTCGATTCCGCGGGAGGCCTTGAAGACCAAGGCCTCGAAACCCTGGCTGATCATGGTGGCAAGCGCAACGCTCAACGATTTGGCGCGCACGCTCAATTCCTGGGGATCGGAAATGTCGGCCGGGGTGATCTTGCCCACAACCTCGGCGGCGGTGTAGCCGAGCATCCGTTCCGCGCCAACATTGAAGATCTGGATAACGCCATTCGCGTCAGTGGCGATGCTGGAAAAATTTTCGCTGTTAAAAATCGCGCTCTGCAGCGCCCCGGCCTTGAGCAGCGCTGCTTCCGCCTGCTTGCTCACCGTGTCATCAACAATTGAGCAAAGGATATGCCCATCCTTGCTTTCGCTGGTGCCCACGGCGATGCTCTGCAGTTGCCCGTGGAACACCGTGCCGTCTTTTCCCTTGAGCCTGATTTCACATCGCTGCAGATCCTGTTTTTGCACAACACGTGCGAGGTGTTGCGCAAAAAGCGCCCTCCCCTCTGCCTCGGCAATAAAACGGCTAAAGGGTTTGTTGACCAACATCTGCCTCTCGATTCCCAGGAGCTGCGCGCCGGTGAGATTTACCTCCCGGATCAAGCCGTGGGCATCAAAGGTGAAATAACCAACCGGGGCAAAGTCATACAATTCGAGATACTTATTCCGCGAAAACTCAATCTCCTCCTGGGCAATGCGCAGTTCTTCATTCTGCATCTCCAGCTCGATCCGGTGCACCTCAAGTTCATGGACGAGACCCATCGTCTCTTTCGCGTTCCGGGGTGGATGCGCGGAGGCCGTTTGCGCCCGCAACAGCTCTTCCACATGGCGGCGCAACTCGGCCGGGGCCGATCGGCTCTTGTTTGTATCCATACCCATTATGTACTTCCTTTCCTCGCAAGCAGCGCCTTGAGCCGTGCATTCTCCTCGCGCAGTTCCGAGTTCGCAGTCTTAAACGCCGTGATGTCCACGAAGGTGATCACCACCCCGGCGATGACATCCTCCATGGTGCGGTAGGGCATGATGCGCACCGAAAACCAGCTCCCATCCGTGGCGGAAATCTGCTTTTCCGAAAAAGTCAGCTTCCGCAAAACCTCGCGCGCTTCTTCGGCCAGGTCAGGGTACACCAGCTTGCTCGCGATATCCGAAAGCGGGCGCCCCACATCGCCGGGGATCAGCTTAAAGATTTTATCCGCCCCGGGGGTGAAGCGCCGGACATTGAGCCTGTTGTCCAGGAATACGGTGACGATTTCCGTGCTGTTGAGCAGGTTGCGCATATCGTCGTTCACCCGCGAAAGCTCATCCATCTTGGACTGCTGTTCGGCGTTCACCGTTTGCAGCTCCTCGTTTAAGGACTGCATCTCTTCCCGGGAGGTGGTCAACTCCTCGTTGGTGGATTGCAGCTCCTCGTTGGTGGACTGCAGCTCCTCGTTGGTGGAGGTGAGTTCTTCCTGCGAGGATTGCATTTCCTCGCGGGTCGCCTGCAGTGCTTCGCTGACCACCTGGAGTTCCTGTTCCAGCTCGAGCACCCTGGCGCTGCCGGCCGGTTTGCGCCGGGAGCCGGCCGATGTTTTCTTTTCCAGAACCGTTGCCACGTCGGTGAAAACGATCATCACCATCCCCCGCAACGCCTCGGGATTTTTGACCACCTGGATGGTGAGATCAACGGCCTGTGTGCCGCCATTGGCCTCGATCTTGAGACCCTTGGCGGTGATCGTCTCCTTTTGCCGGATCGCTTTCTGGAAGGCGTTTCGCAGATCAAAGCGGAGCCCTTCCCGGGCCATGGCGAAAATATTCCAGTTGGCCTTGCCGGCCGCCGGTTCGAGATATCTCCCGGTCCGGCCGCTGACATACAGAATATCACCCAGGTCGTTGGTCAAAACGGCAGGGGGGGAAAAGTGCTGCAAAAGCAGTTGATCCGCGAGAGACTGGAGGTTGTCCGCTGGTTTCAAAATCTCTAACTCCTTGGAAATTCCCGGCCGAGGGTGGACAAGCGACGAGGCAAATGCAAGCGGCTCGGAGAGCACGGCTGATTCGTGCCGCCGAAAGAGTCGCGACTTGATGCTCAACGGCGCGAAGAGATGGGTAAAGGTGCTGACGGCTTCCGAACTTCCCAAAAACAGGATCCCGCCATGGTTCAGGCTGTAGTGAAAGAGCGGCAGAAGCTTTTTCTGCAATTCCGGCGTCAGATAGATCAAGAGGTTGCGACAAATGAGGATATCGAGCTTGGTGAAGGGGGGGTGCATGATGACGTTCTGCGTGGCAAAAGTCACCATCTCCCGAATCTCCTTGCCTATCCGGTAGCCGTTCGGTTCCTTGACAAAAAAACGGCGCAGCCGCTCGTCGGACACATGCGCGGCGATATTGGCCGGATAGACCCCCTGCCTGGCCTTGTCGATGGCGTCCTGGTCCAGATCGGTGGCGAAAATCTGCAGCGTAAAATTCTCCGTGGGCTTGATCTGTTCCAGTGCCTCCGTGAAGGCAATCCCCAGCGAATATGCCTCTTCGCCGGTTGAGCAGCCGACCGACCATGCCCGTAGCAGGCCACCGGCCGGGCGATCCGCCAAGAGTACCGGAATGGCCTCTGTTTGCAGTTGCGCCCAGGCCTCCGGATCACGGAAAAAGTTGGTTACGCCAATCAACAGTTCCTTAAAGAGTAACTCAACCTCCTGGGGATTCTCCTGCAGAAAGCGAACATAGGTGGCGATCCCTTTGATCTGGTGAATGCCCATGCGCCGCTCGATCCGGCGGTAGATGGTGTTTCTTTTGTACATGGAAAAATCGTGGCCGGTTTTGGCCCGCAAGAGAATGACGACCTTTTCCAGGGCGCTTTGCTCCTTCGCCTCCAGCGGGAGACCCTCGGGCTTGGCCACGACCAAGGAATGCGTGAGATAGTCGATAATCTTGCCGGGCAGCGCCTCCGCCGGGGCGACCAGATCGACGAGCCCGGCATCAATGGCGTTTTTGGGCATGCTGTCGAACTTGGCCGAGGCAGGTTCCTGCGCCAGCGTCACTCCCGCTTTTTCCTTGATGGCCCGCAGGCCTAGCGAGCCGTCCGTGCCCATCCCCGACAGGATGACGCCGATACTCCCATTCTGCCGGTCCTCGGCCAGGGAAGAGAAAAAGTAATCGATGGGGAGACGCAGGCCGCGGGGCGCCGTCGGATCGAACAGATGCAGCACTCCGTGCAGGATGGACATGTTTTTGTTGGGGGGGATCACATAAACGCAGTTCGGCTTCACCCGCATCCGGTCCCTGACCTGAAAAACCTCCATCCCGGTGGTGCGCTGAAGCAACTCGGGCAGGAGCCCCTCGTGGTTCGGGTCCAAGTGCTGGACGATGACAAAGGCCATGCCGCTTTTTTCCGGCACATGCCCCAAAAATTGTTCCAACGCCTCCAGCCCGCCGGCGGAAGCACCGATAGCGACAATGGGAAAGAGGAGGTTCTTGGGACGAGGGGGGGCAACAACTGCCGAAGAAATAGGGATTTTCTTGCCTTTTGCCAATGGTTCCCGTTGCTTTTTCACAACAATTCCGCCCATGTTTTAATAGTATCCGAAAAAGACGCTCTCCCTCCGACATACTCAGCGTACGCTACAACACACTCTTCCCGTGTGTGCCCAAGACAATTCTCTGACTTCTTGATGTATCTCTTGAAAATAGAGGCAAACTACAACAGAGAATTTTCCCGGATGCTTGTGAGGATCACCGGAGATATCTTCTGGTCACGGTAACTGCATTTCTGGACTCGCACTCCTTGAGGCGCGAGCTTGGAGCGCGGAAAAAACGATAGACGGTGTTGCGGTTAAGAGCTGTCAGCACACGTGCAACGTGCTGTCGTCATGACGCTTTTTTTTCATAGGACAAAGACGGGAGAAAAATAAACGAAAAATGAACTATTTTTGGCGAAGCAAGAAAGCCTGAACACTAAAATAACTTAACTGTATTTATTATTTTTTTAAAGTACCCCCCGCTTTGCCGGAGGACTCGTAAAGGTTTGACCTTTACTACAATCGTATTCAGGCTGTTCCTGTGAATGGAGCGCCTTTATTCCCCCCTTTAACAAAGGGGGGGGAGGGGGGATTTGCAGTCTGGTTCGTGCAATGCCGACATTTCAAAATCCCCCTCAATCCCCCTTTATTAAAGGGGGAGACAAATAGTGTTGCCGCCTTGGGCGGCTCACGGTTTTGTCGGTGCCTTTGAGGCGCTCCCAATAAGCCCCCCGCTTTGCCGGTGGTGACTCACTTTTTAATGGTGCGCCCGGAGGGATTCGAACCCCCGACTCCCGGCTTCGAAGGCCGATGCTCTATCCATCTGAGCTACAGGCGCACAAGCATTATTTTTGTAACCCAATCAACCTACCACCCCGCAATATTTCGCGGATCGGAAAGCACCTGCCAGGCCCGGTCCGTGATCTCGTCGATCTCAGCCAGGGTCACGGAAAGCGGCAACCAGAGGTAGATCACATTGCCAAGGGGCCGCAGCAAGAGGCCATGCGCAAGCCCGGCCAGGTAGATCGGCCAGCCGACCCGCTCCTGAAGAGCGTAAGGGGTCTTGGTATCCCTGTTCTTCACCAGCTCCATGGCGCAGATCATCCCGAGCTGCCGGAGATCTCCGACCCAGGGCAGGTCTCCAAAGCGGCGCATCCGCGCCTGGAGATGACTGATCTTGGCCGGTAGCCCGGCCATGGTCTGCTCTTCGGCAAAAACCTGCAACGAGCCGAGAGCCGCGGCGGCGGCAAGGGGATTGCCGCTGAAGGTATGGCCGTGGAAAAAGGTTTTTCCGGCGCTGTAGTCTCCATAAAAGGCCTGAAAAATCTCTTCGCTGGTCAACGTTGCCGCCATTGGCAACATACCAGCAGTCAGCCCTTTTGACAAACAGAGAAAATCAGGCGCCACCCCGGCCTGCTCCAGGGCAAACATGGTTCCGGTCCGGCCAAAGCCGGTGGCCACCTCGTCACAAATCAGATGCACCCCATATTCCCTGGTCAAGGCGGCCACCTTGTGCAGATACTTGGCCGGATAGATGATCATCCCACCGGCGGCCTGGATGAGCGGCTCGATGATCAGGGCGGCAATCTTCTCGCCTTGTTCGGCCAGAAGTTCGGCAAGCGGCTGGAGGCACTGGCAGTCGCAGCTCTCTTGGACAAGCCCGGCCGGACACCGGTAGCAGTATGGGGATGGCAGACGATGGGAAGAAAAAAGCAGCGGGGCAAAGGGGCCATGGAATTCCGGCACCCCGCCCAGGCTCATGGTGCCGATGGTGTCGCCGTGGTAGCCGCGCTCTATACCCGCCAGCCCGCAGCGGCCCGGCTGCCCAACCTGCCGCCAATACTGGAGCGACATCTTGATCGCGATCTCGCAGGCCGTGGAGCCGTTATCGGAATAAAACACCCGGGAAAGCTGGGGCGGCGTCAACCGCACCAACTGCTCCGCCAGCAAAATCGCCCCCGCATGGCTGGTGCCGGCCAGCAACACTTGGTCAAGCCGCGCCAGTTGGGAGCGGATTTTTTCCGTTATAATCGGATGGCCATGCCCATGGACAATGCACCACCAGGAGGAAATGGTATCGAAATAACGTTTCCCCTGCTGGTCGAAGAGGAAAATCCCCTCTGCCCTGTCGATGAGGAGCAGGTCGCGCTGGGCATAATCCTGCATCTGGGTGTAGGGATGCCACAGGAACCGCTTGTCTTTCTCCTGCAGGGTCAACACGGGCTCACACCCCGCTGACGAGCTTGTAAATCGCCGGGTACTGACGATGCTGTTCCGCATGGTCAAGGCCATAGCCGACCAGAAAGCCTTCCGCCACCTCAAATCCGGCATAATCCACGCTCACCTCAACCGTGCGCCGCTCCTTTTTGTCGATCAGGGCGCAAATCCGCACGGATTGAGCCTTTCGGGCCGCAAAGAGATCCTTGAGGCAGGCAAGGGTTTTGCCGGTATCGACGATATCCTCCACCAGCAACACATCCTTTCCTGCCAGCGCAAGCTCGGTGTCCTTGGTGCATTGAACTGCGCCGGAGGAACAGGTGGCGGCGCCGTAGCTCGATACCCGGATAAAATCGATTTCAAGGGGCAGCTCGATTTCCCGGACCAGATCGGCCATGAAGATGAAGGCCCCGTTCAGAATGCCGATCATAACCAACTGGCGGCCGGCATAATCACGGCTGATGGCCTGGCCAAGCTCTGCAACCCGCGTGGCGATGTCCTGCCTGGAAACCACCTCTTGCTTCTCAATCATCAACCCCTCTCCTGCAAAATCCTGGACAACGCCGGTGCATGGCGGTCTCAACGCCCATTGGCGATAAAAATCGTTGACGGTGCCCGAGTTGACCACCTATGATTAACAGATACGGCAGCTTGCCCCGGAGGGTTCGCCTGGCATCCCCATACTGGTCACAACAGAAAAAGGAGCACCGCCATGAAACGTTATGAATGTTCGGTTTGCGGGTATATCTATGATCCGGCCGTCGGAGACCCGGACTCAGGCATCGCCCCAGGCACCTCTTTTGAGGATCTGCCGGAAAACTGGTCCTGCCCCATCTGCGGCGCCAGCAAGGATATGTTCACTCCCCTGGACTAAAATCTACAGCAGGATATCCCCGGTGATGCCGGCCCACGTTTTGTCAAGCTCCGCGGAAAACGAATTGACAAATTGCGGCACGCTGACCTCCTGAAACGGGCGGTGGTATTCCTGGATCAACGCCCAGGAAAAAGAGCGCGCCGCATCTTCCGCTGTCACCCGGGGCTCCCCGAGGCAAACGCCCTTCAGGGAAGCAAAGATGTTCGCCAGATTTATCATGGCCACAGGCACCGGGTTGGTTGTGGCCTTTTCCGGCTGATGGTGGAAGTGCATCACATCCAGATACGGCTGCGGCAGGCCAATGCCTTCGGCAAGCCAGACCCCGGCTTGACCATGATCCACGCCGATATACTCCTTTTCCGCCCTGACCACATCCCGCAGTTCTTCTGAAGGTTGGCAAAACTGCGGGTAAAAATTCGGCGAAATTCCATCCAGCACCAGCATCCCCAGGTCATGAAGAAGGCCGCACAAATACAGATCGGCAGAGGTGTTTATCCGGATTACATCCCGCAACATCTCGGCAATTCGCCCCACCACCACCGCATGTTGCCAGAAATCCCTGGAAACCGAGGTGAAACCGCTGAAGGCTTGTGATGACTTGGCCGCCCTGATGGTATCGACCAGCACCTCCTGCACCTGCTTGACCCCGATAATAACCATGGCCAGCGGAACTGTGCCCACCATGTTGGCCCTTCTGAAGAAAGGCGAATTTGCGGTCTGGATCACCCGGCAGCTCAGCACCGGATCAAGGGAGATTAAATCGGCCAGCCGCCGGGTATTATCAATGCCTGCGCCGCCTTTCATCATGGCGGTCAACTCGGCGGCAACCGCGGGGTTCACCGGGAAAACAGCCTCCGGATGGACTCGAGGATGCAGCTTGGCGGGAGTCTGCCGCTGCTCCTTATCGGGCATGGGGGGAAGCGTGATGGTTGGCCTGGCCTTTTGCTCCTTCCCGGACCGCTCCGTGCCCAGGTTCGGCTTGACCGGAGGCCGGGCCGGTTCTTCTTCGGCTTGGGCCTGGACCTCATCGGAAAGCACCTTCTGCAAGATGGACGGCTTGGCCTCTTCACCATCGCGCCCGGCAACTCTTTTATTGGCCAGATCCAGTCTGGCAACCAACCGCTCGCAGAACCGCTTATAAAACTTCAGTTGCAGAAAGACATTTGAGGTGCTGACAATCTCCGGCTCAACCCGCAGGATAAATGATTCCGCGCTTGCCACCACATCGGCGGTTCTTTTTATTTCGGTGACCAGAGCCATTTCCCCGAAGCAATCTCCGGTGGTAAGGGTGGTGAGCTGAATGGGCTTCGCTTTTCCATGCAACCGTTTTTCCACCCGGACTTGCCCCTTGACCAGGATGTAAAACGCCCGTTCGGTGGTGCCTTCCTTGATGATCACCGTGTCGGGAGGAACCCGGAGCCATTTGCTGACCAGAAGGAACTGCTTGAGTTCATGGTCATCAAACCCATGGAAAAAACTCACTTTTTTCAGAAATTCAATCTGCTCGTCAAGGTCGATTTCTTTGCTCTTTTTACCTGGGGCCATGATTTTTCCTTCGCAGTTGCACTGTCGCCATTTCACTGCTGCCGTTGTACCGCCGCCGCTCCGCCACGCCGTTCCACTGCCGCTCCCGGCTGCCGGGCTATTTCCCGAGACAAAACTCCGCAAAAATCATATCCAGCACATCGTCCGTGGTCGTTTCCCCGATAATATCTCCAAGAAAAGCCAGCGCCCCCTGGAGATCAATGGCCAGAAGGTCGGGCGGCAAATCCGCGCCCAGCCCCTCGCCAACCTGGCGCACCGCGCCAAGGGCCCGTTGCAGGGCAACGGCATGCCGCACATTGGGTGCGGCGACCCCAGGCTCCTGGAGGCCATGGCCGCCGGTGGCCGCCCCGTAAACAGCATCCTCCAGCGTGCGGATGCCTTCCCCGGTCGTGGCGGAAATGGCGACAACCGGCACCCCGGGAAACGCTGCTTCGTAATGGGCGCAACTTAAGGGGAGAGCCCTGTCGATTTTATTGACCACCACCACGACCTTCTTGTCCGCGGCCACCTGAAACAGGACGCGATCCTCGGAATGCGGCCCCTCTGCCCCGTCAAGAACCAGCAGGACCAGATCCGCCTGCTCCAACTTTTGCCGTGCCCGCCGGATGCCGATCTCCTCCACCGCTTCGGAGGTTTCCCGGATACCTGCCGTATCGACAATGCGCACCGGCACCCCTTTGATGTCCAGGCACTCCTCGATGGTGTCCCTGGTTGTGCCGGGCAGCTCCGTGACTATGGCCCGGTCTTCCCGGAGAAGACAATTGAGCAGGCTGGATTTACCCACATTGGGCCTGCCGAGAATCACCACGGAGATTCCCTCCCGGATGATTTTCCCCCCCTCCGCCCTTGCAAGCAATCGGGACAAAGGCTCTGCCGCTTCCAGCACCAGCCTGGCCTGCAGCGCTTTGGTGTCAAGGATCTCCACCTCCTCATCGGGGAAATCGATGGCCACCTCCATGATAGCACGAACCGCCACCAGCGCGTCACGAATTTTCCAGATCTCTCCGTGCAATCCCCCCCGGAGTTGGCTCACCGCAAGGCTCGCGCCCTCTCGGGTCTTGGCGCGCAACAGCTCGGCAACCGCCTCGGCCTGGGTCAGGTCGATCCTCCCATTGAGAAAGGCACGCTTGGTGAACTCCCCCGGCTCCGCCAGGCGGGTGGCGGGGAAGGTCACGATCAGGGCGAGGATCTCCTGCAGCAGCAGATAACTGCCGTGGCCGTGGATCTCCACCACATCTTCCCTGGTGTAGGTCTGCGGCGCCCGCATATACACGGCGAGCACCTCGTCAATCGCCAAGCCTGTTGTGGGATGGACGACAGCGCCGAAATAGAGCCTGTGGCTTATGATTTTTTTGGGGGGATTTTTCGGTTGAAAAAGCTGCTGAAGGATTGCGTGGGACTGGGGGCCGCTCACCCGGATGATGCCGATGCCGCCGGCGCCGGGCGGCGTCGCAATGGCGGCGATGGTCGCCTCGTTGAAATCCGGGAAATCCGGCGTTGCCATACGTTTCTTGCCCTATGAAATTCGGCGGAACAAAAAGCTTGCCCACCCCTCGGCACGCTGTCCGTGCTTACAATCGCGGGAAAACCGAGTTGTCGGCGTCACAGCCCCGACCGCAAAAAATGTTGCTCCGAAACCCTTTGCCGCCGGAGCGCGAACGCTCTTCTGGAAACCGCGCTTTCGCGCCCGTTTCCAGAAGCATCATTCCGGGCTCTTTTCCGCGGTTTTCTTTTTTCTTGGCGCGCGGCGCCGCCCTTTCCCGGGCAGATAGATGAGCACCTTCTTGAACAACCCCTCTCCAACGCTGCGGCTCCTGATCTCGGTATCGTCCTGCAGAGCCATGTGCACCATGCGTCTTTCCGCCGGGTTGATGGCGGGAATGGTTCTGGTCTTCCCGGTTTCCTTCACCTCCTGGGCCAGACGCAGGGCCCGCGCCTGGAGCTCTCCCATCCGGTTGTCCCGGAATCCTCCGGCATCGAGGGAGAAAAGAACCTTCTGCGGGAATTTCCTGGTGATGATCTTGCGCATCACATACTGCATGCTGTCAAGGGTCTGTCCCTCCGGGCCGACAAGAATATCGACAAAATCCCCGGCAATCTTGGCATGGACCTTGTTGTTCTGATCCTGGGAAATGCTGATTTCCGAAGAGCAAGCCATGAGATCCAGAATCCTGGCAAGGTCCGCCCGGATTGCCTCCATCTCCTCGGGGGTGACAGGATCGCCGACCGCCTCCTCCTGTTCATCGTTTTCCGCGGGCTGTTCCACCCGGGCCTTGGGGACAGCGGGCTTTTTCTCCGAAACAGCCCGTTCGGGCCTGGCCTTGGGCGCACTCGCCTTTTTCTCCGGGGCCGGTCGTTTTTGCTCGTGGCCGCCCTCTTTCTTGAGCGACACCTGCACCGCCGCCTTTTTTCGGCCCAGGCCGAAAATACCGGTGGAGCCGGTGGAGATTATGCGGATATCAAGCTCTTCCCGCGGCACATTCAGCGCGGCGCAGGCATTGCCGATCGCCTCTTCAACATCCGTTCCCTTATATTCCATCTTGGCAGACGACATCGTGTGATTCCTCCATCTCAGGCCACATTCTCCGGCGGCCCGACGTCTTCTCTTGGCGACTGTGGCAGGGGCTGCCCCTTGCGCGCTCCTTAACTCAACCCGCTCTACGCGACCTCATCCCGGTTCACGAGATACTGCTGGCCAATGGAGAGCAGGTTGTTGACAAACCAGTACAAGACCAGCCCGGAAGCAAAATTGAGGAACATGAAGGTGAAAATGACCGGCATGAACATCATGACCTTCTGCTGGGTGGGATCCCCGGTGGCCGGGGTCATTTTCTGCTGCAGAAACATGGTTGCCCCCATCAGCAGGGTCAGCACCGGTATCCCTCCGAGAAACGGGATATCAAAGCCGACCGACAACCGGTCGGGGGCGGCCAGGTCGGTGATCCAGAGGAAAAAAGGCGCGTGCCGCAACTCGATGGTCTGGAGCAGCACCTTGTACAGGGCGAAAAACACCGGAATCTGGATGACCATGGGCAGACAGCCGCCCACCGGATTTACCTTGTAGGTCTGATACAGCTTGATCATCTCCTGCTGCTGCATCTGCTTGTCGTCCTTGAATTTCTCACGCAGCTTTGCCATCTTGGGCTGCAGCTTCTGCATGGTCTTCATGGACTTCATGCCCTTCTGGGAAACCGGCCAGAAAAGCAGCTTGATGAGCACCGTCACCAGAATGATGGCCACGCCGTAATTGCCCACATATTTATGGAGAAAATTGAGCAGATAGAGGGTCGGCTTGGCCATCACGTCAAACCAGCCGAAATTGATGCTGCGCTCCAGCTCGTGGCCGGCTTCCTTAAGCGCCCCCATGGTCTTGGGGCCGAAATACACCGAATAGGTATACTGCTGGCTCTGCCCGGGCTGGATGACATCGCTGGCTCCAGCCAGCACCGTGGTCACCCGGGTTTCATCCTGCAGGGAAAAATGGGCGGTGTGCTGTTCGCCGGTGCGCGGCACAATGCCGCAGAAAAAATAATTGTCCTCGTAGGCTGCCCAACTGATCTTGCCGGTGAAGCTCTTGCTTCCCTTTTTCAGATCGGAGGTCTTGACTTCCTCCAACACCCCGTCGTACACGAGAGCGGGTCCAACGAAAACCATCTGGCTTTCCTTGACAAACGGCCGGTTGTCCAGGGTCAGGTACGGCGCTCCCTGCAGGGGGGTGGCCGTATTGTTCACCACATCAACGGTCAGCTCCAGCAGGTACTGCTGATCCACGAACCGCAAGGTGCGAACAATCTCAAGGCCGGAGGGCAACTTGCCCCGCATGGTCAGCACTGAGCCGCCATCTTGCCCCTCTTGGAGCGGAGCAGCCTCATAGACCACCGGAGGGATGCTGCCCGGCTCAATCCCCCAGGAAAAATTCAAAGGGAGATTGTCGCCTTCCTTCGGCCGCAGCATTTCTTTATCGCCGGAATCCTTGGCCAGATCCTCGCGGTAATTCTTCAGGCGAAAACTTTTCACCATGCCGCCGGTTTCCGTGACCACCGCCGAATAGAGGCTTGTCGTCACCGGGATCTCACGCCCTACTCTGCCGGCACCGCCGGCGGGCTGGGCAGCCAAAAGGCTTGCCGCGGCAACCGGCGGTGCCGCCGCAGAGGGTTTTTCTTCTGACTTGCCGTTTTCAGGGGAGGAGACAACGGTGCTTTCCGTGACCGGAGGAGGGGTGGGAACAAAAAAATACTGATAACCAAGCAAAATGGCCAAGGAAAGGAAGATGGCCAAAAACATTCTCTGAGTGTCCATGAAATCGATCCTCGTCAGGCTCTATTAGTTGGATGCAGGCCTGAAGCACCCGGGCAACACCACCTGCTGTCGCCTCAAAAAGGTTTGTCCACCGGATCATAGCCGCCGGGATGAAAGGGATGGCAGCGGAGAAGGCGGCGCGTGGCAAGATACAGACCACGAACAGTCCCGTGGAGGGCAAGAGCCTCTATGGCATACTGTGAACAGGTGGGAGAAAAACGGCAGCTCGGCGCGAAAAGTGGAGAGATGCACAACTGGTAACACCGTATCAGGGCAATGAAAATTCTTTTCACATCCAATCCTGATGGTCTCGTAAAAATGTCGGGAACGTGCCGCATCCGGAAAATATGGCGACCATCAGAAAATCACGAGACCTTCAACGCCACTACGCCCGAGCCTGCTCCATTGCCGACCGCTTTACGCCGGGCGAGAAGCGCGCCAACCGCCGCCTCGACCTCCTGCGGGGAGTTGGGGGTAAATCCGGCCCGCACGGCAAAAACCACGTCGGAGAAAGGCTCGATAAAATCTCGATTATGACGAAAGAATTCCCGGATTATCCTCTTGATCCTGTTTCGCTGAACAGCCTGCCGTACTCCGTGGATACTTATGCCCAGCCTGTTGCCCGCACCGCTGTTCGGCGCATGGATCACGGTAAAGTTCTGACCGCGCACCCGTTTTCCCTGCTCATACACCATTCTGTATTGCCAGGGCTTGACCAGCAGCATGGCCTTGGAGAGGGGCAGAGCTTTCATTCGACGCGAACGGTGCTGTTTTTCCGGAGAGAAACTACACGGTCAGCCGCTTGCGACCCTTGGCCCGGCGACGGTTGATGACGGCCCGCCCGTTCTTTGTCTGCATTCTGGCCCGAAAGCCATGGGTGCGGTGCCTTTTGAGGTTGCTCGGCTGAAAAGTTCTCTTGCTCATGATCGTCTTCCTTTTTCTCTTCTGTTAGGGCCTCTAGGGGGCCTGCCTCTCATTTTTGCTGTCTCGCAGCATCCGGGCCTTGCGTCACGCACTCTTACGGAAACAATACCAAAAACGCAAAAGATTCCGCCCAGCAATAAAGCTCGCTATATTACTCAGAGCCAGGCGACATGTCAAACATTTTCCCGAAGCGGCTACTGCTCCGACGATTCATGGTCAAGGCCGAACAACTGCCGGACAAAAGCCAGTTTGAGCTGCGGATTGTCGTGGGGGGTGCTGTTTTTCAGGAATACCATGGGTTCGTGCAGCAGCTTGTTGACAATGGCATTGGCCAGCATCTCCACCGAACGCCGCTCATTTTCCGACAGCGATTTCAGGGTACTCAAGGTTTTCGCCACCTCGGCCTCGCGGATACCGTTGGCTTTTTGCCTTATCGCCGTAATGGTGGGGGCGATTTCCATGCCTTCCAGCCACTGCCCGAACTTGACCACCTCCTCGGCGACAATGCCCTCCGCCCGCAGGGCCTCTTTTTCCCGCTCCGCCTTGTTCACATCGACCACGTTTTTCAGGTCGTCGATATCATAGAGGTAGACATTGTCCAGATCATTGAGTTCCGGGTCAAGGTCGCGCGGCACCGCGATATCGATGAGAAAAAGAGGCCTATTCATCCGCTGCCGCATGAGCGGCTTCACCTCATCCTTGCGGAGAATCAGGTCGGTGGCCCCGGTGGAACTGACCAGAATATCCACCTCCGCCAACTGGGAGGTCAGCTCGGCCAAGCCAACGGCGGTGCCGTTAAACCGGCGGGCCAGATTGGCCGCCCGCTCCAGGGTCCGGTTGGCCACGATTACCCGGCCGATCCCCTGCCTGACCAGATGCTCGGCCGCCAGCTCAGCCATCTCCCCGGCCCCCACCAGAAGCACGGACTTGTCCCGCAGGGTGCCGAAAATCTTTTTTGCCAGCTCCACCGCCGCGTAACTAATGGAAACCGCACTGCCGCCGATATTGGTTTCGGTGCGCACCCGTTTCGCCACGGAAAAGGATTTGTGCAGCAGCCGGTTGAGGATGACGCCGGTGGTCTTCTGCTCCACCGCTTCGCGGTAGGCCTGCTTCAACTGCCCGAGGATCTGGGGTTCGCCCACCACCATGGAATCAAGACTGGCCGCCACATGGTACAGATGGGCAACCGCATCCCTGCCCTGATGCAGATAGCTGTATTGCTGGGCTTCGGCGTCGGCAAGACCGCTCTTGGCAAAAAGAAAACCGCGCACCGCCACCGCCGCCGCAGCCGGGTCGCTGGCCACAAAAATGACCTCCACCCGGTTGCAGGTGGAAAGAAAGCAGCACTCCCTGCACCCCTCGATGTTCATCAGCGTAACAAGCGGCCCGGCGCAATCCCCGGAAAAGGCCAGCTTCTCCCGCACCGCCACCGGAGCGGTCTTATGGTTCACGCCGATAATGACGATACTCTCAGCCAACATAGGAGTGCACGCCCCCCAAAAGATAAGTCACACCCCAGAGGGTGAAAAGCACCGCACCGAACCCGGCAATGGCCATGATGGCCGCCCGCCTGCGCCGCCAGCCCACGGTGAGCCGCTGGTGCAGGATGGCCGCATAGATGAGCCAGGTGATCAGCGACCAGGTTTCCTTGGGGTCCCACTGCCAGTATGCCCCCCAGGCCTGCTTTGCCCAGACGGAACCGGTAACGATCCCCAGGGTCAGCAAGAGAAACCCCAGCGTCAGACAATGCTGGTTCAGATTATCCAGCGCCTCGAGAGAGGGCAGACGGCTGTAGAATATCCCGAATTTTTTCTTCTTGATCTCCCGCTCCTGGAGCAGGTACATCACCCCGCCGCAAAAAGCCAGGGCCATGAAGCCGTTGGCCATGATGGCGAGACTGGCATGCACCGGCAGCCAGTTGCTCTTAAGGGCCGGGGCCAATGGCCGTATCTCCTGGGAGGAAAAGGCGGCGATGAGCATCAGCAGGGAAATAAGCGGCGAAACAAAGACGCCGAAATTTTTCACCCGGTACCGCCACCAGAACGACAAGAAAGCCCAGGTCATTGACCAGGCAAAGAAGGAGACCGCTTCATGGTTGCTGGTCAGGGGGGTATGCCCCGCGGCAACATAGCGGACAACAAAATAAACGGTATGCAGTACTCCGCCGACGAGAAGAATCGCCCGGGCAACGGCCCGCACCTTTTTCTGCTGGGAAAGGAAATGAGCCACATACACCGCGGTGGCCAGGAGATACAGGTACAGGGTGAGCTGAAACAACAGGGTCATCGCGCCGCTCCTGAAGATTGCTGGTATGCCTGCCTGGCCGACTCCAGGCAACCAAGGGAAACATCAGGCCCCAGGACTTCCTGAATGTGGCCGGCAAGCTTCTGCCAAAGCCCATCCTTGATCCAGGCCGCCATTTCGGGATCAGCCAACCGGGCAAAAATCACCTTGTTCTCCGCATGCGGCCTGCCTTCGGCCAGAACGGTATCCCGCAGGGTTCCGAGGATCTCCACCAGCACCCCGTATTCGGGGCCAAATTGGACCTCCAGCGCCTGGCGCAGGGCACTGGCCAGAGCCGGGCTTTTCCCGGCGGTGGAAACGGAAATGGAGAGATCGCCCCGCCGCGCCGTGGCCGGAAGAATAAAGTTACACCATTTTGGCACATCCGCCACATTGAGCAGGATATTGCGCGCTTCGGCCTCGGCATGAATCCGCTCCTGCGCGAGCGGATCATCGGTGGCGGCAATGACCAGAAAAGCCCCGGCCAAATCGCCTTCCTGATACAGGCGGTCCAGCCAGTCAATCGCGCCGGTCCGCAGCAGGGCGGCAAGCGGTTCGCTCAACTCGGGGCTGATCACCCGCACCAAGGCGCCATGGGCCAACAGCCCTTGCACCTTGCGCTCGCCAACCCGGCCGCCGCCGATGACCACACATTGCCGCCCGGCGACCTTGAGGCAGACCGGGAAATATTGCGAATTATCCGCGGCCAAGGATTTCCACCCGTATCTTGCCGGCAAGCAAAGCGGCAAACCGTTTCGCGTCATCGTCCGTCCCGACAACGGCGCCGTAATGCATGGGCACCGCGATTTTTGGTCCGATGGCAAGAGCCGCCTGCGCCGCCTCCTCGGCGGTCATCACATAGGTGCCGGAAACAGGCAGCAGGGCGATATCCGCCCGAATATCCTTCATCTCCGGAATATAATCGGTATCCCCGGCATGGTACACCCGCACCCCAGCCACGGTGAGGATAAACCCCAGCCACCGGTTGGCATGGGGATGGAACTGCTTGTTGATGTTGTAAGCAGGGACGGCCTCGATGGTGATTCCCTGTTCCTCGCACCGTTCGCCCGGGGCAAGGGAGACGATCCTGCCCTTAAGCTGTGCCGCACTCTGTGCTTCGGCAACAATGAGGGTGGAGGGCTGCTGGATCATCTGCACATCAGCGGGGGAGCAGTGGTCGTAGTGTTCATGGGAAATACAGATGATATCGGCAGGCGGCAAGCCGGAACCGAGCTGGAAGGGATCGAAATAGACGACCTTGCCCCCGGCCCGCAGCAGAAAAGCGTCATGACCGAGCCAGCGAAGATTTTTAAAAACGTTCTCTACCATAGCCTCCCTTCCACATTTGTACCCAATCCGCTCTATAATCAATTTGACGCGTTCCGCAATCTAATATAGTACAATTTCCTTACACAGAACGTCGCATGTTACCCATCATCCCTGTCCAGGAGATCTTTCCATGCCAGCAGGAACCCTTGTTATTTCCACCTTGGCAACCATGCAGTTTTCCGACATCACCGCCCAGCTCCAAAAAGCCGTGACCGCAAGCACCGTTGTTGATGGCGTCTGCCACGTGTACAATCCGCACACCACCGCCGGTTTGACCATCAACGAGGGCGCCGCCCCCGACGTGCAGGCCGATATCCTTGCCGCCCTGCAAAAAATCGTGCCGCAAATCCGGTACCGGCATGGAGAAGGCAATTCTCCGGCCCATGTCATGGCCTCGCTCACCGGCAGCTCGGTAACGGTCTTTATTGAAAATGGCCGGCTCCAGCTCGGCACCTGGCAGAAAATCTTCTTCTGCGAATTTGACGGACCCCGTTCCCGCAAGGTATTGTGGCGGATTGCCTAGCCGGCTTGGGGCAAGGGCGCAAAAAAGGTCAAAACATCCCTTTGCGCAACAGCTCCCGCTCTCGCAGACGCACATACTGGAGAAGGGTTTCCTCTTCCCCCTTGGTAAGATCAAAAAGGATCCCATAGCAATATTTTTTATTGTCTCCCCGGGTTGCCCGCATTACCGTTGCCCTACTGATGTTCATATAGGTGCCTGCGCTCAACCCGGTTCCGGCGCCAGGAAAAAATACGGCCAAATCAAGCAGGATATCCCCGGGTTGAAGGGGGGCAAACCTGTCGGTGCAGACAAAGATCCCGTTGGCACTAACATCTATGACTTGAAACCCTTGCCGCATTTCATTGTTATGCACGAACATGACCGTGCTGCCGTTGGGCACCCCAACCCGGTAGTTGGTCCGGCGCTGCAGGCGAAACAGGGTGGTGGGAAACTCGGTGAAGATACTGCTTTCGGTGGTGCGGGTCACCAGGACGCGCACCTTGTTCCAGACCATGGCCTCGTCCTTGAACAGGATATGGATGATCCCCTGGGTTCCGGGCCAGTCAATGGGCTTGTCGATCTCGAGCATCCGGTCATCGTAGTTGACGATGACCGTCTTGGGGGACTGATACCCGGTCTGCACCAGGGAAATGAGTTCCCTTTTTTCCCGCAACCGGTCGAGGGCCATCCGGATCAACTCCGGAGACTCGGTGGATTGCGTCCCATTTTCCAAGGTTATCCATTGTCTTGACATTTTTCCATCACTCACTGCTTTTACAAGCGATCACTTAACCCACAATTTCCGGAAGCCGCCATGGACAGCAAAAAAACACCCCCCACCCCCCTGCATGCACAAGAAATCTGCTTTGGCCTGAACCGGGCAACAGACGAACGTTCCCTCGCGGCGTTTCTGCAACGATTCGCCGAACCCGCCTTCCTGCAGACCCTCATCCCCCGCCTGAAAGAGGAGGAAATCACCTCGCTCCTTGATTTTCTTTCCAGCCTGATGCATAAGCATTGTAGCGAAAAGGAATACCACCGTCTGTTCCTCAAGGATTAAGCCTTCATTTATACTCACAAAATAGCATACCAGCAAGGAGAGCGCAAAGGTGAGCCAGAATATTATCAGAGACCTCCGGGCCTTTCTCGAAATCCTGCGGAGGGAAGATTCCCTGCTCGAGGTTTCCACCCCGGTTGACCCGGATCTGGAGATTGCCGAGATCCATCGGCGGGTGATCGCCCAGGGCGGCCCGGCCCTGCTGTTCACCAACGTCAAGGGCAGCAGCTTTCCGGTGGTCACCAACCTCTTCGGCACCGCCCGCAGGCTTGAGCTGGCCTTTGGCAAACGCCCCCAGCAATTCGTGACCGATCTGGTGCGAGCGGCGGAAACCCTGATGCCGCCAAACCTCAGCAAAATCTGGGAGATGCGCTCCCTGCTCAGCCAAGCCACCAAGGTGGGGCTGAAAAGGGTTCCGGCGGCCAAGGCCCCCATCCTGGAGGTCTGCCAGACCCCACCCCGGCTGGGCGATCTGCCCCTGCTCACTTCCTGGGCCACGGACGGCGGCGCCTTTGTCACCCTGCCCCTGGTCTACACCGAGCACCCGGACGGCAGGGGCCACAACCTGGGCATGTACCGCATCCAGCGCTTTGATGACCGCACCACAGGCATCCACTGGCAGATCCACAAGGGCGGCGGCTACCATTACCATGCCGCGGAGCGCCGCAACGAAGCGTTGCCCATGACCCTGTTCATCGGCGGGCCGCCGGCCCTGATGCTGGCCGCCATTGCCCCCTTGCCGGAGAACATCCCGGAGCTGATGCTGGCCTCCCTGCTGCTTGGCGAAAAACTGCCCATAACCAAAGACCCGGCCGGCGGCCATGCCTTGGTGGCCCACGCCGAATTCGCGGCCAAGGGGTTTGTCCCGCCCCACATGCGGCGCCCCGAAGGCCCCTTTGGCGACCATTACGGCTACAACTCGCTCACCCACGACTACCCGGTTTTTCATGTGGAACGGCTCTACCATCGCCGCGACGCCATCTATCCCGCCACGGTGGTCGGCCGCCCCCGGCAGGAGGATTTTTACATCGGCGACTATCTCCAGGATTTACTCTCCCCGCTCTTCCCCCTGGTGATGAACGGAGTGCGTCAGCTCAAGACCTTCGGCGAGACCGGCTTCCACTGCCTAGCCGCGGCCAAGGTCACCGACCGCTATCCCCGCGAGGCCTTTGCCTCGGGCTTGCGCATCCTGGGCGAAGGGCAGCTCTCGCTGACCAAATTCCTGATCCTCACCGACGGCGAGGTCGAGGTGACGGATTTTAAAAAACTGTGGGTCCATGTGCTGGAGCGGATCAACTGGCAGACCGACCTCTTTGTCTTTGCCAATGTCTCCCAGGACACCCTGGATTACACCGGCCCCTCGGTGAACAACGGCTCCAAGGCGATGATGATGGGACTGGGCAAGGAACCCCGCCGCATCCTGCCCGAGTCCTTCCACGGCGAACTGCCCCAGGGCTGCACCAAGGCAGAGGTCTTTCTCCCCGGCACCCTGGTGGTTAAGGGGGAGGGCTATGGCGCAGAGCAGGAGCTGCCCACCCGCCTGGCCCACTGCCCGGCCCTGGCCGACTGGCAGGTGGTGGTGCTGGTTGACGATGCCAAGGCTGCCACGGAAAATCTCCAGGAGTTTCTCTGGACCGTTTTCACCCGCTTCGAACCCGCGGCGGATATCCATGCGGCCGCCACCGAGCTGCGCCGCTTCCACCCCACCCTGACCCCGCCCATCATCTTTGATTGCCGCCTGAAGCCATGGTACCCGGAGGTTCTTGCGGTGGACGAAAAAACCCGGCTCCTGGTGGACGGGAAAATCCGCGAGATCCTGCCGTCCCGCTATCGCTGAACCTGGAAATTTTGCCCCGTCTTTTTGTTAAAGATTGACGATCCTTCTGCCGAAACGCTATGGTATAGAGCAGATAACAACTATCCATGGAGGGTGTCCATGAAGATCACCACTATTATTCCCGGCCAGCAAAATGCATCAACCAGCGGCACAGGCTCCACCCCGGCGAAAGGCGCCTCTTTTCAGGAGATCCTCGCGCAGGAACTGACGGCGGCGAAAAGTACGCCCACCGCCCCGGCCATGGCCGCCGCTGCCGCTGCCGTTGCTGCGCCGAGTCCGGCAGCCCTGAAGCTGGACGGGATTTCCCTGGCGGAAGAAACCATCAACACCCTGGAAAAATTCAGCGCCGCCCTGGGCAACCCCTCTTTTTCCGCCCAGGATCTTGCCCCCTTTGCCTCCGCCCTCGAAGATGACACCGCAGCCCTGGTTGCGCTCAAAAATCAACTCCCCGAGAACAACTCCCTCGCTCCCTTGCTTGAGCGGGTTGCCACCGCCTCGTATGTTGAAGCGGCCAAACTGCGGCGCGGCGACTACCATGCCTGAACCGCTGCCGCCCCGCGCCGAAAATCCCCCTCGCACGCGTTCGCTTTCTTCCCGCCCCGCTGCTCCCCCTTTCAACGCCTGATTTCCATAGCCCATTCCCATGCCTGAAGAACGGCTGCAAAAAATCCTGGCCAAGGCCGGTCTCGCCTCGCGCCGCAATGCCGAAGAGTTGATCCGCCAAGGAAAAGTGACGGTGGACGGCAAGGTCGTCACCGAGATGGGCTGCAAGGTGGACCCAAGCACGCAGGTTATCGCCTTTGAAGGGCGAACCGTGAGCCTTGAGGAAGAAAAAATATACCTCCTGCTCAACAAACCCCGGGGCTACGTCACCACCCTCCACGATCCCCAGGGAAGACCCATTGTTTCCTCCCTGCTCACCGGTATCACCAGCCGGGTCTTTCCCGTGGGCCGCCTTGATTTTGACACCGAGGGCGCGCTCATCCTGACCAATGACGGCGATTTTGCCGAACGGATTCTCCACCCGCGTTTTGAAATAAAACGTACCTACCAGGCAGAAGTGCGCGGCTTGCCAACACCTGAAAAAATCCGGCTGCTGGAGGAGGGTGTTGAGCTTGAGGGGAAAAAAACCTGGCCGGCCACGGTGCGCATCGTTGCCAAGACCGCGACGACAACCACCCTGGAAATCACCATCCACGAAGGGCGCAAACGGCAGGTCCGCCTGATGTGCCAAGCCATCGGCCACCGGGTTTTCGCGCTCAAGCGCATCGCCTACGGAGGACTGCGCCTGGATGCCTTGCCCATTGGCAAATACCGCCGCCTCACCCCAGCGGATCTGGCCCAAATTTTCTCTTAAAAAAATCCTCTTTACAATTGGGCACTTAGCTGTTTAAGATGTTTTATCTTGCTGTATTTAATGTTGTTTTTTTTAACGGCAGCACTTCGGAGAAGGGCGATGAACAAATCGGAGTTGATCGAAGCACTGGCTGAGGAGATGCATGTTCCCTTGCGGGACGCGAGTTCAGCCGTGACCACCATCCTTGACGCCATGGGTGACGCCCTGGCAAATGGCGAGAGCATTGAGATCCGGGGATTTGGCAGTTTTGTGGTCAAGGAGTACGATTCGTACTTCGGCCGCAATCCGAAAACCGGAGAGAAAATCAAGGTCAAGCCGAAAAAACTCCCCTTCTTCAAGGTCGGCAAGGAACTGAAGGAACGGGTCAACGAATCGGCTGATTAATCGTCGCTGTCCTGCCCATACTCGACAATCTCGCCAACTAGATCATAGGGGTGCGCCTCGGTGATCAGCACCTCCACGATATCACCCGGGTTCGCCACCCCCGCATTGATGTAGACACAGCCATCGATCTCCGGGGCCTGAAAACGGGTCCTGCCTTCCAGCAGGAGATCGGTTTCCCGGCTCCACCCCTCGACCAGCACCTTTTCCACCTTGCCAACCATTGCCTCATTTCCGGCAAGGGAGATCCCGCTCTGCAGCTCCATGAGCCGCTGCCTCCGCTCGCTTTTCTCCTCTTCGCTGCATTGCCCAGCCAGAGTATAAGCGGCGCACCCCTCTTCGTTTGAGTAGCCGAAAATCCCGACATGGGCCAGCTTCTGCTCCTGCATGAACTCGGCAAGCTGGCGCACATCCGCCTCGGTTTCCCCGGGGAAACCCACCATGAAGGTGGTCCGGATGGCGGCCTGGGGCAGAATCGAACGAATCTTTTCCAGCAGCGTTTCGATCTGCCTGCGCCCATAGGGCCGGTTCATGCCCTTGAGCACCGAATCAGAGACGTGCTGGAGGGGGATATCCAGATAGGGGACAATCCGGGGATTGGCGGCCATGAACTCAAGGAGCTCGGCATTGACCCGGGTGGGATAGAGATAGAGGAGACGGAACCAGGGGATATCGCAGGCCGCAAGCAAAGCGCGGAGCAAAGCCACCAGCCGGGGCGCGCCGGGTCCCAGATCAAGGCCATAGGCGGTAAGATCCTGGGCCACCAAGGTCAGCTCTTGCACTCCGTTTTCCGCCAGCATTCGCGCCTCGATCACCAGATCATCAAGAAGCCGGCTGCGCAGGTCGCCGCGCAGGGAGGGAATCAGGCAATAGCTGCACCGGTTGGAGCATCCCTCAGTCACTTTCATGTAGGCGCGATGCGCCGGGGAAGAAAGCTTTCGCGGCCAGGTGGAATCCTGCAAAAAAGTAGGCGGAGCAAGATGCAGCCGTGATTTTTTCGTCTGGGTCAGCTCCTGCAATCTGCTGACGATCTCCTGGGTGCCCTCGGTGCCGATGAAGAGATCGACCTCGGGAAATTCCTTGGCAAGGTCAGCGCCGTAGCGTTGCACCATGCAGCCGACCACCGCCAGTTTTTTTTCAGGGTACTGCCCCTTGACCTCCGCCAGGGTCAGGATCTCCTCGATCCCCTCTTCCACGGCGGACTGGATAAAGCCGCAGGTATTGACCAGCAGCAGATCGGCCTGGTCCGCCTCCTCGCAGGGGGCATAGCCGGCCTCGACCAGCAACCCCAGCATGAGCTCCGTATCCACCAGGTTTTTAGGACACCCTAAACTGACAGTAAAAACAGTACGCATCATCGCCTCATTTTTTTATACCGCAGCCAGAGCGCCGGCACAGCGCAGAAGATCACCCACCAACCCCTGTGAGCGGTTGCGGAAATCCTTGCTCTGAAAAGCAGGCTGCCAGGGATCCTGCCATAACAGGTCGGAAACCATCAGAACGGCAGCCAGTTCAACCCGACGAAACGCCGCCACCCGGATGAGCGCCGAATATTCCATATCAACGGCAAGAATACCATCCTTGCCATAGCGCACAACCTTTTCCCTGGTTTCACGGTACAGGGCGTCGGTGGTCCAAATCGGCCCCTCGTTCAGTTCCTTGCCGGTGGTGGCAAAAAAATCCTTCAGCTCCTTGCGCAGCCGGGGAGAAGATTCGCTCCTGCCCGCAACGGGGTAGTGGACGGAGGTTCCCTCTTCGCTGACACCCCAGGTCGGCAGCACCAATTCGCCCACGCCAAGGTCGGGCTGGAGCGAGCCACACCAGCCGCTGACAATGATCCGTCTGGCTCCCAAGGCAATGAGCTTTTCCAGGCAGATCACGGCCATGGGCGCGCCCACCGCGGGGCCGGCCCAGAACATGGGGGGAGACTGGATGCGCTGGTGGAGATTGCTGTGAAACAGAAAATGCCTCTCCCAGCCTTCCCGGCCTGCGATCTGCGCCGCCTGCCGGGCTTCGGCGGGATTCACCAGCAGCAAGCCGCAGGCAGGAAGCTGCGGCTCGTTTTTGCCCCGCGAGGGATGGACAACGACTTCGCTCATGGACACAGGCCCCGAAAAACGGAAAAAGGCCGCAGGGAAACCCCTGCGGCCTTACACGTCTAAAAAAATCGCGAACAGCTTACTTGAGCAACGGATTCGCGAACAGCAGGATCAGGGAGATAACCAGACCGTAAATGGTCAGAGACTCGATCAGAGCCAGACCGATGATCATGGTAACGGTGATCTTGCCAGAAGCCTCGGGGTTACGAGCGATACCGGAGCAAGCGCCGCCGATACCTGCGCCCATGCCGATACCACAACCGAGTGCGGCAACGCCAACGGACAGAGCGGCAGCAAGACAAACCAGGGCGAGGTTCACAGCAGGAGCCGCAGTGGTTGCAGCCTCGGCAGCAGCCTCGGAAGCCATGGCCACGGTGGACATAGCCAACACCATCAATACAGACAAAAGTGCTTTCTTCATTCTACTTCCTCCAAAAATTTTTTTATAATTGGCCTTCTTCATTAGTTCACAAGGAACCGGTTAAACAGATTAATGGGCATGCTCCATGGCGGCGGAAAAATAGAGGATCGAGAGGAGCAGAAAAACCAGCGCCTGCACGATGGAAACAAACACGCCGAGACACAGAATCGGCAGCGGGGCAAAGTAGGCGCCCGCCAGCATGAACAGGATGCCCAGCAGGGTCTCCTTGGCCATGATGTTACCGAAAAGACGGATGGAGAGTGAAAGAATACGGGCGAAATGGCTGATGAGCTCGATGGGGAGCATGAGGGGAATCAGCCAGGGAATGGGTCCGAGGAAATGCTTGATATAACCGACCCCGTGGAACTTCACGCCCAGGATGTGGGTGGTGAAGAAAACGATCAGGGTACAGGCCAGGGTGATGTTGAGGTTGGAGGTCGGAGACATGAAGCCAGGCATGAGGCCGATCATGTTCGCCACCAGGATGTAGAGGGCAAAGGTGGCGAGCATGGGGAACATCATCCGAGCCCCTTCCTTGCCCATGTTGTCCGCCATGAACCCCTCAAGGCCGCCGATGACGACCTCCCAGAAATTCTGACCCTTGCCGGGCACCAGGGACATCTGACCCAGGGTCAGCTTCGGAACGATGATCAGAAAGAGCATAACCAGCCAGGTATAGGTCATGTGCGGAGAAACCAGCTTGGCCAGCAACGTGTCCCCAACCGGACCGTGGGGAACCGGCATCCCCAGATTTTGCAGAATCAACGAGATAAACAGTATTGGATGTTCCATGGACCGTGCGCAGCCTCCTTAACCTTGTACTACTTTGTCGAGTAAATACTTCTTGCTGCGACCATGACGGCAAGTCCGATGCCCAAAAGCACGGTGGACAGGCCAATAAGCAGTGCGAAGGGGTGAACCAACCGGTACCTGACCAGCAGGAAGAGAACCCCCACGACCACAAACAGCCGCAGATAATATCGCATAAAAAACAACGGCTTGACCGCCTCAAGCGGCCCAGCCAGCAACCGGAGCAGATCCCTTTTCAAAAACAGGAAGCTGAGGTTTGCAATCGCGCCGCCGATAAAAACCGAACGGGCATGGAAGCCTGAATACCCCAACCAGGCCAAACCGGTGAGCACTCCCAGCAACAGCCAGTTGCACACCATGACCTTGGTGAGCGACACCTCACCTCCCGATGCGGGTGAACCACTAACCGGCATCAGAGATCCTTTCTGTTGGCCATGTCATAGAGGTTTTTGAAGGCCGCCGCCACACCGAACCCGAGAAAAATCAGGGTCAGCCAGGGCGAGGTTCTGCCGCCAAATACCGTATGGTCCAGATAATAACCGATACCGACTCCGATAAAGATGGAGAAGGCAACGGTCATGCCAACGGTGCTGAACTGCGCCAGCAACCGCAGTGTATCCTTTCGATTATTGGACATCTTCACCCCCTGCCACACAGCTCGGACAAAGGATTCATCGAGTTATGACCGATAGGATTACTAGCATTGCATCACCCCAAAGTCAACGGCTTTTTTCTCATTTTGCCAACTTTTTGAATGAGCATTCAGTTTTCTCCAGCGCCATGGCCAGCTCGGCCTCGGTTTGCGCGGCGGAAATAAAAAGGGCCTCGAACTGGGAGGGCGCCAGCCAGATTCCCTGCGCCTGCATCTGCCGGAAATGTTGGCCATATCGGGCCGTATCCGCCTGCATGGCGGAGTCGAAATCCACCACCGGCCCAGGGGTGAAAAAAGCCGTCATCATGGAGCCCACCCGGTTCAGGGTGGTCTGCCCGGGCAGATATTTTTGGGCAAGCGTGGTCAACCCCTGGGCAAAGCGGGCCGACTTCTCCTCCAGCGCGGCATAAAAGCCGGGCTGGGCCAACTGCCGCATGGTGGCGGCGCCCGCCGCCATGGCCAGGGGATTGCCGGACAGGGTTCCGGCCTGATACACCGGGCCCACCGGCGAGATAGTGTCCATCAGCTCCTTCTTGCCGCCATAGGCCCCAACCGGCAAACCGCCGCCGATAATCTTGCCCAGACAGGTGAGATCGGGCATGACCCCGAAGTATTCCTGCGCCCCGCCCAGGGACAGGCGCAAGCCGGTGATAACCTCGTCGAAGATCAGGACGATGCCCAGTTCCGTAGTCAGGGCGCGCAGCTTTTGCAGAAATCCCGGCTGCGGGGCGACGACCCCCATGTTGCCGGCCACCGGCTCGATGATCACGCAGGCAATGTCCAATTTTTCATCCCGCAGGGTCTTTTCCAGGATCTCCGGGTTATTATAGGGGATGGACACCGTGTTCTTGACAATATCCTCCGGCACCCCGGGGCTGCCGGGAATGCCGAGGGTGATCACCCCGGAACCCGCCTTGACCAAAAAGCTGTCGGCATGGCCATGGTAGCAGCCGTCGAACTTCACCACCACCTTGCGGCCGGTGTACCCCCTGGCCAGCCGGATGGCGCTCATGGTCGCCTCGGTGCCGGAGCTGACGAAACGCACTTTTTCCACCGAGGGCAGGGCGCCTATCACCAGCTCGGCCAGTTCAACCTCCAGAGGGCAAGGGGCGCCGAAGCTGGTGCCGTCTTGCAGGGTTTTCTCAATGGCCTCGACCACGGCCGGATGGTTATGCCCAAGGATCATGGGCCCCCAGGAGCAGACAAAATCGAGAAACTCGTTGCCATCCACATCCTGAATTTTTGAACCGGCGGCTTTCTTGACAAAAAGAGGATCACAGCCCACGGACTTGCAGGCCCGCACCGGGCTGTTTACTCCACCGGGGATAAGCTGCTGCGCCCTGGCAAAAAGGCTCTGCGATTGGTCGGTTTTCATATTTCTGAACTCCTTGCCTTCTCAATGATTGATGGTTCCGCACCAACAAGGAACGAGGGCGCCGGGCACCGTCCCGGCTGGAACGCCTTCACCATGCACTTTCTCTCTCCGGCGAGCCGGAAATATAGCAGGCCGGGGCCACGCTGTCAAAATTCTTTCAAGCCCGCAGCGCAAGGCGCTAAAAACCCTGTGCTTTCCGCCATCCTTTCCCTTGACACGACAAAGCCCTTCATAGCAATATGAACGCAGAAACAGATGATTCTTTTTCCCACAGGACCAGGACAGGAGACGCCATGGAAATACATGACCCGAATCTTCATCTCAAGCTTATGGAAATGTGTGACTGCTATCTTGGCACGGACTATGCCGCCACCATTCAAAAGGTGGCGGATGCCCCTTCCGCCGACATCCAGGAAGACGCCCTCCGGTACCTGGCCCTGGCCCTCCTCCTCACCCTGACCGAAGAGGCCCGCCAGCTTTCCCTCAAGCGAAAAAACGACAAGATCACCGTCACCATCAAGCATGAGGCCGAAAAAATCGCCTTGCGCCCGCCGGCCAGGGCTGTCTTCAACAAGATCATCTCCATTATGCGCGCCATCCTCCATCTGGAGGAAGACAAGGGGGGGATGCCGCTGACCCTTGGTCTTAAAAATGACCAGCTCGAGGTCCAGGTAAAAGTCGAACGCACCGCGGACAAGGAAACCCTCAAGGTGAAATTTCCCGAGCTGGGTTGAGCGCTTCGGCCTGCGGGCCGATACCAAGCTGCATGCGGAAGAACCACGCCGTACCCGCCTCCGGACTTTTCCCGCTGTCGCCGCAACTCCGCCCCGCCCCTGTCAAGGCGCAACAACTGGCTGTTTTGCCTTGACAATCTTGGCAATGCCAATAAATAATCAAACATCTCCTGCATACTCGCACGTTTTTGGGAGCAAACGCGTTTTTTCAGACTTTTCTTGCCTCTCATCAGCACATGACCATAAGGAGTCGGTAATGACCAAGAAAGAAAGCGGGACTGAAGAAATAGCCCCTTGGGAGCTTACGGGCTTGCCCGTGGCTCCGGCCGGAGCCACCCCTGCAAATACCGATCTCCAAAAAATCATCCGCAAGAACTACCGAGAACCCATTCTGGACGATGATCCGGTCTGTGCCGAAATCGATGGCCGCACCCACAGGGTCTGCGATATCGGCAGTCGCGGCCTGGGCCTCCTGGTTCCAGCCCTTGGCGGTTTTCTGGCCGGCACGCTTTACGACATCACGCTGCATGTCGGCGACAACACCATCGTCCTCCGGGGAAAAGTCACCCATATCTCGCCAAGCGAGACCTCCGGCGAGTGCCATTGCGGAATCGAATTCATCGATCTGGACAAAAAGGACGAGCAGGCCCTGCAGCATTTTCTCTCCGCCCACCATGCCAAGATCTTTGGTGAAACAAGCCGCTCCGCCGACCTTGGCCGGGATTGAATCGCAACCTCATCATGGACCCGGGGGAAAATGTCGGCAAAAAATAAACACGACATCATGGATGACCTGCTGAAAGGCGCGGAGGAGGATGCGGCGCATGAGGCGTCCTCCCTTGCCAAGCTGATCCATCGCACCGGAGAATCACTGCGCGCCACAACGCCCGCGGAAAGCCCGCCAGACCCGGAGCACAAGAAACCCTCGCCCGGCGACAGCAAGAAAAAATCCACCCACTATCTTTCCGAGGAGATTTTCGAGGATCTGGATGACGCGCGGGAGAAAATAAACGAACTTGTGCATCCGCGGCTGAAATCCCGCATTTCAAAATCACGGATCGTCAATCAGGCGCTGAGTATGATCCTCAAGGATTTTGAGGAAAAGGGTGAAAAAAGCCACCTGATGAAAGAAATCCTCAAGGACATCCGCAAGAAATAACCAGAAGTTGGCCACGGCCGGCCCGGAGACTTCACAATGATAATCACTTGCCCCCATTGCAAAAAAGAACACAACATCGATGAAAAGAGGATCCCGCCCAATGTCAAGATGGCTCGGTGCCAAGGGTGCGGGCAGCAGTTCCCCCTCGATATTCCCCGCGAAGAAACGCCGCCCCCGCCACAGCCGCAGCCCGCCCCGGTCGAAATGGTCCCGGACCCTAATCCCGACTCCGCGCCTCGGTCCGATCAGGAAACCAGAAGAATCGGCGTCTCGTTGAGCAAGGGCGGGGTCGGCAAAACCACCACCTCGGTGAATCTCGCGGCCGGCCTCGCCCTGGCCGGGAAAAGGGTTCTGCTGGTTGACACCGATACCCAGGGACAGTCAAGCTTCATGCTGGGCGTAAAACCCAAAGGCGGCCTCACCGAGCTGGTAACCGGCGAACTCCCCCCCGAGGAGGCAATCGTCCAGGCCCGCAAAAATCTGTGGATCCTGGCCGGCGGCAAATCCCTGGCAGGCCTCAAGCGCCTCATCGACCGCAAGGACTACGGCGGCGAGTTGACCATTGCCCAGGCCCTCACCCCGCTGGAAAAAGACTACGATTACGTGGTGGTGGACACCTCGCCGGGCTGGGATCCGCTCACCGTCAATGTCCTGTTCTATGTCAACGAGCTGATGACCCCGGTCTCCCTTGAGGTCATGTCCATCCAGGGATTTGGCGAATTCCTGAAAAGCATCGCCTCCATCCAGAAATTCCGCAAGGAAGTCGAACTGCGCTACATTTTGCCCACCTTCCGCGACATGCGGGTGAAAAGGGGCAGCGAGTTTCTGGAGGAGATTGAAAAAATTTACGGGGAGAAGGTCTGCGCCCCGATCCGCTACAACGTCCGTCTCTCCGAGGCTCCGGCCTATGGCCAGACCATTTTTGAGTTTGCCCCGGGGTCCAACGGCGCCCAGGACTACCGGGATCTTGTCCGCAAGGTCACCGGCGAACCGGACCTCTTCACCTGATCCACGCCCATGCCGCGCGCATTACCGGAAAATAACGAGCCTGTACACCCGTCCAGGACAGGGAAGGATTCTGCCCATGGCCTTTGAAAGCAAACTGATTCCCATCCTGCGCGAGGGAGTCGAGATCGTGAAAATGATCTCTTTTAAAAAACTGAAAGAAACGTTGACCACAAAGCATCCCGAGCACGAAGCCGCCTTCATCGCCAAGCTTGCCGGGGCGCTGATCAATACGGTCTTCGGCGTCCCCCCCCAAGAGGAACCCTTTGCCGCATTTGCCCGGAACCACGCGGACCTCATTGCCCAGGAGCAGGGCAAGATCGGGGAGATGCTGGAGGAACTGCGGATTCCCCTCACCGACGCCCTCCGCATCCAATCCCTGTGCGACCATCAGGAAGGCGCGGACAGCACCGCCACCCTCCAGCAGGCGCAAGACCTGGGCATTCTCCTGGTTGAGCGCGACCTGCCCATGCCCCACAGCTTCATCGAACTGGTCCGCAGGCTGGGCAGCGGATTCGGCCTGCTTGTCCCGCCCCAGCCCGATCCCGATGGGGCAACAACCCACTAAAAAACGCTTGGCAGGCCCCTCACCCCTCAAGCTCATACTTCTTGATCTTGCGCCAGAGGGAAACCCGGTCAATGCCCAGAACCTGGGCAGCCAGGCTCTTGTTGTCCCCGTGCTCCCTCAACACCCACTCGATATAGGCCCGCTCCTGATCGGCAAGACTGGGGATGCCGCCGCTTTTCCGGCGAAAGGTATGAAACGAAGCGTCGCGCAGATCTTCCGGCAGGTGGCCGACCTCAATGGTGTCGCCGCTGGCCAGCGCCACCCCCCGCTCGATGATGTTTTCCAGCTCCCGGACATTGCCCGGAAAATCGTAGCGCAGCAGGATATCCACCACCTCCGGCTCGATATTGCGCACCTCCTTGTGCATCAACACCCCGTATTTCCTGATAAAATGCTGGATCAGCAGGGGCAGGTCATCCTTGCGCTCGGCCAGGGGCGGGATATGGAGCGCCACCACGTTGATCCGGAAAAACAGATCCTGCCGGAAATGCCCCAGCTTTACCTCCTCCTGGAGGTTCCGGTTGGTTGCCGCAAGAAAGCGGACATTGACCTTGATCGGTGAAACCCCGCCGAGATGCATCACCTCTTTTTCCTGGATCACCCGGAGGAGCTTCACCTGCATGGCCGGAGACATCTCGGTGATCTCATCGAGAAAAAGGGTGCCGCCATCGGCCATCTCCACCAATCCCTTCTTCATTTCCACCGCCCCGGTAAACGCCCCTTTCTCGTGCCCGAAGAGCTCATTGGCCAACAGATCTTCCTGGAAAGCCCCGCAATTCACGGAAAGCAGGGGCCCGTTGCGGCGGTTGCTGCAACTATGGACAAATTGGGCCAGCAGCTCCTTGCCGGTGCCCGACTCCCCGCAGATCACCACATTGCTGTCCGAGGTGGCGACCTGGCCGGCCGTGGCCAGTAATTTTTTCATCCCGGGGTTGTCGGTGATGATGCGGGCATCTCCCTGGAACGCCTTGAGATGTTCCCGCAACCTGGAGTTTTCCCGTTTGAGCCTGGTTTTCTCCAGGGCTTCCCGCACAACCTTCCGAACCTCGTCCAGCTTGTAGGGCTTGGCAATATAATGGTACGCCCCGCCCTTCATCGCCTCGATGGCCGAATCCACCGTGGCGTACCCGGTGATCATGATCACCTCGGTGTCCGGATACAGCTCCCTGGTGCGTTTCAGGATCTGCATCCCCCCGACCTTTTCCATCTTCAAATCGGTCAGGACCAGGTCAAACATGTTCTCCTCCAGCAGATACAGGGCCCGGGGACCGCTCTGTGAGGCGGTGACCTCGTACCCCTCTTTCTTCAAAACATGCTTGAGGTTGTTCAAGGCAATCTCTTCGTCGTCAACGACCAAGATCCTTGTGGGTTCGTCATTCGTGACCATGTTCCTGTTGCTCTCCCGGTAGCCAGATAATGAAAGTAGTGCCGAGCCCTGGCCTGCTGTCCACGCTGATGGACCCGCCATGCCACTCGATGATGTCATGCACAATGAACAATCCCAAGCCGGAGCCCTTGCCCACGTCCTTGGTGGTGAAAAACGGGTCAAAGATCCTGTTGACATGTTCCGCATCGATCCCAGGACCGTCGTCCTCGATGAGGATTTCCACCTCATCCAGCCCGGTGCCGCATCCGGTGCCAAGGGCGGAAATCCAGATATGCCCGCTGCCCTGCATCGCATCGATCCCGTTCTTGATCAGATTGAGCAGAACCTGCTGCATTCGCTGCTTGTCAACGACAATGGAAAGATCCTCCGGAACGTCCACTCCGATAACCACTTCGCTGGGAACGTGCCCGCGCAGGAGGAGGATGGTTTCATCCACCAGCTTTTTGAAAAACAGCTTCTCCTTTTTGAATTCCTTGATCCGGGAAAACTCCAGCAGGGTACGGACGATATCGCGCGCCTTGTCCGACTGCATCTCGATCTGGCCGATGAGGCTCTTCTTGAACTCCACATTGTCGTCGTCGATCTCCTCGCCCAGAATCTGGGCCGAAGTGGAGATGTTGGACAGAGGGTTGTTCAGCTCGTGGGCCACTCCGGACAGCAGGGTGCCCAGCGCCGCCAGTTTTTCCGATTGCACCAGTTGATGCTGCCGCATCTGCAATTCCTTGGTCATCCGGTTGAAGGCCGTGAGCAATGATCGGATCTCCTGCTCCCCTTCCCCCACCGCGACCTCCACGAAATCCCCCTGGGAAATCCTCTTGGTATATCCTTCAAGAATCTTCAGGGAATTCACCACCTTCCTGCCCAGCAGGGCGGCAATGGTGAGGGCGGAAACAAACAGACAAAGCATGGAGGCAAGAAGAATCTTCTGGGTCGTTTTCAGGAGGGTCGTGATTTTCCGCTTTACGGCATTCCGGGTTTTTTCGCCGAACTCGGTGAGCTCTTTCCCGGTGGAACGGAGTTGCTCCTCCAGCTTTTCCTGGGTGTGGCCGCTGCCCGCGTAGTCCGCCCCTTGGGCAATCTGCTGGTAATAGGCATGGAGCTGCCCCATGTGCCTGTTGTACGCCTCGATCACCCGCGCCAACTGTTGGGTCTCCGGGGAGGAAACCACCTGATGCAGGGCCGCCGCGTTATTTTCATAGATGTCTCTGATTTGTCCCCAATAAAACTGGTTTTCCTGGAAATCCTTCGCCTGCCGGTAGAGAAAATAGTTCTTCTCGAACCTGCGCAGCTCAAGGGTCGTATTGAAAAAATCCTCGATAACCTCGCTGAAGGCAACCTGGTCTTCCACCCGCTTGACCAGGGCGTAGGTCAGCACGGCGGAGCCCACCATCAGAAGGAGCAACAGATAAAAGCCGTAGGTAATCTTCTTGCGTATGCCGAGGTGGAACATGATCTGCCTTCCTTTCCCGCAAGGTGCCGATTCGCCCTGCCGGTTTCCTGTTCGAGAGCACAATACTCCCAGCGAAAAACAAAGTCCAGAGGTTGCATTTGGCAACACTGGTTTTCTTGTTGCAACACCAACACATCTCGTTGACTTTATTGAGTATTATTTTTTTACCACGGTTCACGTTGCAAAACTGAAACATCGTCCAAAAAATCCAACACACGCACAACTTGTTGAAATAAAAGGATAAAAATAAAAAATCAGACATGGCACGCTTGTTGCTCAATACAACTGGCAACAGCACAAGGGCATGTCCCAGTTTCACGCACCATCCACAGAGAAAGGAGAACCACCATGAACACCATATTGAATCGCATCGACCGCCTGATGACAGCCATTACCTTTGCCGAAGCCAACGAACCAGAACTGGCGCAAGAATACGCCGGCAACCGGAAATCAACGCCGGGCAAACCGGCACCGCAGGCCACGGAAATATCCGGCGGCCAGATCCTGCCGAACCAGGCAACCCATTAAACCGAACACCCTTTCCCCGGAAACGACCATGAGCGCACTGACGACGATGTTCAAAAAACTTGAAGAAGCCATGACTGCGGCGACCTTTGCCGAGGCAGGCGAGTTCGAGACGGCTCGCCAGTTTCTCCAGACAAACAAGAATGCGCGCAAACGGGTACTTCTGGGCACCGACAAACCGGAAATCGCCCCAAGAACCATCAGCTATGCCCTGCATCTCTGTCAACGCCTGGGCGGCGGCCTAGAGATCTTCCACATGCTGAACATGCCGGAGAATGAACCCGTCTCCGGCTTGGGACAGGAAAAAGAGCCCCTCGCCGCCTTGAACCACGCCCTGCAAGAAAAGGGCGTGATCTATCAACCGGTCAGCGGGCTTGACTGCCTGGCCGACGAAGTACTCCGGCATGCCGGCTCCCGCAGGGACATCCTCTGCGTTGTCTTCGATGCGCTGGAGCCGGACGGCCCAAAATGCCGCAAGGCAAAAGAAAACATGATCGCCAAATTTCAGGCCCTGCACTGCCCTGTCGTGATGTACGCAGGGTCGTCCGTCAGGGCCTGACTTCTATAACTACATTTACAACACATAAGGGAGAAAAGATGACCATCACCACCTTTGACAAAAACATGTCGGCTGTCGCCTTTGCCGAGGCGGGCGAACACGACACCGCCCGCCAGATCCTGGGCGAAAAAGCCACCCGCCAGCACGGCAAATCCCCGGCCCCGGCGGCAAAAAGCAAGCCCTACCTGGAGACCATCATCTTCGGGACGATGTCGCTTTCCGCCTATTACCTGCTCTTCACCAACGAAAAGCTGGTCACCGAGGTCTTCACCATGGGCGGCTGGCGCTGGGTGTATCCGGTGGGGGCGGCCTTTTTCTTTTCCTTTATCCATGGGGCCTTTGCCAGCAACCTGCTGAGCGCCCTTGGCATTGAAGCAAAAAAATAAACCAGCCGCACCGGCTCGCATAAAGGAGATTTACCCGCAATGAAGAAGTTACTGCTCATACTCATGTTCGCCCTGCTCCCCCTGTCCCTGTCCGCCCATTCGGCCCTTGCCGCCGGCGATGGCCCGTCCAAGGACATGCTCAAGGGTATTATTACCCAAGTGAACAGTGCCGAGCGCACGGTTCTTTTTGAAAAAGACGGCACCAAGGAAATGGTGACTTTGGCCCTGAACGAGAAGATGGAGCCCGAGGACATCGCCATGAACCAGAAGGTGTTGATCAATCTGGATAAACATGCCGAGGCCGGCAATGTGATGAAGGATATCTCCGTCATGTTCATGGACATGACCGCCAGCAAGCTCATTGCCCTGCTGGTTATCGGCGCTGTTGGCGGCTTGCTCTCCGGCTTCATCGGCTCCGGCGGCGCCTTTGTCATGACCCCGGCCATGATGTCCCTGGGCGTCCCGGGCGCGGTGGCGGTGGCCAGCAACATGTGCCATAAGTTCCCCAAGGCCATGGTCGGCGCTTACAAGCGCTGGAAATACGGCCAGGCCGACATCAAGCTCGGTCTGGTCATGGCCACCACCGCTGTCATCGGCGTGCAGATCGGGATCAAGATCCAGAAATACATCCTGAACCAGTTCGGCGGCGCAGGCTCCAACCTTTACATCAGCGCGGTGTTCATGGTGGTCCTCGTCTTTGTCGGCGGCTATGTGTTTTTCGATGCCTGGAAACTCGCCAGGGGCGGCGGCAAGGAAACCGTAAGCAAGCTGGCCCTGCGCATGCAGAAGATCCAGCTCGCGCCCATGATGCACTTCAAAACCGCCAAAGTGACCATCTCCGCCTGGATCACCATCCCGGTCGGCCTGCTCACCGGCATGCTCGCGGCCACCATCGCGGTGGGCGGCTTCGTCGGCGTCCCCGGCATGATCTATGTAATCGGCGCCTCCGCCGTGGTGGCCAGCGCCACCGAGCTGATCATCGCCTTTGTCATGGGCGCCTGGGGTTCCGTGCAGTGGGGTCTCTCCGGCCTCATTGATATCCGCCTCGCCCTGCTGCTTTTGGCCACCTCCCTGATCGGCGTGCAGCTCGGCGCCCTGGGAACCACCTATGTCAAGGATTACATCATCAAGGTGGTCATGGCTACCACCATGCTCATTGTCGCAGTCAGCCGCGGCGTCAAGATCCCCGGCTATCTGATCGACCTTGAGCTGATGACCCCCATACAGGAAAGCACCCTCGCCCTGCTCGAAGGCATCAGCTTCTGGTCCCTGGTCACAGCCCTGGGTTCCGCCGCGCTCATCATCATCGTGGCCATGATCAAAGGCATGACCGCCGACAGCAGAAGCAAAAAAGCTGTACTGGGCGTAAGCAATGGCTAAGTACCGGAAGATCCTCGTTGCCTACGACGGTTCTCCCTCGGCTCGAAACGCGCTCTCCCTGGCAAGCCAGTTTGCCAGGGAGGACAAGAGCTGGATCAAGGTGCTTGCCGTTGTCCCCCCCTACCAGGGGGACTTGGAGCTCATCGGGGTTTCGGACATTAAAGAGGCTATCGCCGGCCCCGGCCAGGAAATGCTGGCCGAGGCCAGGAACCTTGCGGACCGCGAAGGGATCAGCATCCTGACCAATCTGGAACAGGGCGAGCCATATGAGCAGATCGTCCAGGTCGCGGAAGAAGAGAACTGCGACCTGATCATCATGGGCCGCAGGGGCAAGAACAAGATGGAGCGTGAGCTCATGGGCAGCGTCACTGCCCGGGTTATCGGACACACGAGCAAGGATGTCCTAGTGACTCCGGAAGCCGGCAAGCTCTCCTGGGAGAATATCCTGCTGGCCACGGACGGCTCCACCTGTTGCGACAACGCCCTGGCCCGGGCCCTGGAGATCGCCCAGGAACGGAAGGTAAAACTCAATGCCGTTTCGGTGGTCTATACCAACGACGAATTTTACGCCCTTGGCCAGGAAGTCGTGAAGGAACTGTACCAGGAAGCGGACAAGGTCTTGGACAAAGTGCGAAAATGGGGTGGGGATCTCGGGGTGCAAACGGAACTGTTCGTGCGGGATGGCGAGCCCCATCAGGCCATCAACGCCATGGCGGCGGAAATCTCCGCCACCCTCATCATCATGGGGTCCCATGGCCGGAAAGGGCTGACCCGGTTCCTCATGGGCAGCGTCACCGAACGGGTTATCGGCTATGCGGACTGCCCGGTTTTGATCTGCCACCTGTAAGCGCAAGCTGCCCTTCATCCACACCCTGTTCCCCGCGGGCGCTCATCCGAGCGCCCGTTTTTTTTCAGTGGGCCGAGGCTTCTCGTACAGCTTTGCCCATGGCGCTCCCGCCCGCATTCGGGTATCTTCACTCCCATGCTTCTCATCCATCCCCCAGCCGCCAAGGGTTGCGAACCTCCCGCCGGTATTGCCCGTCTAGCCGGGGCCATCCGGGGCCATGGCCTTCCCTGCACCTTGCTGGACGCCAATCTGGAAGGGCAAATGTTCCTGCTCGCCTCCCCACCCCAGGGCGCGGACACCTGGAGCCTCCGCGCAGGCCGCAATCTCAAGGATAATCTGGCATCCCTGCGCAGCCCGAAACTGTACACAAACCCTTCCCGCTACCGGCGGGCAGTGGCGGATGTCAACCGGGTGCTGGAGCAGGCAGGCCGCAGCCGGAATCTTTCCCTCACCCTGGCCAATTATCAGGAACAGGATCTTTCTCCCTTGCGCAGCGCGGATCTTCTCCGGACTGCCGAGAACCCCGGAGCAAACATCTTCTTTCCCTACTTCGCAACCCGCCTTCCCGCCCTCATCGCGGAAACCCGCCCTGCCCTCATCGGCATCTCCCTGAACTACCTGAGCCAAGCCCCCGTTACCTTTGCCATGGCCGGCTTTCTTAAAAAACAGTATCCGGGGCTGCCCATCGTGCTGGGAGGGGGGCTGGTCACCTCCTGGCTGCGCAACCCGGCTTGGCGCAATCCCTTTGCCGGGCTCATCGATCATTGCCTTGCCGGCCCGGGAGAAGAAGCGCTGGTTCGCCTCATGGGCGCCGATTTTTCTACCGCCCACCAAACCCCTTCCTATTCCGGCCTGCCGCTCGCCGACTACCTGGCCCCCGGCCTTATCCTCCCCTACGCCGCCTCTTCGGGCTGCTACTGGAACAAGTGCCTTTTTTGCCCGGAAAAGGCCGAAGGCAACCCGTACCTGCAGATCCCCCCCGTCACGGTGCTGGCCGATATCGCCGCGCTCAAAGCCGCTGTCCAGCCCAACCGCCCGGCCTTGCTCCATTTTCTCGACAACGCAGTGAGCCCGGCCCTGATGCAGGCCCTGGCCGCCGAACCGCCGGGGCTCGACTGGTACGGCTTTGCTCGCATCACCCCCCTGCTGGCCGATGGGGCCTTCTGCCGGAGTCTGCGCCGCTCCGGCTGCCGGCTGCTGAAACTGGGCCTGGAGTCTGGGGACCAATCCGTGCTGGAGGCCATGAACAAGGGGCAGGATCTGGCCCTGATCGAAAAGGTGCTGCAAACCCTGGCCGAGGCGGGAATCGCCACCTACATCTATCTGCTGTTCGGCACCCCCTCAGAATCCCTTGGGGAAGCGCGGCGGACCATGGATTTTGTGGTCCGCCACCATGCGGCCATCACCTTTCTCAATCTGGCCGTGTTCAACATGCCCATTGGCAGCCCGGAAGCGCCCTTTATGGCGCGCAGCGAATTTTATGGGGGAGATCTCTCCCTATACACCGATTTCGAGCATCCCAAAGGGTGGTCGCGCACGAAAATCCGGCGGTTTCTCGATCAGGAGTTTAAGCGTCACCCGGATATTGCCCGGATTCTCCAGCGCGACCCGCCGATTTTCACCTCCAACCATGCCGCTTTTTTCTGTTAAATGAGCCCGCGCCGATCCGTTGCTTCCGCCCATTCTTTTTTTGTTTTGACAAACTCCCCGGCGATTACGGATAATAATTCAGAAGAGTTCAACCTTTGCCGGGCGACGAAACACCGCCATCGATCCTGTTGGTAAACATCTGAGAGGGAGGATGCTATGTATAAAAAAATCATGGTTGGCTATGACGGCACAAAATTCAGTGATTGCGCCCTGAAGGAAGCGATGGCCATGGCAAAGGGGTCGAGCGCGAAACTCCTGCTGGTGAGCGCCCCGGAAATCGATATCGAATTCCAGGCCATGGCGCCGGACGCACACAAACTGATGGAAAAAAAAGGGCGCGGCGACCTGGACCGGGCGGCGGCCAAGGTTAAAAAGGCCGGACTCACCTGCGAGACCAAGATCGTCGTCTCGACCTCCACCCCGGAAGCACTGGTGGAGACAGCAAAGAAAAGCAAGGTGGATCTGATCGTGCTGGGCACCCATGGCCGCACCGGCCTTGTGCGGCTGCTCATGGGCAGCACCACGGCGTGGGCAATCGGCCATGCCCACTGCAACGTGCTGGTGGTGCGCTGCAAGTAAAGCGTAGCCTTATCCGGCTGAAGAATAAGGAAAGTGATGGCTGTCATAACCGTTCAGCAGTGCCGCAGATGCGCGAAAGAGGTCTGCAAAGTGTGCTATTGCACATGAGCAGGCCGATGACAAAGCAGATGCGGTGCTGCTGGACGGTTAGCGATTGCAAACCGGACACCCTTGCATGGCAAAGGGCTTTTCCAGCCGGCAGGCACCAAGCAGCGCTTCGTCTCGAAAGATATCCAGGGTAGGGCCATCGGCCCGGACCTCGCCTTCGTGCAGGACAATGGTCCGCTCGCACAGCTCCAAGACCATGTCCAGATCGTGACTGGTGAAAATCCTGGTGTGGCGGAAGTTTTTCAAGAGACCCATGAGCTGTCGCCGGGCAAAGGGATCAAGCCCGCTGGTCGGTTCATCCATGACCAGAATGTCCGGTGACATGGCCAGCACTGTGGCGATGGCCACCCGCTTCTTTTCCCCGCCGGAAAGCCGGTATGGAGGCTTGTCGCGCAGATGTCCGGCCCCCACCCGGGCCAAGGCCTCTTGCACCCGCTCTTCCACCTCATCCCCGGTCAGTCCCAAATTCAACGGGCCAAAGGCCACATCGTCAAACACCGTCGGCATGAAGAGTTGGTCGTCCGGATCCTGGAACACCATGCCCACCGTGCGCCGGATCTCAGGCAGAGTGGCGGGGGTCAGGGGAAAATCCCCGATGCGGATAGACCCCTGGCTGGTTGCCAGATACCCGTTCAGATGCAGGAGCAAGGTGGACTTGCCCGCCCCGTTGGCGCCGATGATCGCCACCGACTCGCCATGGGTGATCCGGAAGGAAACACCCCGCAACGCTTCGGTGCCATCGGGATAGACATGACGCAGATCCTTTACCTCGACAATATGATGGCTCATCCTCTCCCCCCTGTAACGATCGTCCCCAGAAGTTGAGAGACATTGATCAGCCTGAAAAAAAGAAACAACCCCGACCAGCCCGCGAGAAACAAGAAATCCCTGGCCCCGAACCGGGTTGTCCGGCGCGGATGGAATTCGCCGGTGAACCCCCTGGCCAGCATGGCGAGATGGATCCGCTCAGCCCGCAGCCAGGTCCGCAAGAGAAGCTGGCTGAGCAACGAACCGTAGGAGCGCCACCCCAATCCTTTTTTGCCAAAAGCACGCAATTCGCGGGCCCGCGCAGTCCGGCCGCCCTCTTCGATGAGCACAAACAGATAGCGGTGAAGAAAAAGGAGCTGCACGGTAAATATCCGGGGCATTCCCAACTGATCCAGGGCATGGCAGATCGCGGGAAATCCGGTTACTGCCACCAGGATGAGGGCGGCCCCGACCGTGAGCGTTGCCCGCACCATAATCGAAGCAAGGGAGAGCCACCCCCCGCTGACCGCAAGGGGACCGAGACGAATCAGCACCGTCTGATCAAAAAGGGGATTGAACATGCCCACCATCAGGGCAAAGGGAAGAACCACCAGGATTTTCCTGGCGATATGGCGAACCGGCAGATTGCCGAGCGCCATGATCACCGCCGGGTACAGAAAAAACGGAAAGAGTGCTGCCAGTTCGTATTTTCCAAAGGAAACCACCGCCAGGATGAATGCCAGGGTCACCAGCACCTTGGCCCTGGCATCGATCCGATGCACGGACGTATCCCCGTTGGCCAGCAGATCAAGCTGCCTGAATTCCGTTATTGCTCCGGCAATGGAGGCCATCCGCCTCTCCTAAAAAAGAGGGGAAGAGGCCGTGCGCCTCCTCCCCGTGTTTGCGCGATTTCCAGACTTTCCTGCCGTCTCAGGCCACCTTTCCCTGCCTTCTTCGCAGGAGCAGGCCGCTCAACAAGGCCATGGCCAGGGTGAGCAGGCCGCCGACAACCCCGGCCACGCTGGAGCCCAGGGAACTTTCCTGCCCTGCCTTGTTTTCCGGTTGTTGCCCGGATTGTTTAAACGTATAATCCGGCAGAAAGGCGATTGAGGCCTGAAACCCGGCAAGTCTGGCATGCAGCCCTTGTTCCGGCCCAGCCAATTCTTCGGCGCCGGTGACCTTGGCAATGGCCCATTCCAACCCATCGGGATTTTCCGAGGCAAACCAGGAAACAAAGCCGCCGGTCAACAAAGCTGCGCCGAGAAAGAGTGCCAGAACCTTGCGCAAAGGGGTTTGGCCGAGGAGGCGAGCCTGCTGGACGCTCTCGATGATCTCCGGCCTGGCTTGATATACAAAGGAAACCACCGCGGCGGTCACCAATCCCTCGACCACGCCGATGGCCAGATGGATGGGCTGCATGAGACCGGCAAAGGCGGCTAGAGGCAGCGCGGAAATGCCCGAAGCCACCGTTTCAAGGACCACGGCAAAGGCGCCCAGTTGGAGGCCGACGATGGCGGCAACCATGGCGGCCACGGTTATCCGGGTTGTGCTCGGCGCGCTGCCGACCAAGGGCTTATAGATGAAGGGGTAGGCGATACAGGCCGGCAGAACCCCGAGGTTGAAGATGTTGCAGCCCAGGGCCAGCAACCCGCCGTCGGCAAAAAACAGCGCCTGCACCACGAGAACCGAGGCAATGGTGATACAGGCTGCGGCAGGCCCGAGCAAAACCGCCAGCAGAAGACCGCCGCCGAGATGGCCGCTGGAGCCGGTGGCCGGAATGGTGAAGTTGATCATCTGCGCCGCAAAGATGAAGGCGCCCAGGACGCCCATGAGGGGCGCCTTGCCCCCGTCCATTTCCTGGCGCAGCTTTCGGGAACAGTATATGATGGCGCCGGCGGAAGCGGCCCACATGGTCCCGCCGACCGCGGGGGATAACAACGCGTCTGCCATGTGCATGGGTTTCTCCTTGTTTGGGCTACATGCCAGGTGGGTAGCACGACATTTTTTATGGTAACACGATCTAGGTACAATATCTCGGAATAGGTGTCAACATATTTTAAGGAGCAACCACATGGGAAAAACCATCCGTTTCGGAATCTCGCTCGACGAAAGTCTCCTGGAAAGCTATGACCGGCTCATCGAGGCCAAGGGCTATATGAACCGCTCCGAGGCGATCCGCGACCTGATCCGCTCGGCGCTGGTGGAGGAGAAATGGGCGGCCGGCGATGCGGAAGTGGTGGGCACCGTCACCCTGGTGTACAACCACCATGTCCGCGATCTTTCCGACAAGCTGACAGAGCATCAGCATGCCCACCACGACCGGGTTATCTCGGCGCTCCATGTGCATCTCGACGCGCATAACTGCCTGGAGGTCCTGGTGGTGCGGGGGATGGTGGGAGAGGTGAAGCGGATCGCCAACGAACTCATCGGGGTAAAAGGGGTCAAGCATGGCCAGTTGGTCATGACCACCACCGGCGAGGAGCTTCACTAAGAGTTTGTCCGTAAATAATCTTTTCAGGAATCGCGCCGGATTGTGAGACGGATTTGGGCGGGACGATTGCGCAAAAACACAGGCATAGCAGCGCTCCGGCGAGGATTTTGCGATTGAGAAGCGGCCACCGGCGGCCACAAGCCGGATGCGAGCAGCAAAGATTTATTTACGGACAAACTCTACGGGCCGGGCCATGCGGGAAGCAGTAATTCTTTGACAGGCTTTCGGTTGCCGTTATATCCTGAGCCAAAGAAGCGGAGCCAAAATCCCTACACAGGAACCCTTTATGCCCAAGACCGTGCTCTTTGTCGATGACAACCCGGTGATCCTCAAAACCATCGAACTGGCCTTTGCCAAAGAGGAGTATACCCTACTCCTGGCCGGCAACGGGGAAGAAGCCCTGCGGCTGGTGGGGGAGGCTTCGCCCCAGGTCATTGTCAGCGACCTGCGCATGACCGGCATGAACGGGCTGGAGTTTCTCCACCGGGCCCGCGAGAAAAACCCGTTTTTTGTGGGGATGATCTTCACCGCCTACCTGGACATCGACAGCATCATGCAGGCGGTCAGTGAGGAAGCGGTCTGGCGCTATATCACCAAACCCTGGCAGGACAACCGGGAACTGGTCATGGCCGTGCGCAACGGTTTCCAGTACCATGAGGCCATGAGCTTCCGCCGCCTGGCCGCGGAACAGCTCCAGCGGGCGGAGCGCCTCGCGGCCCTCGGCCATCTCGTGGCCGGAATTTCCCACCAGTTCAACAATATCGATGTGGGCATCCTGGGTTATGTGCAGTTGGCCCTGCTCCATAAGGATTTGCCCGCCGAGGTCCGCGAACATCTGGAGCAGGTGCGGGTTTGCGCCAGACGAGGCACGGAAATCATCAAAGAGTTGGTCACCTTCAGCGACCAGAGCGCCCAATGGGGTTTTACCTTCGGCAGCCTGACGGATACGGTGATCGAGGCCCTTTCCTTCTGCCGCAAAGAGCTGGATGCGGAAGGCATCCAGATCGAAACCGAGTTTGCCGAGGAGTGCAACGCGGTGCTCAATTTCGGCCTGGTCAAGCAGTTGGTCATGAACCTGATCCGCAACGCCGCCCATGCCACGCTGGGAAAAGAGACGCGCATCGTCCGCATCGAAACCGAAAGGCAGGACGAAAATATTTTTGTCCGGGTCACGGATAACGGCTGCGGCATTTCCAAGGAATACCTGCCCAAGATCTTCGACCCGTTTTTCACCACCAAAGGCGCCCAGGCCGCGCCAGGCTCCACGCAATCCGGCGTTTCCGGGGTCGGCCAGGGCTTGAGCCTCAGCCAGACCGTGGCCCAGGCCCATCGCGGCGCGATAACGGTGCAGTCAACCCCGGGCAGCGGCTCATGTTTCACCTTCACCCTGCCCATGTCCTAGCCGCCGTCAGACGACAAAATCGATCTCCTGCACCATTCCCGCTCCGCCGTTTTCCTCCAGAAAAATCGAGGTTTCCCGAAGCTGTCCCTGCAACCCGTTTGCCCTGTTTTTCAAGGCAAACGAGGTTTCCACCGGGCGGAGCAGAATGGCGCCGACATTTTTTGCGCAAGGGTGGCCAGCGACTCATTTCCTGCCTCCTCCCGCATCCATACTCGCAACTGGTCATACAGCGGATCGTTTTCATCAAGCCAGCCGTTGTTGTCGCTGTCCAGCCGGGCCAGTTCGGCAAAGCCATTGCCGCTGGCCGGGCCGAAAAGCTCCAAGCCGTTGTTGATCCTACCGTCGCCATTGCGGTCAAAGGCCAAAAACCCGTTGCCCGGGGCAAGGCCTGAGATCTGCTCGCTCGTGCCGTCCCCATCAAGGTCAAAAGCGAAGCGCATATCGCTGAGCGCCGCCGCCTTGCCGGTGAAGTTGATCACCAACGGATCAATCAGCAGGGCGTCTCCCCCCCGAATCCGCACATTGCTCGTGGCCGCAAAGTCCCGGCGCATGGCAAGCTGGAGCTGAAAATCAATGGTCTGCCCGTCAACGGTTACAACCTGACCCCTTGCGGAAAAATCGAGGGACTCCTGCTCGGTCGTTGTTTCCGCGAGGTCGTATTCAAGCCCCCATCCCTGGCGGGCTGGCGGGGATTCTTCCGGGCTGGTGCCCTGTGGCGGAATTCCGGGATCTTCAGAGGAGAGGGGCGCAAAGCTGGTGATGCGAATCTTTCTGCCGGTGAGCGCCTCCAAAATAAGGCGCATGGTGGTCAGCTTGGGGTCTTCCGGCGGAGAAGCATCCGGTGGCGGAGCTTCAACAGCTCCTCCGCCCAGCAAGGATTGGGACACCGCTTGTTCACGCTGCCTGGCCTCGGCGGAGATCCGCACCTGGGCAGCCGGCAACTCTTCTTCCCCGGCGAAGACAGGCCGTTCATTGCCCACCCAGAACCGGAGAGACTCGTTCCTGTTCTGCTCTTCGTGCAAAGCGTGGGCGCTTGTCAGACTGACTCCGGCGGCAGCAATCTTCATGACGAAAACCTCCTGAAAATGATGTTGGCTTTTCAGGATACGTTTCGGCTTGCGGGAAGAAAAAGTTTAAAATTCAATCAGGCAACAGGGTTGGCTTGCCCGCCGTTGCCGGCGCCCTTCTTCTTACGGAGCTTGCTTTCGTACATCAACCCGTCGGCCCGGGTCATGACCTGCCCAAGGGTTTCGTCCTTTTTAAGCCGGACCACGCCAAAGCTGATGGCAACGGAAAAGGGGAGATCACCGCTCCTGTTTTCCTGGAGGATGTTGCTCTCCAACCTGGAGAGAATGGCCTGCTCACTGTCCGTTTCCGGCTTGCAGGAGATAAATACGGCAAACTCATCACCGCCCAGGCGGGCAATGATATCCGCCTCGCGAAAGGTGCTCCTTAAGAGCGAGGCCGTGGTGGCAAGGGCCAGATCCCCGGTCTCGTGGCCGAGGCGGTCATTGATCTCTTTCATGTTGTCCAGATCGGCAAAAATCAGGAACATGTCATGGTCTGCCCGCAGGGCGTTGCCCATTTGCTTCTCGGCCAGGGTCAGGAAGCCGCGCCGGTTGAAAAGCCCGGTCAACTCATCGGTGATGGCGATCTCCCGGAGGTGTTGCTCCAGTTCCTTGTAACGGGAGATATCCCTGAAATCCTCGATGATCCCGATAATCTCGCCGTTGATGTCACGGTAGGGAGTGGCGGTGACGGCGCATACGAGACTGCGGCCCGACGGCAAAACCTTGACCAGCTCGGATTCCAGCCGCCGGGGATTAGCAAGGATCTGAGACATGGGGCACTGCCCGGTCTGGCAGGCGGCGCCGGCAAAAGCCTCGTAGCATTTCCTGCCCACAACCTCCTGCTCGGTCAGGCCGGTGAGTGCAAAAAAGGTCTTGTTGGCCCGCAGAACCGTGTTGTCCAGACCCACCACCCGCATGCCATTGGCCGCGGTGTTGAAGATCTGGTCCAGCTCGGCGTGGGATTGTGCAATCTCCGCCGCGCTCCGCTTCTGCTCGGTGATATCCACGGCGGAACCGATGACCCCGGCAACCTTGCCCTGTTCATCAACAAACGGAGCTTTAACCACCAGCAGGTCGCGGCTGGTTCCGTCCGGAAAAACCAGATGCTGTTCTTCCTGCTGCCGGTGGCCGCAGACCATGACCTTGCGGTCCAGGGCTTGTTGCTGGGCCACGGCTTCCGGGCTGACAAGGGAATCGGTGCGCTGGCCGATGATCTTCTCCCTGGGCAGGCGCAAGAGATCGACCACGGCCTGGTTGCAGTTGAGCAAAACGCCATCGCGGTCCTTGAGGGTGATGGGGATGGGGATGGTCTCCATGAGCTGCCGCTGAAAATTGAGTTGCCCGGCGATCTTCCGGGTGGTCCTCAGGTGCAGGCCGAACAAGAGAACAAGCAGCACCGACGCCAGCAGAAGCGCAAGCAGATACCCATGCCGGATGTGCGCCAGGGGCAGCTCCACACCGTAGGAGACCAGAAACCCGGCGATCCGGCCATCGATCTCGACAACCGGCAAAAAGACCACCAGATAATCCTGGCCGTCGAGCAGGACGGTTTGAGTAAAGGGCTTGCCCGCCGCCAATTTTCCGGAAATCTTCGGCCTGATCTCCGTGTTGATCCGGGCTATGAGACCGGGGGCCAGATGTCCGGCATGCCGGTGCTCGGCCGCCTCGGCAACGAAATCGGCCTTTTCCTGAAGATAGCCGTCCACCAGGGTGGAACCCGCATAATTTTTCAGTCCTTCCTGGGTAAGCCTTTCCACGAGAAGGTCTTTTTTCAGGAGCAGAAAATATTCCTCCGGGTAGATATCCCGCAAGGCCTTGCTGATCACATAAAAAGGCTCGCTGATCTCCACCGTCCCCAGATGTTTCCCCTCTTTTTGCAATGGAAAAACATGGCGGAAGGCATGGTAGTCGCGGCCCACCTCAAACCCTTCGACAAAATGTTTTTCGCTATTGGCAAGGCGGACAGAAGGACGGACAGTGAAAAGTTCATCGCCAAATTCCTCCGGCAGATGCATCCGCAAAAAACTGACGCCATCGGCGCCGTGATAGTGCACCTGCCGGAAATATTCCTGGCCAAGATTGCGGTATGAAGGCAGAAGCAGGGCGTACAAGGCGGTGCGCAACCGGTCGCGCTCTACTCCGCTGGCCTCGACACCCTGGGCAAAAAGAGCAACGGCCTCGGGGTTCATGAAAATTTCCCGGGCCGTGAAGCGGGCAAGCCGGCCGAAACAGGCGATATTGGAGGCGTATTGCCCTTGGTGGTGCACGAGCACGTTTTCCACATACCTTTGTTCGGCTCGCTCTTTTCCCCAAAAGAGCAGTCCGGAGAGCACGGTCTCGACACAGACGAAAACAACGAGATACACTATATTTTTTCTAGTCATACAATTCCTAGGTGTTCCTGTGTCCAGCTCCATGGGCGGAACACAGGAAAAAAACGACACCCTTGGCAGCCGCCTCAACCCTCTGCGGCTGGGCCATTTCAGCCTGCGCCCCATGCCTTGGGCAAGAAGGGGCGGCAATTACTCTCAAAAAAAAAAAACAGGGGAACAGGGCTCGCATCTGTTCACCGCCCGTTTTTCCCTGTGTCGAGCACCCTTCTGATTGTTTCACTCATCTCTTTTCGCAGAACAGGCTTCAGGAGAAAGGCGTCAATCCCCAACGCCTTGGCCTTGGCCTCATCCATGACCAGACTGAATCCCGTGCAGAGGACGACCGGGATATCCGGCCGGATTTTTTTCAACTCCAGCACCAGTTGATCGCCGGTCATGTACGGCATGGTCTGGTCGGTAATGACCAGATCAAAGCCCTCGGGAGAAAGGCGAAAAACCTCCAAGGCCTCAACGCTGCTTGTTTTCGCGGTGACATGGTAGCCGTGGAACTCGAGCATCTTCTGCATGGAATCGACAATTTGCGGCTCGTCGTCCACCAGCAAAAGCCGTTCATCGCCGGTGACCGGCGCGGTGCTCAGGATGGAGCTCAATCCCTCTTCGGCTTTGCCCAGGACGGGAAAATACACCTGAAAGGACGCCCCCTGCCCGGGTTCACTGTACACCCGGATATCTCCCCCGTATTTCTTCACGATCCCCAGCACTACGGCAAGGCCGAGTCCGGTCCCCTCCCCGTGTTTGCGCGTGGTGAAATAGGGATCAAAGATCCGCTCCATGGTGGCCTGGTCCATGCCCGGCCCGGTATCGCTCACGGTGAGAACAAGGTACGAACCTGGAAGCAGCCTGCGGTCCAGGGAGTCTCCCGAGCCGATCTCCACCTGGGACAAGGTCACCTCCATGAGCCCGCCCTTGTCCCGCATGGCATGGTAGGCATTGGTGCACAGATTCATGACGATCTGGTGGATCTGGGTAGGGTCGGCAAGGATGGTGACGCCCTCGGCCTCCAGCCGTTGCGTGATCTCGATGGTGCTGGGCAGCGAGGCCTTCAGCAGCTTGAGGGATTCCTTGACCACCGGGACGATCTGAACCGGGCAGATCTCATGCTCCCGCTCCCGGCTGAAGGTCAGGATCTGTTTCACCAGTTCCTTGGCCCGATTGGCGGCCTTGTACACCTCCTGCAAATTCTGCCAGTTTGCGCTGCCCGGAACCTCGGTGGCCATGACCATGTCCGTGTAGGCAATGATCGGCACCAGGATATTGTTGAAGTCGTGGGCGATGCCCCCGGCCAGGGTGCCGATGGCTTCCATCTTCTGGGTCGTGCGGATCTGGGTTTCCAGCTCGGCCTTTTCCTGATCCGCCCGTTTGCGGGCGGTGATATTGGTGGCGACCTCCATTCGGACATATCTGCCGTCGGTCCATTCGATGGCCTGATCCCGGCATTCATACCACTGGTTGTTCGCCGTGTTTTGAAACTCCCAGACATGAACGCCGGTCGGCCTTCCCTCCTTATCCAGCAATCTGTCGTTGGTGCAGAAGGCACACGGCCCTGTCTGCCCGGTTTGCAGGGCCTGCCAGCAAATCTGCCCCGCAATCTCCCCCCAGATCTCCCGGCCATATCTGTTCACGAAAAGAAGCTCATGGGTTTCAAAATCGGCGACATATACCAAGGCATCCAGGCTGTCCACCAGGGTCTTGAACCGCTGCTGGGCATTGAACGTCTCCGTCTCCAGGCGGGTGCGTTCGGTAACATCCCTGATAACCGCACCGAAATTGACCTCCCCCTCCGAAACCCAGATGGAAACATTCAGCTCCAGGGGGAATTCGCTCCCGTCCTTACGCCTGCCGGCAAAAGCAAAAGCCTTTCCCGTGTGCGGCGCCAAGTCCGAAACCACAAAGTTCTTCAGGCTCAGACGATGGCTTTCCCAATATCGTTCGGGCATGAGAATGGTCAGCGGCTTGCCTTCCAGCTCTTTTTCCCCATAGCCGAACATCTTTTCCGTGGCGCCGTTGACCGAAAGAATATTTCCCTGGGCGTCGGCAATCACGATTGCATCATACGAGGCATTGACAAGGGAGCGGAACCGCTCTTCGGATTTCCGCAAGGTTTCGATCTGATGCTCCAATTCGCGGTTCAACCGCTTGTTTTCTTCCAGGGATCTGGAAAGATTGGGCAAGATCAGCAATTTTGGCAAAAGCGGGAAAAGCAACAGAGCCGTGACGATGGAGATAAGGGCCGTGACCGCCTTGACAAGCCCCTCCTCCCAATAGGAGGGGACATAAATCGTCCAGGCGGCGAAAAAATGCGTGAGGCCGCAGGCAAGAATAAAGACACCAAAGAGAAGAAACAGCCAGAAAAAAGGAAGATCGCGTCTTTTGGCAACCAGAAAAAAGAGCATGGCAGCGATGAGAAGATAGGCCAGGCCGGTGACAACATCCGACCCGGCATGGAGCCAGAGCAGGGCCGGATCCCAGACAAGGCAATAACCGTGCGGCATGAATTCCGTTGCCCCGGTTAATTGTTCCAGAAAATCACGCATCGACAATGCCTTTCCCTTGGGAAAACCCCTCTGCGCCCCCCTCCATGGCGGGCAGCGCTTTCATTATACAAAGTATCATACTCAGCCGGGGGGAAAAGATAAAAAGGATTCAACCCCCCAGCGGCACCAGCTCCACCTCGCCCCAGGCGCCCAACTCCTCACCCCGGATGATGACCACCCCCAAAATCCCCGCTATGGCGGAACCCTTGCCAAGGGCAGGTTCAAGCCCCTGCCCCGGCTGAACCATGTTGCCGACCAGGGTGGCCACCGCATCGGCCAGGGCGGTATCCTTGGCCAGCACCGTAACGGCATCGGCCTCGCCCAGACTCAGGGAATGGCCCACGGTGCCGGAGGAGGTGCAGATGCCGAGGGGCATGCGGCTGGCCGGAATCTTCAACCCCACCCGGTTGCTGAGCGGCGATGATCCGGCAAAGATCCCGGCCACGCTTTCCTGGTTGCGGCAACAATAAATATCGCCGCCGTTTTCCACCACCACCTCCCCTGCGCCCGCAGCCAAAAGATCCAGCCCGACATATTCGGCCATGGCCCCGGCCACCGCGGCCATGGGGCCGACCTCCGCCGCCTGGCCCGCAGCGAGCATGGTTTTAACAATGGGCGGGGCGGTGGGATCGAGGGGCAGGGGGGAGAGAGATGTTACAAATTCCGGATGGTGCGCAATGTAGCCTTCCAGTTGACCGCGATACCGGAACACCGCCGCCGTGGCCTCTTGACGCAGGTCTGTGCCGGAAAGGATATGCAAATCCGTTTCCCGGATCCGCACCTCGAAACTGACCAGCCCGCCAGGCGCGACACGGCTCCGGTAGATTCTTTTCCGGTAGGAACATGGGTCCGGACGTTTCTTTTTTCTTTTGACGGTCACGGGATGGCTGGTATGGTGATGGGTTGTTGGGGAAGGATCTTGGTGGCAAGTATAGCGGAGAACAGACCCTGCGGCAAGGATGTTCCCATCAGTGCGTCTCGGCCCGGAGAGTGAACGAAAAATGGAGAAATCCAGACAGGCGCGGCTCATTCTTTTTACCCGGTATCCCGAGCCGGGACGGGCAAAAACCCGGTTGATCCCGGCCCTGGGAGCCGAGGGCGCGGCCGCGCTGCAACGGCGGATGAGCGAAACGATTGTCGCCCGGATGGTCCGGTTTGCGGGGAACTATCCGGCGGGCCTGGAGATTCGCTACACAGATGGGAACCAACAGGCCATGGCGGCCTGGCTTGCCAACGACATCCCCTGCCTGGACCAGGGCGAGGGCGGCTTGGGCGACCGGTTGCGCCGGGCCTTTGCCCACGCCTTTGCCCAAGGCAACCGCCAGGTGGTGGTTATCGGCGCCGATTGTCCAGGCCTTGGCCCCGTTCATTTTGCCCAGGCCTTTAAAGCCTTGGAATCCCAGGATCTGGTGCTCGGCCCGGCCATGGACGGGGGATATTATCTGGTCGGCCTCAACCGACCGGCCCCCGCTCTTTTTGCCGGGATCCCCTGGGGCACCGGCGAGGTCTTGGCCGCAACCCTGAAACAGGCGCACGAACTGAATCTTTCCACCCACCTTCTGGAACCCCTTGCCGATGTCGACCGACAGGAAGACCTACGACATTTCCATTGTCATCCCGACCCTCAATGAGGAGGGCTGCCTCGGCGAAACCCTGGCCGGGCTGACCGGACAGCCGGGAGTGGAGGTGATTGTCGCCGATGGCGGCAGCCAGGATGCAACCGCCGGTCTGGCCATGACCGCCGGGGCCAGAGTGATACAGGCGCCGCAGGGACGCGGCTGGCAGCAGAACGCAGGGGCGCGGGCGGCGCGCGGCAGGGTGCTCCTCTTTCTCCATGCCGACACCAGATTGCCCGAAGGTTTTGCCGCGCACATCCACCTAGCCTTGGGGCAGCCGGGGGTCGTGGCCGGAGCCTTCCGTTTCGCCGTTGCTGCCGCAGGCTGGCGCTTCCGGCTCCTGGAATATTGCGCCAATTGGCGGGCCGGTTGGCTGGGGCTCCCCTATGGCGACCAGGCGCTGTTTCTCCCCGCCGCCCGGTTTCAGGCAATGGGAGGGTTTCGGGAGCTGGCCCTGCTGGAAGATCTTGAGTTGGTGCTCCGCTTGCGGAAAATGGGGAGGATCGCCCTGCTCGCAACCCCGGCTCTCACCTCAGCCCGGCGCTGGCAACGGTTGGGACTGGTGCAGACAACCGCGGTGAATCAGCTTATTTTATTTGGTTTTTATTGCGGGTTCAATCCGGACCGGCTTGCCCGCTGGTATGGCAAGGTCAGGGCGGCCGATGGCAGGCTCCCTGGGCAGTAGATGGCGCTGCAAATTCCGGTCGGGGACAGAGGCAAGCAGGAAGCCCGAACTTTTAAACAGATAAGGCGAGGTCAGGGAACTGGTCATCAGCGGGTTGGAGTCCGCCAGCAGCCCGGACATCACCATGAAGAGAACGGTCACCACCACTCCCGCCTTGACCAGACCGAAGAGGCCGCCCATGAACCGGTCAAACCAGCCGAGAAGCGAGAGGCTCATGACCTTTTTGAGCACATACCCAATGGCCAGGACTCCCAAAAAAACCGCGATAAACAGCAGGGCGTAGGTCACCAGGAAAGAGATTTGCGGCGAAGGGATAAGGAAAGAAAGGCGCGGGCTTATCTGTTCGTAATACCGTCCGGCAAAAAGGTAGCCGAGAATGAGCGCCGCCAAGGAGGCCAACTGGCGAATGAAGCCGATCCAGATGCCGCGCACAAGAAAGATGAGCATGATGGCGATGACGCCGAAATCAATTGCAGTCATGGTTGACCCCTGAGACATATTATCTAATCCTTACAAAAACTTACGGACAAGAGCAAGGATTTTTATCCTAAGGAGAGAACAATGGCGTTGGCCCAAGCCATTTTTGAGGAATACCGGCAGGAGTGGCAGCACCACTTTGCCCCGGCAACCCAATTGCGGCTGGGAGCGGTGCGGCTTGCCGCCCTCGCGGACCAGCAGTCCGGGGAGGCGCATGCCTGCCTGAACGCGGACGAAATGGCGCAATGGGAGGGCTTTCGCCTGAAAAAAAGGCGGCTTGAGTGGCTGGGAGGACGAATGGCGGCCAAATGGGCGGCGGCGGCGATCCTGGGTGAATCCCCGGCAGCGTGGCCGGAACTGGCTATCCGAACCGAACAAGATGGCCGCCCCTGCGTGGCGGCCGGGGCGCACCCTGCGCCGCCCTTCATCTCCATCTCCCACAGCGGGCCGCTGGCCGCGGCCCTGGCGGCAAATCTCCCCTGCGGCCTTGACATCCAGCAACCCGGCGACAAAATCCTCCGGGTGAAGGAATGCTTTGCCGGTGCGGGAGAGGAAGATATCCTGAAGGCCTCGCTGCCCCTCTCTTTTTCGGAAACGGAGCGACTCACCATGCTGTGGACGGCCAAGGAGGCAATGCGCAAGATGGTCCGGATCACCCCCCTGCTCGGCCTGCTGGAAATTCGTTTGCTTGCAAGCCTCGGCGGACAAGGCACTCCGCACAACCCGTTGGCGCTGACTGTTACCCCGGGCAGAGCGGAGAGTTTTTGCCCTGCGCACACTACCGTGCTCTGTTTTTTTACGGACAACCTGGCCTGGGCCTTGACGTGTCCGCCCGCCAGAAAGGAGTAACCCATGGAACTCATGTCTTTTCTCAAACAGGTTCCGTTGTTTGCCGGCCTGACCCCCGAGCAGTATGACGAGCTGACCATGATCATCACCCTCCAGGACTACGCCCGCGGGCAAAGCATCTTTGCCGAAGGCGATCCGGGCGCCGGATTTTATGTGGTCATGGAGGGATTGGTCAAGATCTACAAGCTTTCCATGGAGGGCAAGGAGCAGATCCTCCACATCTTCGGGCCTGGGGAGCCCTTTGCCGAGGCCGCCGTTTTCATGGGCTCGACCTTCCCGGCCCATGCCCTGGCTCTCGAAAAAAGCCGAACCCTCTTCATCCCGCGCCGCGCCTTCACCGACTTGATCCGGACCAATCCGGCCCTGGCCATGAACATGCTGGCCACCCTGTCCATGCGGCTTAAGAAGTTTGCCCACCTGATCGAGGATCTCTCGCTCAAAGAGGTGCCGGGGAGGGTGGCGGCCCACATCCTGTTCCTCAGCACCCAGCAGGGGGACAGCGACACGGTGAAGCTCAACATCGGCAAGGCCCATCTGGCCAGCCTGCTGGGCACCATCCCGGAAACCCTCTCCCGCATCCTGACCAAGCTCACAAAACAGGGATTGATCAGCAGCGAAGGAGCACAGATCACCATTTTAGACCGCGACGGCCTGGAGGATCTGGCCATGGGGGAGAAGCTGTAGAGCAAGGAAGCGGCACACAAACGACCTGCTTGGTGCAGAAAAATGTAGTAACCTGTTCAGCAGCGGTGCAGATGCTAGGAAGAGGTCTGCGAAGTGTGCTTGTCGCACACGAGCAGGCCGATGACAACGCAGATGTGGTGCTGCTGAACAGTTTACTGTTCCAGCCCGAACTCAAAGGCCATCCCGGTCTTGCCCAGGTGAACAAGGATATTCTTGAGCCCCTGCAGGGTGTCGACCTGAAAGTTGATCTGCCAGGCCGAGGTGCGCGACGGCTGGCTGGAAAGCAGTTCGATCTCGCTGATCCGCATCTCTTCCGGGGCCACGCCCAGCATCATGAGAACGCGGTTGCGGGACGGGGCCTCCAGAATGAGGATGCTCTGCGGCTTGGGCACCAGGGTCTCCTTGAGCCGCCAGCGCACCTCCACCACATCCTCCCGCTGCACCTGCAGGGAGGTAATGGTGGCGCATTCCTTCTGATGCACGGAAAGCCCCCGCTCGCTGAGCAGGCCGTACAGCCCTTTTTCCGTGGGCACCGGATTGCAGCAACGGGAAAACTTGATGCAGGCCGGATCCAGGGTGGCAAGCTCGATGCGGTTCAGGCTGCCGGTGGGGGGCTGCAGGGTTTCCTTTCCCGCATACAGGCACGTTTTGATTTCGTTGATGAGTTCCCGCAACCGGAACCTCCCCTCGCCCAGGCCAAGAAAAAGCTCCGGCAGCTCCCGTGCCCCGAGGGGACCCATGATGCTTGCCATGCCAGGATTTTCAAGAATCTCATAGGGCAACCCATAGCGCTTGAGTTCCTGGCGGAGGATACTCTCGCCGATCATGCTGGCCAGACTCTCCCGCCGTTGGCGGAACAGTTTGGAAAGCTCCGCCCGGGCCCTGGGGGTCTGGCACCGGTGCTGGATGTCCGGTTCAAAACGCACCGGCTCCTTCTGGCAGATGATCTCCACCTGATCGCCGTCTTCGAGGAGGGCGTCGGGCGCCACCTGCCGCTTGCCGATCCTGGCCATGATGCAGCGTTTGCCCACATCGGTATGCACCTTAAAGGCGAAATCCAGCACGATGCTGTGGGCTGGCAGCTCAACAGGGTCGCCCTTGGGGGTATAGGTGTAGATCGCCTTTTTGCCGCTAACCGCGATCATCTCCCGGTAGGAGAGATCCTCGTCCGTCCCCAGGATGTCGAGCATCTCCCGCAGTTCCACCTCGAAACTGGAAGGCACCTTCTTGTGGGCAAACCATTCCCGCACCAGGCCGGTGCGGGAGGAGGTGGTCATTTCGGTGGTGCGGATCTTGAACAGGTAGTTGCGCCCCTTGATATTGGCGCGGACATGCAGGCTCTGGTAGCCGGTGGCCTTGGGGTTGGCGATGAAATCCCGGATGGTGCGCGGGATGGGCGGATAGTTCTGGTTGATGACCCCGAGAATGCGGTAGCAGGTTTGGATATCGTTGGTAACGATGATGAATTCCAGGGGGTTGGCGATGGTTTTGTGCAGCACCTTCTGGGCCGGATCAAAGTAGGCCCACAGCCCCTTGGGGTTGAGGCGAATCTCGTGGGTGATCCACACCTCCTGCATCCGCTCCTCAAGGGTGCGCTTGATGACCAGCACCTCCTCGCTCATCTGCAGCCGCTTGATGGCAGCCAGCACCTTCTGGCTCTGCCGGGGAAATTTATACATCAGGGCCAGGGTGTAGAGCTCGCGCTTGATGGAGTTCAAGCCCATGACCTTGGCCAAGGGCGCGTAAATGTCCAGGGTTTCCTCGGCGATCTTCTGCCGCTTGTCCTTGGGCATGGAGCCCATGGTCCGCAGGTTGTGCAAGCGGTCGGCCAGCTTGATCAAGAGAACCTCAAGATGGGCCGCGGCCCCGGAAAAAAGCTTGCGGTGGACCAGCTTGTAAAAGGTCTGCTTGTTTCCGGAAAAATTGGCGATCTTGGTGCAGGCATCGACGATGATCTCGATGTTCTTGCCGAAGATCTCGCCGATCACCTCGCTGGTCACCTCGGGCACATCCTCCACCGTGTCGTGGAGCACGGCCGCGGCCAGCAGCTCCGGGTCGCGGATGTCCAGTTCCTCAACCAGGATTTTCGCCACCTGGAGGGGATGGCTGACATAGGCCTCGCCGGACTTGCGCCGCTGGTCTTGATGGGCGGAAACCGCAAAGGAGAGCGCCTTCCAGAAGATCTTGGCCGGACCTTCCTGCCCGCCGAGAATCTGCTCCATGCGCTCGCAATAGGCGGCTATGTTGAATTTTTTGGAAGGGGCCATGGATGGTCGTTGTCTTTCTTGTCCGGTCATGGGTAAATGGGATGCCCTGTCCCTGTAAATACGCTATAATCACAGTTGTCAGGTTATCTTATAAGGGTATTTCGTTCTTAGCCCTTGTGCAATGATTTTCCATTTCTTTAAAAAAATAGCGTCGCTATCCAGCGTGATGCCGGACCGAGACAAAAACCATACGAGGCACGCCGTGACACAGAGAAGAAAAGTTTTCCGCAGCAAACAGGGGCGGCCGGGAAAGCGGCAGCGCGAGGGCGGCAAACCGGTGCGGCATCACCAGGAAGCACGATTTGAAGGCGAGATCCTGGGCCGGCTCTACATGGCGGAGATGCCGCTTTCCGCGCCCGAGCTTTTCGCGGCCCTGGGGTTGAGCAAGAGCCACCGGCAGGAGGTGCTGGGGGTGTTGGATGATCTCTGCCGCCGCAAGATTCTTTCCTGCAAACGGGACGCCTTTTCCCTGCGCACAAGCGTAGAGCTGTTTGCCGGCCCGATCAGCGTGACCACCAAGGGGTACGGCTTTGTCGCGCCCACCGAGGCCCCGGCCGAACTGGAGATCGACCAGGACGTCTTTATCCCGCCCGGCATGCTGGGCGGCTCGGCCCACAACGACAAGGTGCTGGTCCAGTTGATGAGCCGCCGCCAGGGCCGTTACGAAGGCCGGGTGGTCGCGGTCCTGAGCCGGGCCACCACCCGGCTGGTCGGAACTTACATGGCCGGAGGCAACACCGGGTTGGTGACCCCGGAGGACAGCCGCTTCCCCTACAACCTGATCATCCGCAGAGAGGACAGCCGGGGGGCAAAAAACGGCGACGCGGTCCTGGCCGAGGTCACCTCCTTTGCCGCCGGGCAGCGCAATCTGGACGGCATCATCCTCGAGGTGCTGGGCAATCCCAAGGACATCCAGGTGCAGACCGAGATGGTCATCCGCAAGTTCGATCTGCCCCATTTCTTCACCCAGGAGGTGACCAGCCAGGTTGAGGGGCTGGATCCGGAGGTGAAAATGACTGCCGGGCGCACCGATCTGCGCACGATAACCCATGTGACCATCGACGGGGAAACTGCCCGCGACTTTGACGATGCCGTGGCCATCGAGGTGCTGAAAAAGGGGTATCGGCTCTATGTCTCCATCGCCGATGTCAGCCATTATGTGCGGCCGCAAACCCCGGTGGATGTCGAGGCCTACCAGCGCGGCACCAGCGTCTATTTCCCCACCCGGGTCATCCCCATGCTGCCGGAGCGGCTGTCCAACAACCTCTGTAGCCTGGTGCCGGGCGAAGACCGCTACACCTTCACCGCCATGCTCGATTTCGACGAGCACGGTAACCGGTTGGCCAAACGGTTCATGAAGAGCATCATCCGCAGCAAATACCGCCTCACCTACACAAAAGTCAAACAGATCCTCGTGGACAAGGATGCGGCGGTGCGCAGCCAGTACGAAGACATGGTGGAGGATCTGGAACGCATGGGCCAACTGGCCCTGAGCCTGGAAAAGCAACGAACAAAACGGGGGAGCATCGGTTTTGAACTCCCGGAGCCCTTGATCGTCCTGGGCGAGGACAACACCGTGCAGACCATCAAACGCAGCGAGCGCAACCAGGCGCACAAGCTCATCGAGGAATTCATGCTCGCGGCCAACGAGGCGGTGGCCGAGGCGTTGGAACAGGGCAAGATCGACTCCCTCTACCGTATCCACGAAGCGCCCGACCCGCTCAAGGTGGCGGAGTTCACCGAGTTTGCCCAGAGCATGGGGCTTGCGGTGGACGACGGCGGGGGCTCGCCCCAGTGGTTCGGCAAGGTATTGAGCATGGCGGCGGGCACCCCCCAGGAGTACATCATCAGCAATCTTTTGCTGCGCACCATGCAGCAGGCCCGCTACTCCCCCCACAATCTCGGGCATTTCGGCCTGGCCGCCACCCACTACACCCATTTCACCTCCCCCATCCGCAGGTACCCGGACCTCATGGTCCACCGGGCCCTGGCCGCGAGCCTGCAAAAAAAGGGGCGGGAAAAGCCCGGCCCCGAAGCGGTGTCCACCGAGGAATCCGGCACCTTTCTCTCCAAGCGGGAACGGGTGGCGGTGGAGGCGGACCGGGAGATGGTGGAGCGGCTTCAGGCCCATTTCATGGCCGACAAGATCGACGAGACCTTTGAGGCCATTATCTCCGGGGTCACGGCCTTCGGCTTGTTCGTCGAGCTGACCGAGGTCTTTGTCAACGGCGCCGTGCCCATCACCGAGATGCGCGACGATTATTACGAACTGGAGCAGGGCCGCCACCGGCTCATCGGCCAGCGGACCAAAACCGTCTTCCAGATCGGCGATCTGGTGCGGGTGCGCCTTACCAGCGTGGAGATTCCCAGGCGGCGGATCAATTTCAGCGTGGAGGAAAAATTGGCCCGGGCCACGGATTTGGCGCAGGCTGCCCCAAAAAAACGCACGCCAAGCCAGGCCAAGCCCCGGAAAAAATCCGTGGCCCAACCAAAGAAGCGGCCTGCTCCAGACAAATGAACGAGGCGGTGCAGGATACGGTGCGGGAACTGATGGGTCAGGCGGCCATCGTCCTGGTCTCCCCAAAGTTTGCCGAGAATGTCGGCTCCGCCGCGCGGGTTGCGGCGAACATGGGGATTGGCAGGCTCATCCTCGTCTGCCGGGAAGTACCGGACCGCGAGAGGATGCTCACCCTGGCCACCGCCAAGGCAGCCCATCTCATCGACACCCTGGAACACCACCGGGAGCTGGGGGAGGCCCTGGCCCCCTTCGGCTGGGTGCTGGGCACCTCGGCCCGCCAGGGCCGGAAGCGGACCACGGTCAACAGCCCCAGGCAGCTCATGGGCGAGGTCCTGCCCCAGCTCAAGAACAACCGGGTCGCCCTGCTCTTCGGCCCGGAAGACCGGGGGTTGGCCAACGAGGAGCTCCGCTACTGCAACCAAATCACCACCATCCCCACCGTTGATTTTTCCTCCCTCAATCTGGCCCAGGCAGTGGCCATCCTCTGCCACGAACTCCATTACAGCGTTCTGGACGCAGTGAGCCGCACCGCCTTTCCCGTCTCGGCCCCAAAGCAGGGCGACAAACAGGAGCTTGAGGCGATGTTCGGCCATGTGGAAGAAACGCTTGCCACCATCGGCTTCTTGAAAAAGGGGGAGGATGATTACTGGATGAAGAGCATCCGCCAGTTTCTCGGGCGGATCGGTTTGAAGTCAAAGGAGATCAAGATCATCCGCGGGGTCTGCAGACAACTGCTCTGGCAGGACAGACAAAAATCCCCTGGCAAAGGGAAAAGCGAATAGCGCGGAACCGGAAAGGGCCGGTAACTGTTCAGCAGCGCCGCAGATGCGCGGAAGAGGCCTGCGAAATGTGCTAGTGCACATGAGCCAAGCCGATGACAAAGCAGATGTGGTGCTGCTGGACAGTTACTAAAACATCCGTTTCTTCCAGAGGACATATCCGGCCACGCCGGTGAGCGACATGGAGCACAGCAGCACGTACCAGAACCCAACCTGCTGATCCAGAAAGGGAACGCCCACGTTCATGCCCCAGAAGCTGGCGATCATGGTCGGGATGGAGAGAAGGATGGTCACCGAGGCGAGCAGCTTCATCACCTGGTTGAGATTATTGGAGATCACCGAGGTGAAGGCATCCATCATCCCGCTCAGGATGTCGGAGTACATCTGCACCATCTCAAGGGCCTGACGGTTTTCAATAATGGCGTCCTCGAGGATGTCCTCATCCTCTTCGTACTGCGGCAGCAAATGCTGCAGGGCGCTGTTCTTCCTAAGCCGCAGCAGCCGCTCCAGAACCAGGCCGTTGGAGCGCAAGGCCACCGTGAAGTAGGTAAGGCCCTTTTCCATGTCGAACAGCCTGAAAACCTCCGCATTGTTCATCGATTTACGCAAATGCCGCTCGATTTCGTCGGTTTGGCGGTTGATCTGATGGATGAAGCGCAGATACACCTTGGCGGTCTTGTAGAGAATCTGAAAAAGAAAGCGGGTGCGCTTGCCGGTGTTGTAATAGGCCGGGGCCCCGGGGCCGACGATGTTTCCGGGCAGGATCTCGGTTTCTTCCAGCGAGACGGTAATGACCTGGTCCGGAGTCAGGATAATGCCCAGCGGCAGGGTGTCGTACATGTCCGGCCCGCGCAGCACCGGAAAATTGGTGAGCACCAGCAGGCAGTTGTCTTCGATTTCGATACGGGAGCGTTCTTCCGAGTCCAGCGCGGCGCGGAGCAAGTCTTCCGGCACTCCGGTGGAGGTGGAAACCGTGCTGATTTCCTCCGAGGTCGGGTTGACCATGCGGATCCAGGATCTTGGCACAGGCCCGCTGTCCGTGACGATCTGCAACTGATGATCAAAGCGTTTGTACACGGTAAGCATGTCGGTACGCCTCCTGTCCGGGGCGGAATTTTATCCGGCCAGCATCTCATTTTTATGGGCCGCCCAGCGGCAACTCCGGAAACACAACAGCCGCTCGCTTGAGTTGACGGGAGAGGAGACAGAGAGAAGGCGACAAGAAAATCAGGGGTCCACACCGCCACGATACAATTCAAACCAGCAAAAGCTCTTTACTTGGTTTTAGAAACCCATGTCAACCGAAAATCAGCCCCGGGGCTAAACCCCCTGCAAGGGGCAGCCATCGCAGAGCGGATTGGTTTTCTTGCAGTATTCCTTGGCAAGGCGGACCAGAAGAGCGTGGTATTCGTTGAAGAGCTGGGCGTCGGTGGGCAGCTTGCCCAGGAAGAGATCCTGGATCTCTTCATACCCGGCGTCTTCCGCAATGAGGTCATGCCGGAGCAGGATGCGATAGGTGTAGGCATCCACCACGAACACCGGTTTGCCAGCCCCATACAGCGTAATGGAATCGGCGGTTTCCGGGCCGATCCCCTTTATGGCCAGCAGTTTTTCCCGGAGGGTCTGGGTGCTTTGCTCGAAAAAGGTCTCGAGATCCCCGCTCTCTTCCCGGATGGCGGCGAAAAGCCCCTTGAGGCGTTTGGCCTTCTGGTTGTAGTACCCCGAAGGCCGGATTTTTTCGGCGAGAACCTCGAGGGGCAGGGCTTCCAGGGCTTCAAAGGAGAGAAGCCCCTCTTGCCGCAATGTTTCGATGACCATGCTCACATTGCGCCAACTGGTGTTCTGGGTCAGAACCGCGCCGAGCATGATCTCAAAAGGGGTTTCACCGGGCCACCAATGCTGGGGGCCGAAATGATCAAGCAGGCGGGCGTGGATTTCCTCAATCCGGTTGCTCACGGTTGCTGCGTCCCTGCCAACAATCAGTCTGAGCGCATGAAGAGGAAGTAGACGGCGATTGCTATGGCGCCGATGAACACCCCGGCCACGGGCAAGACCTTGCCGAGCTGGAGAGTCCCGTCCACCACCAATCCCTCCATGTAGCGGCTCCCGCTGAAAAGCCACAGTCCGAAACCGAGCCCGGTCAAGACCAGAGTATCCACGGCCTGCTTGTAGAGGTTGTAGCAAATAAAAGCGATAAAGGGGACCAGAAACCAGGTGTTGGTGAAAAGCCCCTTAAAGTCTACCTCGCGGAACTGTTGCGGCACGTTGGTGCTGTTGACAAAATCGACAATCTGCCCCAGAAATTCGGTCATGCGCTGCGTCCTCCTCTGTGGTGATGGCGAAATTATTTCTGCAAGCGGCCACAGGGTGCCGCATCTGCTTTGTCATCGCCTTGTCCGCATACCTGATGTATAGCGAACAAGGCTCTTGGTCGGCACTGCTGCCGACAATTGACACGCGCATCTGCGGCACCCTGTGGCCGCTTATTTTGGTGACATACGCCGTTCGTCGAGGCTTACGCCGTGATCAGTTATAATTACTTCTGCAAGCGGTCGGGGGCGGTGGCCTGTTTGTACACCTTGATGGCGCAGTACGAGCCGCACATGCTGCAGGCGTCGCCCTTGTAGGAACTCCCCTCCTCCCGGAAACGCCGCGCCTTTTCCGGATCGATGGAAAGCTCGATCTGGCCTTTCCAGTCCAGATTGTTGCGGCACTTGGCCATGGCGATGTCCTTGTCGATGGCGCCGGGCAACCCCTTGGCGATGTCCGCCGCATGGGCGGCGATGCGGGAGGCCATGACCCCCTCGTGCACGTCCTCGGCGCTGGGCAGCTTGAGATGCTCGGCCGGGGTGACGTAGCAGAGGAAATCGGCCCCAGCCGCGCCGGCGATGGCCCCGCCGATGGCGCCGGTGATATGGTCGTAGCCCGGCGCGATGTCCGTGACCAGCGGGCCCAACACGTAGAAGGGCGCCCCGTGGCAGAGCTGCTTCTGGAGTAGGATATTGGCCTGGATCTGGTTGAGCGGCATATGGCCCGGCCCCTCGACCATCACCTGCACCCCGGCCTCCCAGGCGCGCTGGGTCAGCTCGCCCAGGTGGATCAGTTCCTGGATCTGGCCCCGGTCGGTGGCGTCGGCCAGGCAGCCCGGCCGGATGCCGTCGCCCAGGCTCAGGGTGACCTCATGCTCCTTGAGGATGGCCAGCAACTCGTCAAAATGCTCGTACATCGGGTTTTCTTTCTTGTTGTAGCTCATCCACTCGATGGTAAAGGAGCCGCCCCGGCTGACCACGCCCATGAGCCGCTTATGGTTGCGAACCCGGTCCATGGTGCTTCTGGTAATACCGGAATGGATGGTCATGAAGTCAACCCCATCCTTGGCCTGTTGCTCAATGCCCTTGAACATCTGGGCAACCGTGACCTCGCCGATCTTTTTCTTCTGCTTCTCCACCACCTCGGCAATGGACTGGTAAATGGGCACGGTGCCCAGGGGGATGGGGCAGCTTGCCAGAATCTCGCGGCGAATCTCATTCAACTCGCCGCCCATGGAAAGGTCCATCACCGTGTCGGCCCCGGCCTTAAGGCAGACGCAGAGCTTCTGCAGCTCCTGGCTCACCTCGGGATAATCCTTGGAGGAGCCGATATTGGCGTTGACCTTGGTGGACAACCCCTTGCCCACACCCATGATCCGGTCGAATTGGTGGTTTTTATTCTTGGGAATGCAGATCGTGCCAGCAGCCACTCCCTGCATCAGGGTCTGGACCGCGATATTCTCGTTGGCGGCACAATTTTCAAAAAGAGGGGTGAGCGTGCCCCTGATAGCGTCTTCGCGAATACTCATCACAAATTCTCCGATAACCTCCGGCGCAGGCCGCGGGGTGTTGTTGACAGGAAAGATAAAGGAAGTTCAAGACGCAAAAACATACCAGCGCCCCTTTGAGAATGCAATGGAAATGTATGGGAACCGGGGGGGAGAATGCCTATAACACCCCGTGTTCATAGAGAATTTTGAAGCCGATGCCAAGCAGAACCAGGCCGCCGACAATCTCGGCCCGGGAGCCCAAGCGCGAGGCCGCGCCCAGCAGACAGCCCAGCCGCAGACCCAGCGCGGTGAGAGCCGAGGCGACCAGGCCGATGATCAGGGCCGGAAGCCAGACGCTGATCTCAAGCACGGCAAAGCTCAAGCCTACGGCCAGGGAATCGATACTCGTTGCCACCGAAAGGGTGATGAGCATCCGCCCTTTGGTGGGGTCCGCACCCTCTTCCGCCTCGTGCTCCTCCCGAATCGCCTCCCAGATCATCTTGACCCCCACGAAGGCGAGGAGGCCAAAGGCGAGCCAGTGGTCAAAGGCCTCGATGTAGGAACGGACCGTAAGCCCGCCCAGCCAGCCGAGGATGTTCATCCCGGCCTGAAAAAAACCAAAGTGGAAGGCCAGGCGGAACACCTGCCGGGAATCGACCTGGCACAGGCTGACCCCGGCGGCCAGAGCCACGGCAAAAGCGTCCACGGCCAAAGCCAGGGCGATGAGCAGGATTGCGGAAAATTCCATGAAACAGGCTGCGCGGATGGGGTTATGGGGTGGAATGCGCGGGTTCGCGGCCACTTGACCATTTTTCCCCGGGGCTGGCAAGAAAAAAGCCCCGCCATGGCGGGGCCGAAGGAGAACGGAAACAAGCCGGGAAATCAGGCGCCCCGCGGCTCCCCGCTCTCGATGGGCAGGCTCGGATTCCTGGACCATTCGTTCCAGGAGGCGAAATAGACCCGCAAGCGGTTGAATCCGGCCAGCTTCAATGCCACATAGGTATTGGCCGCCCGCGACCCCTTGAAGCAGAAGATGATGATCTCGCTGTCCGGATAGATCTGCTGGCTGGCGCACAAGGCCCGGATTTCATGGGCTGGCCGGAAGGCCGGAATCGCGTCCCTGCTCATGAAGCTGTACCATTCAATCCAGCGGGCGGTGGGAATCCTTCCCCGCCGGGGGGCAAAATCGAAGCCGTAGGGCGAGGAGGTATGGCCCAGCCATTCGTTGGCATCCCGGTTGTCGAGGAGAATGGTTTCCGAACCACCCAAGGCCGCGAGAACATCATCCCTGGTCGCCATCAGGGCGGTGTTGGGGTGGGGGAGAAACCGGCTGGGGATGGGCGGGATCTCCGCAGTTTCCTCGGGCAACCCATACTGCTGCCAGGCCCAAAAGCCGCCGTCGAGAATGCCGCAGTCCGGGTGGCCGAGGTAGCGGGCCAGCCAATACCCGCGGCAGGAAGCGCCATACCTGGTATCGAAGCTGTCTTCGTAAAAAACAACCTTGTGGTCGTGGGCGACGCCCACCCGGGAGAAACTCGCCCCAAAGGTATTCTGCAGGGCAGCCAGCCCTTCCGGGGTGCTCTCGCTTAAGAAAGAAAAGATCTCCGGCATATTCACCGCTCCGGGGATGTGCCCCTCGGCAAAGGTGTCCTGATCGCGGATATCCACCACCAGCACCGCTCCTTGCTCCAGCAGCGCCTGGGTCTCATGGAGGGTATAGAGAATTTTTTCCGTCATGCACATATCCTGAGCCGAAGAGAAAGCCGTTATGCCCTGCGTCCCCAATATAAAACCTTCGCGCCGGGACCGCCCGGAAAATTCTCCGAACTTGTCGAAACATCTTTCTTCCTCTATATTGGACCACAGGAGGTGGCACAATGGCTCTTGATCCGCAGATGAAGATCTTACTCGTTGAAGATGCCGGGACCATGCGCAAAATGGAAGCCCGGATCCTCGGCCAGGTCGGCTTTACCAACATCGTCGAGGCAAAAGACGGCAACGACGCCATGGAAAAGCTTGGTGCCGAACCGGACATCGCCCTGGTCATCAGCGACTGGTCCATGCCCAACTGCGACGGCTATCAACTGCTGCAGTGGATGCGCGGGCACGATGCTTTCAAGAACCTCCCCTTTCTCATGGCCACGGGGCACGGCGACAAGGCCTATGTGGCCAAGGCCAAGGAGGCCGGCGCCAACGGCGTGGTGGCCAAGCCCTTTACCCCGGACGAGCTCAAGGTACTCATCGATGAGATCTTCGGCCTGAAGCAGGTTGCAGCCCCCAAGAAAGAGGAAGGCCCCAAGATGAGCGCCGAGGGCAAGGTTCACCTCAAGATGGCCCATATCCAGATCACCGACCATCTGGCCCTGGGCGTGCTCAAGCACCAGGTGGCCTCGGGGCAAAAAAATCCGCTCCACTTCAGCCTGGACACCCTCTGCATGCCGGGCTGGAACCCGGTGCAAAACGCCCTGGAAAACGGCGAGGTGGACGGCGCCTTTATCCTGGCGCCCATGGCCATGGATCTCTTCAGCTACGGGGTGCCCATCAAGCTGGTGCTTTTCGCCCACCGCAACGGCAGCATCTGCGTGCGCAACAAAACCGGCAAGTATGCCAAGCCGTACCAGCAATTCTTCAAGCACAAGACCTTCTATATCCCCCACAAGATGTCGATCCACAACATGTTGGCCCACATGTACTTCACCCAGATGGGCTTGCGGCCCGGGGTAGCGGGCAAGGAAGCGGTCAACGTTCTTTTCGACGTGGTGCCGCCGGTGGCCATGCCGGAATTTTTAAAGGACAATGCCGAAGCCAGCGGTTTTCTGGTGGCCGAGCCCATCGGCTCGCGGGCCATTACCGCAGGGATTGCCGAGCGTCAGTTCCTTTCCAGCGAGGTGTGGCAGGACCATCCCTGCTGCGTGGTGGTCTTCCGGGAAGAGATTCTCAGCAAGTATCCCGAGGCGGTGCAGGAATTCACCACCATGCTGGTGGAAGCCGGCCTCTATATCCGCGATCATGTGGACGAGGCGGCGGAGATCGCCGTAACCTTTCTCGACCCCCAGAAAAAAATCGGCCTCGAACCCGGCCTGCTCCGCACCGTGCTTTCCGACCCCCAGGGGATCACCACGGACAATCTCTATCCGGTCAAGGAAGATCTGGAGACCATCCAGGACTACATGACCAGCAAGATGGAGATCGGGCGGCGCATCAATCTGGCCGAATTCATCGACACCCGCTTTGCCGATATCGCCTGCAAGCATGCGCCGATCGCAGCAGGAGGAAGCCGGGAAACCACCGCGCCCAGGGGCGCGGCCAAGAAGCTTGGCATCGACCAGTCCCTGGCCTCCCGCGAGGGCAAGTATCTGATCTTCACCCTGGGCAAGGAGCGCTACGGGCTCGGCATCCTCGATGTCCGGGAGATCATCGGCCTGATGGCCATCCACGAGCTGCCGCAGATGCCGCCGTTTTTCAGAGGGGTCATCAACCTGCGGGACAAAGTCATCCCGGTCATGGACATGCGGAGCAAATTCGGCATGGAAAGCGTGGAGTACGACGACCGCACCTGCATCATCGTGGTGGAGGTTTCCGGCCTCACCGGCTCCCGGCTCATCGGCATCATTGTCGATGCGGTGTCCGAGGTGGTGACCATCAAGGAGCAGGAGGTGGAAGATTCGCCCCAATTCGGCAGTGTGGTTGACAGCCAGTGTTTGCTGGGCATGGCCAAACTCGCCGAGGGCGTGACCATCCTTCTGGACATCGACCGGCTCATGCATATCCAGGAGGCGGTGCTGATCGGTGAAGCAGCTTAGGGGATAAGGCCGCAGAGGGTGAGCCCCTCCTTGATCAGGGAAAGGCCGAAAAGGCAAAGCAGCAGGCCAAGAACCCGCAGGGTGAGGCGGTAGCCTTTGCTGCCCAGGAAAACCATCCGCCCGGCCACGCAGGCAAGGAGCGCCTTGCTCCCCACCAACAGCAGATAGAAACTCCCCAGAAAGACAAAAGGCGCCCCCTGCTTGTAGTCCCAGGCCTTGAGAAGGATAGGGCCGCCCACGCCCAGCCAGAACAGATAGGGGTAGGGGCTGAGGACGTTGACCCAAACCCCCCGGCGGAGCGGGTGCGTTTGCACCCGGTTCTCGACAGCCACCTCCCCGGTACTGCGCAACTCCCCCACCCCCATCCAGATCACCAGACCCCCGCCTGCCAGGGCAAGAATCCCCGGCAGCATGCCGGCGGACGCAACGCGTCCCAGCCCCAGCAGAACCAAGATGATGATGGGCAGATCGCTGACCAGGGGAGCCAGGGCCACCCTGACTCCGGCTGCCGCGCCGCGGCGCAGGGATTCGGAGATAACCAGGGTCAGGAGAGGGCCGGGAGAAAGGCCGGCGCCAAGCCCGAGCAGGGCGCCGGTGGCGAGATAGTAGCGCATGGAGAGGAAAATTCCGGCCGTCGCCGGACTAGAGGCTGAACACAGCGACGGCATCCTGATATTTATCGACGAACTCCTCGATAATCAACCGCATATTGCTTTCAAAATTGGGCACCTCGGGCAGCTCTCCTTTCATGCTCTCGTAGGCCAGCACGTCAAAGAAGAAGTCCCCGGAACTGCCTGCGTCGTATTCGGTAAGATGCACCAATTCGTCCGCCAGGTAGATGATCTTGGACCCCAGCCTTTTTGATTGGGGCTGGGTCATGTCATGGTGCAGGCCGACCGGCACGGAAACCGCCTCGGGCAGACCCCATTTTTCCAACAGGGCCATGCCCACCTCGGCGTGGTCCGTATGCAGCAGACGCCGTTCCACGGTCACGAGATCCTCCGGCTCGCTGTTTTCATCCCGGCTGTAACTCGCCACCTGCAAGGGCCGGTCAAGAATCACCTTGCCAACGTCATGGAGGAGGCCTGCGGTATAAATGGCGGAGGTATCCCTGGCCTTGGCGTTGCGGGCAATGATATTGGCCAGGATGGCCACGGCAAAGGAATGGCGCCAGAGCTCGCCTCGGCCAAGGGCATAGGCCGCCTGCGGCGACCTGAGCAGCCCCACCGAAGCGCTGGTGATGGAGATGATCTTGACCGCGTCCACCCCCATGCGGACGATGATGTCCTTGACCGAGGTGATCTTTTTCATGTGGCCGAAGTAGGCGGAGTTGGCCATCTGCAGCATGTTGGCGGTGAGGCCCGGATCCTGCTCGATCTTTTCCGACAGCTTGGGGATGGAACAATCCGCGGCGTGGGCCATGGACAGTACATCCAGCGCCACCTCCGGGCACGGCGCTATTTTTTCCACATCCCTGACATACTCGGCGGCTACATCGATCATTACTTTTCCCGATTCAAAAGGTCTGGAGCCCATGCGGGCGCAAGCACATAATGCCAACGGGTGGATTATCACATATTCGGACACGGTTGTAAATATTTAGGAGGCATTACAAAAACACCAACAGTGCGGCTAGTTGCGAACCTCAGCCTGGTGCAGCTTGACAGGGCCATGGAGATGATTATTTTTTGAGCCACATTGCCGGTTCGGCAACAAAAGAACCATCCCGGGCCACAGGTAGAAACACCTGCAACGCCCCAACGAAACACATTCAGAGAGAGAACCAATGAGTCCCAAGAAAACCACCCCCCAGACAGAGACCAAGGAGTTTCAGGCCGAAGTAAAAAAGATGCTCGATATCGTGATCCATTCGCTCTACACGGAAAAAGAGATCTTCCTGCGCGAATTGATCTCCAACGCCGCGGACGCCCTGGAAAAATTCCGCCACCAGAGCGTGGTGGAAGAGGAGGTCTTTGACAGCCATGTGCCTCTGGAAATCACCATCGACTTTGACGAAAAGGCAAACACCCTCACCATCACCGATTCCGGCATCGGCATGGACCGCGGCGAGCTGGAGGCCAATCTGGGCACCATCGCCCATTCCGGCTCCAAGACTTTTTTCAGCAAGCTCTCCGAGGCCGACCGCAAGGATGTCAACCTGATCGGCCAGTTCGGCGTGGGCTTTTATGCCGCCTTCATGGTGGCCAAGAAAGTCACGGTCAAATCCCGCTCCTTCCGCATGGACGACATGGGCCACGAGTGGGTCTCCGACGGCGGCGGCACCTTCACCATCGCCATGTGCCCCGGCATCCGGCGCGGCACCAGCATCACCCTGGAACTCACCGACGAGGCCAAGGAGTTTGCCGACGAGCAGACCATCCGCCGCATCATCAAGCAATATTCCAGCTTTGTCCCCTTCCCCATCAAGCTCAAGGGCGAGACAATCAACACGGTCCAGGCCATCTGGACCCTGGGCAAGAGCGAGATCAGCGAGGACGCCTACACCGAGTTTTACAAATTCATCGCCAATGCCTATGACGAGCCCCTGGCCCGGCTCCACTTTTCCGCGGACGCCCCCCTGGCCATCAAAACCCTGCTCTTCATCCCCAAGGAGAATTTCGAGGCCATGGGTTTTGGCCGCATGGAGCCGGGGGTCAACCTCTACTGCCAGCGGGTCTTGATCGAGCAGCACAGCAAGACCATCCTCCCGGAATGGCTGCGCTTCCTGCGCGGGGTCATCGACAGCGAAGACCTGCCGCTCAACATCTCCCGCCAGGCCTTGCAGGACAACGCCCTGGTCGCCAAGATCAACAAGGTGGTGACCAAGCGGGTGCTCAAGTTCCTGGAGGAAATGGCCAAGAGCGAGCCGGAGAAGTACACCGAATTCTGGAAGAACTTCGGCATGTTTATCAAGGAAGGGGTGATCTCGGATTTTGCCTACCGCGAAGAGGCTGCCAAGCTCCTGCGCTTTGAGTCCTCCAAGACCGAAGCCGGGGTCTTCACCTCCCTGGCCGAATATGTGGAGCGCATGCCCGAGGGGCAGAAGGAGATCTTCTACATCAACGGCCCCAGCCGGGAGGCCATTGAAAACGGCCCCTACATCGAGGCCTTCAAGAAGCGCAATATCGAGGTGATCTACACCCTGGAGCCCATCGATGATTTCGCCATGAGCCACCTCAGTATGTTTGGAGAGAAAAAACTGGTCTCCGCCGACCGCGGCAACCTCGATCTTCCCGAAGCAGCGACGGAAACCGAGGCGGACAAGGAAAAAGCCCGGAGCGAGGCCATGGACGCCGCAGAGTCCGAGACCCTGACCACCTGGATGAAGGAGGTGCTGGGCGAGCAGGTGAAAGAGGTTCTCGCCTCAAAACGCCTCACCGACAGCCCGGCCATGGTGGTCAACCCCGACGGCTTTGTCACCAGCAGCATGGAACGAATCATGCGCGCCTCGGGCCAGGGGCTGCAGCAGTTCGGCGGCAAAAACCTGGAGATCAACACCAGCCACCCCCTGATCAAGGGACTGACCGGGCTGAAGAACAAGGATGGTGAGGTGGCGGCAAGCGTGGTGGAGCAGATCTTCGACAACGCCATGATCCAGGCCGGTCTCATGGTGGAGCCCAGGAACATGGTGGCGCGGAGCTACAGGATTTTGGAACGGCTGGTGGGAAAATAAGCGCACGGTGAAAAAGAAAGAGGCGGTTGAAGAATCTGCTTCAACCGCCTCCAAAGCATGAGCTGGCCGACGAATCAACACCCCCTCTTTTTTTCTCCCAAAGCCCAAAAAATACCTGCGCTGCGCCAAGGGGAACGGCGCAGGTCACATTCCTGTCGCCTTGGGCCTTCCCCATTCCCAACTGCCGAGGTCGGCGTTTTCTTTTTCCCCGCCCGGCTGATTGTCGCGCCCGTAGGAAAAGATATCCACCGCGCCGTGCTCGCCGGGATTCTTGTAGCGATAGGGATTTCCCCATGGGTCGTTGGGCACGGCCCTTTTCAGATAAGCGCCGTCCCATTTCTTCACCCCCGGATCGGCGGCCAAGGCGGCCAACCCTTCCTGCTGGGTCGGATAGCGGCCCACATCATGGCGAAAAGCCTCCATGGCCGCCATGAGCATTTCGATCTGGGTCTTGGCCGTCTTCTGATGAGCCTTCCCCTCGGTGCCAAAGAGTTTGGGGCCGACCAGGGAGGCAAGCAGCAGGAGAATGATCATGACGATCAACAGTTCCAGCACCGAAAAACCGCGCTGTTGTTTCCGGATTCGTTGTTTCATAAAAGTATTTTCTGTCCGGCAAAGATTAGCCCTGTCCCGTTGCGCTTCGGTCCGCAACAAGGCGGTATATCGAAAAAAGACTCCATTGTGCTTACAATGGCTGGCTCAAGCATGTCAATAAAAAATGGGAAGACAACTACAGGCCGCAATTTCTGCGAGCCCCTCCAGGCTACGGCACCAAAAGCGTGGGCAGTTCCGAGGCCTCGGCCACCCGGTGCGAATTACTCCCCAGAAAGAATTCATGGAGCCGGTCTTTTCCCGTGGTTCCCATCATGATCATGGTGGCATGGGTTTCCCGGGCAATGCGAATTATTTCAAGGACACTCCTCCCTGCGCCAAGATGCGGCTCGGCAGGAATGCCAGCGGCGGTCAATTTTTCGCAATAGCGGGCCAGCCGTTCCCGGCTCTCTTTTTCCAGGAGATGCAGCCCTGACTTGTCGAGGTTCTTGGCGATCTTTACCCCGATGACATGGCACACGGACACCGCCTCAACAACGTTTTTCAAGGATGAGAGCAGTTCGAGAGCCCGGGTTGAGGGCTCCGACCAATCCGTGGCCAAAAGAGGCCTCTGGAAAACTTTATCATTGAGACGCGTCACCATTTCCCCGGAAAATTCATACTCCACCATGTGCTTGCTCACCAAAATCGGCACAGTGCTGCGGGTGATCAACTGCAGGGTGTGGGATCCCACGAATGACAACTCCGGGCCGGTCTTCTTCTTTTTGCCGACAACGATCAGATCGATTTTCTCTTTTTCCGCAAGGGCCAGGATGTTGGGAACCGGATCCCCCACCTCGATGACGATCTTGCTCCCTATCCCGTGCGCGGAAAGCGCCTGCTGCCATTCCTGAAAACGGATCCGGGTCTCTTCCCGCAGCCGTTCCTCCTCATCCTTCAAATAGCCGCCGTACGGGACAAAACCCACCTCATCCCGGGGGATGACGTTGTGCAGCACAACATCCCGCAAGCCGGCATCCTTGAGCACGAGCAGGGACTCAAGAGCCTCGAAGGCGAATTCCCTGAATTTGGTCGGGAACAGGATCTTCTCTATTTTCATGGCTCCCCCTTGTGTCAGATAAAGAAAAGAATTGATATTACGACGAAAACGCTCCCCAGAATGGGCGCGGAATACTTGAATAAATACCCGAAGAAGGTGGGCATGGGAGTGCCTGCCTCCTCTGCGATGGACCGCACCATGAAGTTCGGCGCATTGCCGATATAGGTAAACGCGCCGAAAAACACCGAACCTGCGGAAATAGCCAGGAGATAGAGGGGATTTTCCTTGATCAGGAGCATGACCGCCTCGCTTTCCGCGACCCCGGGATAAAACCCGCCCATAGCCGTGCTCAAAAAGGTCAGATAGGTGGGGGCATTATCGAGAAAAGCCGAGAGCATGCCGGTGATCCAGAAGTAATGGAGCGGTTCTCGCACCGCCGCGATGAGAAAAGCCAGTTCGCCCTGCGATCCTGCCTGGAGTATCTTGAGGCACGGGATCATCGTCAGAAAAATTCCGATAAAGAGTATGGCGACCTCCTGAATCGGAAACCAGGTGAAAGCGTTCGCTTCCCGCAGGGGCCTAGGGGTTACCACCATGGACAGTCCCGCCATCAGGACCAGCAAGCCGTCCCTGACCACATCCTGCACGCCGCGGTGGATGCCGACAATCGAGATGTCGCCCCATTTGGCCATGCCGCTCATCAGCACCGCCCCGACAATGCCGGCAAGAAAGATAAAGTTGTATGCGCCTTCGATGCGGATCGGCTCTTGGGCGCCGTCGTCAGGCGCGGCGGTGATCCCTTCCCGGCGGTAGTAATGCCTGTCCAGCAGATAATAGAGGGTCAGCAGAATGCCTGCCGCCACCAGCATGTGGGGAAGAAGATGAAAGGTCCAAAAAAAAGGCACACCCCGCAGAAATCCCAGGAACAGGGGGGGATCGCCGAGAGGGGTGAGCGAGCCGCCCACATTGGCGACCAGGAAGATAAAAAAGACGACCATGAATGTCCGATGCTTTCTGTGCGCATTGGCCCTTAAAAGCGGGCGGATCAGGAGCATGGCCGCGCCCGTGGTTCCCATCCAGGAGGCGAGGATGGTGCCGATGGCGAGGATTCCGGTGTTGAGCGCCGGAGTGCCCCGGAGCGTGCCCTTGAGCAAAATCCCGCCTGACACCGTATACAGGGCGCCGAGCAGGATGATGAACGGAACATAATCGGCCAGCACGATATGGAGGATTTCATACACTGCGCCCCCCTGGTACTTCAGCACGAGGGGAGTAACCAGAACCACGGCCCAGAAGGCGGAAACCTTGCCGAAATGATGATGCCAGAACTTCGGCGCCAGCAGCGGAAAAAACGCGATGGAAAGGAGCATGCCCGCAAACGGCAGGACACTGTACAGGGGAAGGGACACCCCCATGTCGGCATGCCCTCCTCCCCCGGCGGCACAAGCGGCCGCAGGCAACCCCAGGCTCGCCAGAACAGCGGCGAAGGCTATGATGATGGTCTCGGATGTACGCATGATCGGCTCTCTCGTGTTGAAGAGGATGGCTATGAAGAATGAGCAAAAGAAATGACCCTTGCGGCAGTGCGCCGCGGATCTCACCCGGCAGTCTCGCCCACGCCGAACCATACCAAAAAAACATTGGCGGTCAAGGACAATCCCCCTTTTATTGGGCGCCGGCCTCGTTGATCCTGGTGATCAATTCGCCGATGTCCACCGGCTTCATGATGTAATCGAACAACCCGCGCTGCATGCCAAGGATGCCGCTCTCGGTGGAGCCGTGTCCGGTGAGGATGATCACCTGAATTTTTGGGTCGTGCTGCTTGATAAGGTCCAGGGTGGCGAGGCCGTCCACTCCCGGCATCATCAGGTCGAGGAGGACCACGTCCGGCCGCCAATTGTCAGCGAGCACCCCCATCGCCTCCTGGGCGCCGCTCACCGCTTTTGCGGCATAGCCCCGCAGTTCCAAGCGCTCAGCCAGGGTTGTCCCGAAATCAAGCTCGTCGTCAACAATCAGAATCCTATGCGCGGTCATTGCTTTCTTCCTCGCTGCCTTCTTTGTAAACCGGAAAAGTGATGATAAAGGTGGTGCCCACTCCGACCTCGCTGCTCACCTCGATTTTGCCCCCCATTTTCTGCACGATTCCGTAGGTGATGGACAGCCCCAGGCCGGTGCCCTTTTTCTCTTCGTTGCCCTTGGTGGTGAAAAATGGATCAAAGATGTGCTTGAGCACATCCGGGGCAATCCCCGGCCCGGTGTCGGAGATTGCCACCATCACCGTTTTCTGGTTTTCGCGGCGGGAGGTGATATGGATCTCGCCGTCGCTGCGAATCGCGTCGATGGCGTTGTTGATCACGTTCAAGAACACCTGCTGCAACTGACCGTGGTCCGCCCGGATGACCGGCAGGTTTTCCTGGAGCTGCAGGAGGATATGAATGTTGCGGTAAGCCGCGTCTTTTTCCAGAAAACTCAAGACCTCCGTGACGATCGCGTTGAGCTGCACCAGGGTCAGGGAGGTTTCCATCCGCCGGGCAAAGCCGAGCAGCCGGTGGGTGATGGTTCTCGCCCGGACCACTGCGTTTTGCAAAGAAGCCAGTTGATCGAGAAATTTTGCCCGGTGGCGGAAGTCCTGCTCCAGCCCGATCAAATCCTGCATCAACCCCGCCTTTTCCGCGATGATCGCCAAGGGGTTGTTGATCTCATGGGCAACGCCCGCAGCCAGCCTCCCGATGGAGGCAAGCTTGTTGGAATGTTCCGTTTCGCTCAAAATCGAATCGCGCGTTTCATCGGCCTCACGAAACTTGCCCGCCAAAAAGCGGGAAAGCCAGAAAACCATCCCCCCCGAAGCAAGAAAGCAAAGACCGAGGGTGAGCTGCAGCCGCCCTTTGAAGATGTGCCATATTTTCCTGGCCTCTGCTCCCTGCTGGTCAAGAACCAGCAGCCAGGGCGTGTTCGGAATCCGGCTCACGGCCCGGTAGAAGCTGCTGTTGCCGCGCATCTCCTCGAAAATAACGATGTCGTTCTGCTTGGGTTTGCGGGTGAGCTGAAAACTCTCCATGGCGTCGCCATGGTAGCGGGAACCGCTTTGCAGAATCCCGCTGTCATTGATAAGAAAGATATCCTCCAGCGCCTCGGTGTCGGCCAAGGCCAGAAAACGATCCAGGGTTTCGGTGTCGATGCTCGCCCGGATCACCCAGTACCGGTCCGAAGAGGGATCCTTCTTGCTGGCTGCCACCACGAAATGGGGAACATTGCGGAACCCGGTAAAAACCTCGCTGACATACATCCGCCGGGCCAGGGCCTTATGAAACCAGAGGCTGTCACTGTAATCCTTGCCCGCCAACCGGTAGGGGCCGACATAGGCGGTCTGGATGCCGTCCACACCAACAATGCTCAAATCGACCAGCCCCTGATGCTCCTTCTTGAGCTGCCGGAAAATCTGTTCGAGTTTTTTGGGGTCGGAGAGATCCTCGAAGCTGTAGGTGTCGATAACCACGGTGATCGCCGCCTCCAGTTTTTCCAGGTAGGCGTTGATGGTCGCCCTGGCGCTTTCCGCGTTCCAGCGGGCATTGGCCCGGGAATCCTCCCGCACAAGCTGCTGATACTGGAAAAAGTTGAGCCCCGAGGTGATCGACAGGGGAATCAGGGTGATGGCCAGCATCACGATGAAGAGGCTGTTGCACATGCAACGGTACCGGGCCTGGGAAGAAAGATCCTTGCCGGACAGGCCGCAGAATATGGGGCAATTACGCTTGCTTGAACGATTTTCGCTCATGTCTGGGCCCTCCTCGTGCTTTCCGTCCGGACAATCCCCCCCGGCCGCAGTTGTTTGGCAATGGCCAGCTCGATGGCCCGTGGCGCTGGACCGATCACCCTGTCGATCACCTCTATTTTTTTCCAAACCAGATACTGGAAATGCGCCTCCTCGATGCCGCCGCAGATCACCAGGGAAACCTCTTCCTTGATGATCAGGCTGCACAGCGCGTCGCTCCCCGGTCCGGGCAGCAGCACCGTGCGCGGCTCCCCGGAAATCTTTCCCCGGACGACCTTGGCGATGAGCACCTCGGTGGCCAGGTCGAAGCGCGGGGCGATATCGTTGTTCTGCAGGGTTGCCAGGATCTTCATGCTGTTTTACCCAAGGTCATATTCTCGCATTTTCCGCCACAGGGTGGTGCGCCCCCAGCCAAGCGCCTTGGCCGCACCGGTGCGGCTGCCGCCGGTCTGCATGAGCGCGGTGAGAATCTTCCTTTTTTCAATGGCGCTCCAGCTTCCGGCGTTGTCCGGAAGCTCCTCCGTCCCTCCGGAATCCTTGTTTCCGGATTCCGGGGACCCTGGCGCTGCGGCTGCGGCCGCCGCTCTGGGCGGTTTGCCCGCGTCGGCAAGCACAGAGGGAGGAAGGTGCTCGATCTCGATAACCTCGCCCCGGCAGATATTGACCCCGTATTCAATGATATTGCGCAGCTCACGGACATTGCCCGGATACCGATAGCCGCCCAGCAGCCGCAAGGCCTGGGCGGAGAGCTTTTTCACGTTTTTCTTGAAGCTCGCGGCAAACATCTGGAGGAAGTGGTCGATGAGCAGCCGCACATCCCCATCCCGCTCGCGCAAGGGCGGCAGGTGTACCCGCAGGACATTGAGGCGGAAAAAAAGATCTTCCCTAAACCTGCCCTCCTCCACCAACTGCTTCAAATCGCGGTGGGTGCCGGTGATCAGCCGCACATCGACCCGGACCTTCTTCTGACTGCCCAGAGGGAAGAATTCCCGGTCGTCGAGCACGGTGAGCAGCTTCACTTGGAGCGGCAGGGGCAAATCGCCTATTTCGGTAAGATAGATGGTGCCGCCCTGGGCAAGCTGAAACATGCCGTGCTTGTCGGCGTGCGCTCCGGTAAACGCCCCCCGCACATGGCCGAAAAGCTCAGATTCGAGCAGGCTTTCCGGCAGCGCCCCGCAGTTCACCTTAATGAAGGGATACTTGCTCCGGCGAGAAGCCAGATGGACAGCCTCGGCCAGAATGTCCTTGCCGGTGCCGGTCTCGCCGGTGATCAGCACCGAAGAATCGGTATGGGCGAGAACCGGCAGGAGTTCAAAGATCTCCTGCATCTTGGGGCTGTGCCCCAGCAGCCCCTTGGCCGTCCCCACCTCCTTCTTGCCTCCTGTCTTCTGACAGTCGGCGATGTCTTCAAGGACCAGAACCAGCGCCTGCCGCCCTCCGGAGGGCTCCACAACCGGGGTGGCGGTGAAGCGCATGGGAATCTTTTTACGGTTGAGGCCGAGGATATCGCCCTCGACGCTGCAGGCAACCCCGGTCTCCAGCGCCTCACGGAACATCTGCACATTTCTGCCAAGACTGCTGCGAAGCACATGATCGCAGTATATGCCGCGGGTTTCCTCGCCGGAATAGCCGGTGAGCGCTTCAAGAAAGCGGTTCATCAGAATGAGCCGGAGATCCGGATCGACAAGGGCGATCCCGTGCGGCACCCCATTGAGGATCTCAACGAGATCGGGGCGGAAGATGTTGGCTTCTTCTCTTTCTTGGGTTTCTACCATTGGCCTCGGACCATTGAACTTTTTGCAAAAGCCCTAAAAGTCCCCTCCCCCCTGGCGGGGGAGGGTTAGGGAGAGGGGGAAAATAACTATGAAATAGGCAGATGCAATTTCACCCACCCCCGGCCCCCTCCCGTCAAGGGAGGGGGAGAGCAAAAAGGCGCGGGCTGCAAAACCAAAAACGTTTCAAATTGTCCCCACATGTTTCAGATACAACACCATGGCCCGGGAAGTCAATATCTTTTTAGCACTCCGCCAAGATCAATCATTTCCGCACCACACAAGCAACCAAATCATGATTTGTGTTTGCCGCCCTTCCCGACGCCAGAGCAATTGGGCTCTTCGGCAACGGCATTGTTTCATCCCACGCCCGCCGACTGTTCCCAAACGTTCCATGATGTTTCTACCCCTTGTTTTGCCATGTCGCCTAGTTTTTACAACATACTGTTTTCATTGAAAATTAATCAGTGGCACGATCCTTGTAATACCACAAGACAACACCGCCCGCTTGTTTCAGGGCGCGGAGAAAAGCTCAACACTTGCGGAGGTTGCCATGAAAACACTCAACACCTTTCAGAAATGGATGACAGCCATCACCTTTGCCGAGGCAGGAGAATGGGAAACCGCCCAAACCATGGCGCCGGTCTCCATCCGGCGCAGGGCGATCGACCAATTTCAAAAGATCTTCATGGCCGCCGCCTTTGCCGAAGAAGGGCTTCATGCCGAGGCCGTTGTCCTGGCCGGAAGCCCCAGCCTCCCGACGCCGGGCGGTGAGGACTTTCTGCAATCGCTGGGGTTGGGCGGCATCCGCATGACCTACGGCGTTTTCGCCACGGAATCGGCACGATAAAAACCGAATCCGGGCAGGCGACCATGCAAGCGACCGCGCTCATTGTTTCAAGCGACGCAGGCTTTGCCGAAACAATGCAGGAGCTGTTGCAGGACTGGGGAATAACAGTGGCATTGTCCAGAGAATCACCGCCCCTGCCCCCCCTCGAAACGGAGATTGTCCTGCTCGATATCCGGCAGGCAGGCAGCGAGGCGCTGCACCCCTTGCTCGCCTTCCGAGAGAAAATACCCGAGGCCGAGGTGATCCTCATCAACCGGCCGGACAACATCCCGCTCTCCATCGCCGGGATGCAGGCCGGAGCCGCCGATGAACTCATCGCCCCCTTTGACACCTCCGCCCTGAAAAACTCCATTTCCGCCGCCCTTGGCCGGAGGAAAAAACGGCAGGGAAAAAAATCCCTGCTCAGGCGCTTCGGAGAGGCGATGGCTGCCGCGACCTTCGCCCAAGCCGGAGAATTTGACACCGCCCTCTCTTTGCTGGAGGACGATACGGAGGCACAACGCCCCTCCGACCGGAAAAAACCATAGGACAGCCCACCACTGCTGCCCGCCAACCGACCTTGAGGACATCATGGACGACATCAAAATTCTGCTGGTAGACGACGAGGAAGATTTCATCAGAACCCTGTCGGAACGCCTTGACCTGCGGGACCTTGGCAGCAAGACCGCGCTCAACGGCGAGCAAGCCCTGGGCTATGTGGGCGAAAAAGAGCCCGACGTCATGGTCCTCGACCTGAAAATGCCGGGCATCGACGGCATGGAGGTGCTGCGGCGGGTGCGCCAGATCTACCCCAACATCCAGGTCATCATCCAGACCGGGCACGGCAACGACCTGGACGAGGCCGAGGCGAGACGCCTCGGTGTGTTCGACTACCTGAAAAAACCCGTTGACATCGAGATCCTGGTGGAACGGATCAAGACCGCCCATCAGGCAAAAAAGAACCTGCTGGACAGCTCCGCCACCGCCGCCGCCTTTGCCGAAGCGGGGGAATATGACACCGCCAAAACCATGCTGAAACAATAATCATCCCAGCCAGGGCCGACAGGAATGCACAAACAACCCTCCCCCATAAACCGCCACTTCATCGTCAGCGGCGAAGGCATTGAGATCCGCCCCCTGGCCGCCGCCTCAGGGGTGCTCGAAGGGTATCCGCCGGAAGGCAGATTCCCCACCCTGCTGGAAGTGGAGCAGGAATATGTGCAACGGGTGCTGGCCCATGTGGCAGGCAACAAGTCCCGGGCCGCCCAGGTGCTGGGCATAGATCGGGTTTCCCTCTGGCGCAAACTGAAAAGGCTGGAAAGCCTCGCCTCCTCCCCGTCCCCGCTTCAGAAATATGCCGACCGGCCATGAAGACTCTCCATCTAAAGCCTAAAAATAGGCATAATCCCCAGCGCTGTAACTGCTCAGCAGTGCCGCAGATGCGCGGAACAGGCCTGCGAGCTATAGTCGGCCTATGCGAGCTGGCTGAGACAGCTAAGCGAGCGCAGCGAGACTGCGAAGCAGATGCGGTGCTGCTGAGCAGTTACCGGCCATGAAGATGTACACCGCCACCATCCCCGGCAGCGCCCTTACGGTCCGCTCGCGTGAGTCCTACTATGCGCGGCAGAAGCGGCTTTTTGTCGTGGTGGTCATTCTGGTGGCCATTATCCCCCTCCTGTTCATCAGTTGGACCGCCTCCCATTTTTACCAAAAGTCCTGGCTGAACAAAACCACCGTTGAGCTGACCAGCCTGGCGAACAGCCGCAGGGAGATCATCGACCTCTTCCTCGACAGCCAGGAAAATATGCTGGCCGGCTACGCGGAACTCTACGACCTTGCCTGGCTGCGCACCCCCGGCAACCTTGAAAAACTCTTCCAGGCCATGAACCGCCAGGGAGTCATCGTCGACCTCGGCCTCATCGCCCAGGACGGCAGCCATTGCAACTACGTCGGCCCCTTTGCCGAGGATCTCAAGGACAAGAATTACGCCGAAACGCGCTGGTTCGCCGAAGTCATGCAGAGCGGCAGGTACATCAGCGATGTGTTCACCGGCTACCGGGGGGTGCCGCATTTCATCGTGGCGGTGACCGACCCCACCCGCTCCTGGGTTCTGCGGGCCACGATCAATTCCGGGCTATTCAACGCCCTGCTGGCCAGCGCCGAGGTAGGGCCGGGCGGGGATGCCTTTATCCTCAACCACCAGGGCGAGCTGCAGACCCCGAGCCGCCTGGGGCTCACCGCCCTTCCCGCCGGGGAAAAAGGGTTGCTTGCCACGGGAGGCGATCTGACCATCCACCACTCCCAGAGTGCCCTGTACGCCACCACCGGCATGAAAAACAACGCCTGGACCCTGGTGCTGAAAACCGACATCAAAACATCGCTCGCCGATTTTTACCGGGCCCGGCAGCGCGATCATCTGATCATCGCCTGCGCCGCCCTGCTCATCCTCGGTGTTGCCACCTTCCTGGTCCGTTCCATGATGAACAAGGTGGAGGATGCGGACCAGCAGCGGATGATGCTCTACGACCGCATCCGCAATTCGGAAAAAATGGCCCTGGTCGGCAGGATGGCGGCCAATGTGGCCCATGAAATCAACAACCCTCTGCAGATCATCGGCGACCAGGCCGGCTGGCTGAACGAACTTCTGGAGGAGGAAGATCCGGCAAGCCTGAAAAACAGCGAGGAATACCGGGCCGCCTTTGCCAAGATCAAGGCCCAGGTCAAGCGGGCCAGCACCATCACCCACCGGCTCCTGGGTTTCTCCCGCTCCACCGATGGGCTGAAAGCGCCGGCCAACATCAACACCCTGGTGGAGGAAACCGTCTCTTTCCTTGAAAAGGAGGCGGCCAATCACCGGATCGCCATCCGGCGCAACCTCGACCCCGCCCTCCCTGCGATCACCACGGACAGCGCCCAGTTGCAGCAGGTGTTTCTCAATATTTTAAACAACGCCTTCGACGCCATCGGCAATGACGGCGCGGTCACCATCAGCACCAGCCGCGGCAACGGGCAGCTTGCAGTGGAGTTTGCCGACAACGGGCCGGGCTTGTCGGAAGAGGGTCTGAAAAAAGTGTTCGAGCCGTTCTTCACCACCAAAAAGGCGGGAAGCGGCACCGGCATCGGACTGGCCATTTCGTACAGCATCGTCGAACGGCTCGGCGGGGGTATCGAGGTGCGCAACGGCAGGCAGGGCGGCTGCGTTTTCCGCGTCCATTTCCCGCTGCCCGCCTGATACGCATCGAAACAGGAGAACGGAAATGACGGAACTTCCCATTCTGGTCGTTGATGATGAAGAGGAATTCGTCTCCACCCTGGTGCAACGTCTGCGCAAGCGGGGCTGGGCCGGAGAAGGAGTGCTGTGCGGCAGCGCGGCCGTCGCCAGGGTTGCGGCCAACGACTTTGCCGTGATCCTGCTCGATATGCGCCTCCCGGACATGGACGGCGGCCAGGTTCTCCGGGAAATCAAGAAGATCCGCCCCCAAAGCCGGGTGGTCATCCTCACCGGCCACGCCTCGGCCAGCGAAGGAGAAGAGGGCATCAAAAACGGGGCCTTTGACTACCTGCTCAAGCCGGTGGAATTTGAAACCTTGCTGGAGAAACTCCAGGCGGCCAGGGACCGCGGCCCACAAGAACATTCACGAACACTGCAACCAAGGGGAACCGAGGTCTTGTATTAATGACTCTCCAGCTTGATGCCGGAATTGGACAAAAAATACGCGCTGTAACTGTTCAGCAACGCCACAGATACACGGAAGAGGCTTGCAAAGTGTGCTGTTGCACATGAGCAGGCCGATGACACAGCAGATGCGGTGCTGCGGGACAGTTACTTTTATTATTCAACAAGGGAGGAGTACAACTATGAAGTTCTTCAGGCAATTGCACCATTTCATGATGGCGGGCGCCCGCGCCCACGCGAAATGGGAAATGGACATCTCAAACACCATCCTGCGAGACCGCAGGCGGCTGATCATCCTCGGCCTGCTGCTCATTCCCATCCTCATCGGCGGCATAGCCTTTGCCGACGAGGTTGTGGGCAAGCTGCCCGGCATGCTCGGCGGCAAGAACGCCTATGCCCCGGCCTTCTACACCCCCACCATCTTCTTCGCCTCCATCGGGGTCGGCATCGTCGCCGGTCTGATCACCGGCTGCATCGGCGCGGGCGGCGGCTTCATTATCGCCCCGGCCCTGATGAGCGTCGGGGTCAAGGGCATCCTCGCCGTGGGCACCGACCTGTTCCACATCTTTGCCAAGGCCATCATGGGCAGCGTCCTGCACCGCAAGCTGGGCAATGTTTCCGTGGCCCTGGCCGTGGTCTTCCTGATCGGCTCCATCGGCGGCGCCACCATCGGCGGCTGGGTCAACCGCACCCTGTATGAAATGAACCCGGTGCTGAGCGACGCCTTCATCACCACCATCTATGTCCTGATGCTGGGCTTTCTCTGCTCCTACGCGCTGATGGATTTTTTCCGCCAGACCCGCAAGGCTAAGCCCGCCAAGACCGCTTCCGCTTCCAGCGCGGCAAGCGCTTCGGGCCTGACCAATCTGGCCCAGACGGTCCAGAGCGTCAACCTGCCTCCCATGATCCAGTTCGACGAAGGCGTTACCCCGGGGGGCCGCAAGATCTCCTGGCTCTTCCTGGTGCTCAGCGGTTTCATCGTCGGGTTGGCCGCGGCCATCATGGGCGTGGGCGGCGGCTTTTTGACCTTCCCGATCTTCGTTTATGTGCTGGGCGTTTCCTCGGCCACCACCGTGGGCACCGACATCTTCCAGATCATCTTCACCGCCGGCTACGCCGGGCTTTCCCAGTATGCGGTCTACGGCTTCATCTTCTACACCCTGGCCATGGGCATGCTCCTTGGCTCCCTGGTCGGCATCCAGATCGGCTCCCTGATCACCAAGGTGGTCAGCGGCGTCACCATCTGCGGGCTTTACGCCATCGCCACCTCGGCCGGCTTTGTCAACCGGGCCTTTGCCCTGCCCTCAAAACTGGCCAGCATGGAGGTGATCTCCATGTCCAAGGAAACCGGCAAACTTCTCGAGACCGTGGGTACCTATATTTTCTTTGTGGTGCTGGGCGCCTTCGCCATCTGGGTTTTCTACATCTTTTTCACCAATATCAAAACCCTCAAGGGAGAGGGTGACGCGCATATCACCAAGGAGGCACACTCATGATTGCCAATAAAAAAGAATTCGGGGGCGGCCTGGTGATGATGGCCGGTTTCTGGATCGTTTTCGCCATCCTTCTCTCGCCGCTGTATCCCGGCCCGGATAAGAAGGTGAATATGCTGGATTACATGGACAACATGTACAACTCCATTTCCAAAAAATCGTCATACTATGTTCCTGTTATCAGGGAAAATGCCGAAGCCTACAGGGGGGAGATTATTAGCCTGAACATTAAAACCGATGAGACTCTTTCCGCCGAGCGGTTGACCAGCCTGTTGCAGCAGGCCGGGGCAGAGGTGCAGGCCGGCGCACAGGAGATCACGGTCAGCGGCGATCTCGGCGGCATCATCACCGCGGTGCTCGCGGACGCGGACGCCATGTTCGCCAATGACGGCCAGGCGGTGAGCGCCAAATACGGGGCAAACGAAAAGCAGGTGATGTTTGACTGGTACAACGCCCTGAAATCCATGGAAAAAAGTCTGACCAAGCAGAAGAAATTCAAGGAATCAAAGATACTCTATCAGGTGCGAACCAAAACCGTTGAGCCAGCCTACAACTACTACGGAATCGAGGCGCAAAGCATCAAGGACAAAGCGGTGCTGGTGATCTTCTCCCTGATTGGCTATGTGATCTACACCATGTGGTTCGGGTTTGCCATCCTCTTCATGTTTGAAGGATGGGGGCTCAAGCTTGAGCATTAAAAAAACCCCCTGTTGATTTGTCCGCGTGTCCCGGGAGGCATCCTTCCGAGGCACGCGGGGCTGAAAAAAGACCACGCGAAGGCGCAAAAATGCATTCTTGTGAAATTCACCCGTTCCTGCGACTCTGCGCCTGTGCGTTATCTTTTTTCCTTTTTCCCCGCTTTTCTTTTTTATTCCCTCGATGGACCTGCTTCCATTATGCTGAAAGGCAACGACTTCCCAGAGCAGCCCAACGCAGGCGACCAGAACATGACCTTCTTTCTTGACCGACTGACCTCGCTCTTCCGCACCAAGCCCAGGCTGAAGCCCGCCGAGCTGCAGGCGGCCTTCCGCGCCCATTACAAAGACTTCCGCGCCCTGCTCACCGCCAACAACAACGCCCTGGAACTGATGGCCGAGATGGAACAAGCCCTCACCGCGGGCCGGTCCTTCGGCATGGCCTTTGTCCGGGGCAATTGCACCGCGCTTTCCGTCAATATCTATAAAATGATCCACCACCTGACCAGACTGGCCGATGGCCGGTATAGCGAGCTGGACCAGCCATTCCGGGCCATCACCAAACAGCTCGAGCAGGTCATCGCCCTCCGTTCCCCAAGCGCGGAGGGCGCGCTTATCCTGACCATGGCGGAGGTGGATGCCTCCGCCGTGGATCAGGTCGGGGAAAAAATGGCCAACCTGGGCGAGGTCAGAAACCGGCTCGGCCTGAGAACCCCGGATGGCTTTGTCATTACGGCAACAGCCTCCCGCCATTTCATTGAGGCCGATGCGTTGCAGGTTGAGATCAACCGCCGCCTGAAAGGGCTGAATTTGGATAATCTGGAAGAGCTCTACACGGTCAGCGCGGGGATTCAAAACCTGATCAGCAATGCCCCGCTATCCCCCGAACTGGAAGAAGCGATCCTGGCCCACCACCAGCAGCTCGCCACGAGCTCCGAAGAAGAGCTGCTGGTTGCCCTGCGTTCCAGCGCCCTGGGCGAGGACAGCTCCAACGTCTCCTTTGCCGGGCAGTACCGGACCCAGCTCAATGTCAGCCGCGAATTTGTCGTCCAGACCTATAAGGAAATCGTGGCCAGCAAATACAAAAGCCAGGCCATTGTCTACCGGCAACAGCGGGGCTACCGGAATCTGGACGTACACATGTGCGTCGGCTGCCTGCGCATGGTGGATGGCGCCATAAGCGGAGTGCTCTATTCCCGTGCCCCGGATGATCCGCGCAGCCCCTATGTCATCATCCAGGCGGCGCCCGGCCTTGCCGCCACGGTGGTGGACGGCAGCGGGGCCACCGAGCAGTTCCGGGTCAGCCGGACCCCGCCCCACCCCATCCTGCACCGGCAATCCGCCGAAGAACTCTCGCACTCCCCCCTGGCCCTCACCGAACTCCAGGCGGCAGAGCTGGCAGCCACCGGGGTGCGGTTGGAGGAACATTTCGGCACCCCCCAGGATATCGAATGGTCCATCGACCGTTGCGGCCTGCTCTATATTTTGCAAAGCCGTCCCCTTGGCCGCCCCGCCTCTGAAGGGGGGCAAGACAACTCCTCAATAAGCAGTCACACGGTGCCGCAGATCCGCGTGTCAATTGTCGGCAGAAGTGTCCGACAAAGAGGCCTGCCCGCTATGCAGCAAGTATGCGGACAGGCCGATGACAAAGGAGATGCGGTGCCATGTGACCCCTTAACGCTTCTGAGCGGAGGAGTCTGCGCCAGCCAGGGCGTCGGCTGCGGCCCGGTGTTCATGGTGCGCTCCAACCTCGACCTCTTGCGCTTTCCCAAAGGTGCGGTGCTGGTCATCGAGACGCCCTATCCGGACTGGGCCAGCCTCCTCAACCGGGCCGTGGCCGTGGTCAGCGAAACCGGCCAACCGGCAGCCCACCTTGCCACCGTGGCTCGAGAATTCGGGGTTCCGGCGATTTTCGGCATGAAACAGGCCCTGGCAACCTTGGAAAACAACAGTTTGGTTACGGTGGACGCCACCGGAGGCAAGGTCTATGCAGGGAGGATCGAATCCCTGCTGGCCCTGGCCCCGCCCAAACCCAATCTCATGGCCGGAAGCCCGGTGTACAAAGTGCTCACCCAGGCCTTGGCCCACATCACCCCGCTTAACCTGACCGATCCAGCCTCCCCGTTTTTCCGGCCCGACGGTTGCAAAACCCTGCACGATCTCACCCGCTTTTGCCACGAAAAGGCGGTGGTGGAGATGTTCACCTTTGGCGAACGGTACGGCTTTGACGACAAGGCGGCAAAACAACTGGTGGTGGATGCGCCTTCCCAATGGTGGGTGATCGATCTCGACGACGGCTTTACCCCGGATTTCGACCCGGAAAGCCGTTATATCGACCTCAACCATATCACCTCCGCGCCCATGCAGGCCATCTGGCAGGGAATGACGGCTTTTCCCTGGGCAGGGCCACCGCCGGTCAGCCTGGGAGGGTTCGGCTCCATCATCTTTCAGTCCACGCGAAACCCCAATCTCGACCCGGCGGTGCGCTCGGCCATGGCCGCCAAGAACTACTTTCTCATCTCCAAGAACTTCTGCAACCTCAGCGTCCGGCTCGGTTACCATTTCGCCCTGGTGGAGGCGAATCTGGGGAAGTATCTCACGGAAAACTATGTGAGCTTCCAGTTCAAGGGTGGGGCGGCGGACCAAGACCGCCGTCTGCTGCGCATTCAACTGATCAGCGAGATATTAAGCGAATTCGGCTTTAGGGTGGAACAGAAGGTGGACGCCATGACCGCCCGGATCGAAAAAAAACCGGGACCCTATCTGCTGGAACGGTTGAAGGTTCTCGGCTACCTTTTGATCCACACCCGCCAGATCGACATGATCATGGCGGACCAGGACATGGCCGCAAGCTACCACCAAAAAATCATGGCCGACCTGCGCACCCTGATGGACAAAACAACACCGGAGGCATGACATGGACCAACCGCTCAAGATCCTGCTCATCGACGATGAAATCGATTTCGTGGAGACAACCGCCAAGAGGCTCATCCGCCGCGGCTACTCGGCGAAAACCGCCCTCACCTGCGCCGAAGGTTTGGAGACTATTGCCTCGGGTTGGCCCGAGGTGGTGGTGCTGGATGTGATGCTCCCGGACCGCGACGGCATGGACTGCCTGCGGGAGATCAAGGAAAAATGGCCAACCCTGCCGGTCATCCTCTTGACCGGCCACGCCTCCATGGAAACGGGGCTGCACGGCCTGGAATCCGGGGCCAGCGACTACTGCCTCAAACCCATCGACCTGGAAACCCTGGTGGAGATGATCGCCATCGCCCACCGGGAAAGCCGACAGCCTGGGGCTTGAAACAAAAAAGCCACCCCGCGCAAGGCAGGATGGCTTTAAAAATCGAAATCTATTTTTCGGGTAACTATTCAGTTCAATCAAAAAACAAGACTGAAACATCCCAACCGTAACTGTTCAGCCGCGCCGCAGATGCGCGGAAGAGGCCTGCGAAGTGTGCGAGTGCACACGAGCAGGCCGATGACAAAGCAGATGTGGTGCTGCTGGACAGTTAATGGGCGCCGACGGAAAGCAGGCCGCTGGCAGCCAGGGTCAGAATAACCGCCTCGGCCAGGGCCATGATTGCCATGGCCTTATCCTTGCGGGCGAACAGCCCCGGGGTGATGACAAGGTAGCAGACAATCGTGATCCCGGACAGGATGGCGATGGGCAGGAAGTTCAGGAAATCGCCATAGCGAAGGAGTTTCAGCCAAGACCAGCCGGTGGGCAGGTTTTCCCAATGCAAAAAGTTGGTGTTGATGGCCACCAGATAGTCATGCACCGGCTGGCTCCAGTAGATGGAGATCTCGTCCACCGGCACGACCGACGGCATGACGCCCAGCACATACAGGGCGAAGGTAATTACCATGAGGGCCAATCCGGCGTACATGCCTTTTTCAAGAATAGCGGCGTACAGCACCTGCTCTTCAGTTGCTTGGGTAGTATGTTGCGACATGAGACAATCCTCCGTGAAATAAACTATTAGTTAAAACCCTTCCCGTTCCCGCGTCTAGAACAGGCTGACGCCCATGGTGCTCAAACCCTTCTGCACCGCCTTCAGGCCGGCAAAGAGGAGAATGGCGATAACCATCCAGCGGATAAAAGTGGGCTTGGCAACCTTGAGCAAGCGAACCCCGACAAAGGAACCCAGCATGATGCCGATGAGCGACGGCACAACCATCATGGGGATGACGCAGCCCTTGTTAAAATAAATCCAGGCGGCGGAGGTGTCGGTGATGGAGAGCAGGAACTTGGAGGTGGCCACGCTGATCTTGAGCGGCGCGCCCATCATCAAATTCAACACCGGCACGTTGGCCCAACCGGCGCCCAGACCGAACATGCCGGCCATGAAACCGATGATGATGAAGGTCAGCAGGCCGGGAATGGTGCGATGAACCTTCCAGTTGATCTCTTCCTTAGTGGTCGGCTCATAAAAAACACCGGTGATGCGCAGGGCGGTGGAAAGCGCGTCCGCCTGGGGAACATGGGGAACCGTTGATTTCTTGGCGGTGAGCATGATGGCCACGATGCCGAGGATGGTGCCGCCCAAGGCAAGCTGGACGATGTGGGTGGGCAGGGCCAGACCGACCATGGCGCCGACAATGGCCATGGTGGAGGCGATGAGCGCCACCGGCATGGCCAGACGCAGGCTGGCGAGGTTGGCCTTCAGCAGGCCGGGGCCAGCGGCCAGGGCGCCGCACAGGGCCACGAGCAGACCGGCGCCGCGGACAAAATCAAGGTGAAACGGGAAAAACCCGCCGATGATCGGCACGAAGAGCACCCCGCCGCCAACCCCGCCAAGCACCGCGATGATGCCCATGACAAAGGTGACGAACAGCAGAATTACCGGCCATTTCCACCAACCCGGATCACCGGCGGCCGGAATCTGATCCATGGTAACCACTTCGCTTGCCAGAGCCCAGGCCGGGCTCAGCATGATGGCGCACATGAGGGAGACGAACAGCACCCCCACCTTTTCCCTAATGTTTCCTTGCATTCTTGTTTCCTCCCTAGTTTTCCCTAAAAACAACATAAAAAAATATCTGCGCCGTTATGGAAAAATAACTGAGACATTGGCATTTCGTGATCGGCATAAGGGGCCGTAACGAAATCGGGGACAATGTATGGGTTATCTCTAACGGCCCCTAAAAAAAGAACCAGCACTGTGAACACTTGCCTACAGAAGGGACTATCTTCGCTGAATGGGGTGGACAGACGCCTTGCCCTGCTCCCTGACTGTGGTTATTTCTAAAAATTTTCGGTATGCTTACTGCTCTCCAAAAATGCTGTCAAGAAAAAACTGTTCATCTCTGAAACATGGCTGTTGCATTACGCATCATCGGCGAAAAATGCTGCGTAATCATACCCATACGCTGCATTGTGCAACATTTTCCCCCAGGAATACATGATGAAATTTTCCCTGCCCAAGGTTCTGCAGATACTCACCAAGGAGGTTGCCGGGTATGCCGTGCCCATTGTCGATCTCATCGCCGTGCAGACCAAGGACCCGTACAAGGTGCTGGTGGCCACCATCCTCTCGGCCCGGACCAAGGATGAAACCACGGCCAAGGCCGCAGACAGACTTTTTAAGGAAGCGCCGGACCTGACCGGGCTGGCAGCACTCAGCGAGGAACGCATTGCCAAGCTGATCTTCCCGGTGGGCTTTTACAAGAACAAGGCCGGTTTCCTCTCCCGGCTGCCAAGCGTGCTGGCCAGCGAGTTTGGCAACAAAATTCCCGACGAGGTCGAAGCCCTCACACGGCTGCCCGGGGTGGGGAGAAAAACCGCCAATCTGGTGGTGGCGGTGGCCTTCAAGAAACCGGCGATCTGCGTGGACACCCATGTGCACCGGATCATGAACATCTGGGGCTATGTGGAAACCCACACCCCATTGGAAACGGAGATGGCGCTCAGGGAAAAGCTGCCGCCTCAGTACTGGCTGACCATCAACTCCACCCTGGTGGCCTTTGGCCAGGGCACCTGCAAGCCGGTGGGTCCCCACTGCGACCGCTGCGTCATCGCCCAGTATTGCCCGAGGATCGGGGTGAGGCCGAGAAAAGTACCGGGACGGAGCAAAAAAATGTAATTTACTTCAAGCAGGTGCTTCGACAGGGCTCAGCACGAACGGAATATCAATACAATTACAGCAAGACAATGTCCGTTCGCCCTGAGCCTGTCGAAGGGCCGTTTTTACGAGCCCCATCAAAAAACAACCGAGGATGATATGCGGAGATTCGTGTCGTGGAATGTCAACGGCCTACGGGCCGTGGAGAAAAAAGGCTTTGTAGAGATCATCGCCGGGCTGAACGCCGACCTGGTGGCGCTCCAGGAGATCAAAGCCTTGCCGGAGCAACTCCCGGAATCGGTCAAAAACATCCCCGGCTACACCGCCTACTGGTTTTCCGCCCAGAAAAAAGGCTATGCCGGAGTGGCGACCTACAGCAAAGAACAGCCCCTGTCGGTGATCTACGGCATCGACCACAAGGATCACGACTATGAGGGGCGAGTGCTGACCCTGGAGTTTGGCGACTTCTTCTTCGTAAACGCCTATTTCCCAAACTCCCAGCACGGCCTGCTGCGCATGAATTACAAGCTCCAGTTCAACCGCGATCTGCTGGCCTTTGCCAACACCCTGGCCGCAAAAAAATCGGTGGTGATCTGCGGGGATTTCAACGTGGCGCACAAGGAGATCGACCTGACCAACCCCAAACAGAACGAAAAGAATCCGGGCTATGCCCCGGAGGAACGGGCCTGGATGGACCAGTTTTTAGGGGCTGGGTTCGTGGACACCTTCCGGATGTTCAACCAGGAGCCGGGCCAGTACACCTGGTGGAGCTACCGCTTCAACGCCAGGGCCAGGAATATCGGGTGGCGGATCGACTACTTCTGTGTGGATCAAAAGAGTAAAAACCGAGTGGCCGAGGCTGCTATTTTAAATGATATAATGGGATCGGATCACTGCCCGATTCTCCTCGGATTCCGCTGACAACTTCTTGTTATTACATGGCCAACCGTCTGTCTTTGCCTGAGAGTTTTTCCTTCTGACCAGTAGCGGATATGATATCACTTACAGTAGTGGTAATAATCATTTAAGGGTTAATTGACACGGAAAATGGCATGGGTAATCTCACGGTGGTGGAAATCGGTGGCTGGGCCGTCTCCAATAATCCTGAAGATATATTGCGCACCTATTCCCTTGGTTCCTGCGTTGCTTTGATCCTGCACCATCCGAGGACAAACACCATGGGGCTTGCCCATATTGCCCTGCCGGATCCACTTTGCCATTATGGGAAAAGTCGCGGAGAGGGATATTATGCCAGTTCGGCCGTCCCTTTGCTGCTGCACGAAGTGAGTGCCGCCGCAGGCCTTTATTCAGCGGATAATTCGGGGATTGTGGCCAAATTGGTCGGTGGGGCCGCTGTCATAAAAATCAAGAATCCTTTTCACCTCGGAAAAAGGCTTGTCATGGAAATAGAGAAGAGTCTGCAACGCCTGCGTACACCTGTAGTGAACCAGGATACGGGCGGCACTGTTCCCCGCACCGTAACGTTATATATTGAGAGCGGTCATGTTTCGGTCAAATCACCGGGTAGGAAGGAAAGACCCTTGTAGTCCGTGCACTGAAGGAGAAATCAATGGTTGAGCCAGTGGACATGAATCTCAAAATACGCGTGTTGGTCGTTGATGATGAACCCACTTCCCGAGAGGTTATCCGCCTTGGGCTGGAAAGACAGAACTGCGAAACCATGACCGCCCATGATGCGGCTTCGGCCATCTCGCTTTTGGGTGATCAGCAATTCCATGCCGTGGTGACCGACAAAAACATGCCCGGCACCGACCATGCCACGGAGGGAGGCCTTGATGTCATCAAATTCGCCAAGGAGTCCAACCCGGCCTGTGCGGTTATCATGGTAACCGGTTTCAGCACTGTGGAATCGGCCATAGAAGCCATGCGGCTTGGCGCCTTCGATTATTTGGCCAAGCCGGTGCGGTCTGAGGATATCAAGGCAAAACTTGAACGGATTCTTTCCTATCAACAGACCTTGAACCCCGCAAACACCATTGCATCCCACAACAGCTTCCGGGAAAAATTCCTCAGTATTATCGAGGAGCAGAAAGGGGTGAGCCAGTGCCTCAGTTCCGAAACCAAAACCGCGCTTTTACAAGTAGTACAGGATGGTATCGATGCCTTTTTTCATGAACGGCGGGCCTGGGAAAACATCATCCTCGAACAGCGGGAAGCGTTGAGTCAAATTGCCGGCTGGGCCGAGCAGATGAAAGAGGCCGCAGTGCAGGGTGGTGCGGAAGAAACTTTTCTGGATAAAATTATCGCCGAATCCAGCCGGAGGCTGTGAAGGTTTTCCCGTAGCGTCCTTCCGCATGGATTTTTCCGCACACCATGTCGGGTTATTCTCTCGCATCCACCAGAAATTTCAGCCCATACCGTTGCGCTTGCAAACTTGAGCAGCAAACCACGGAGGTCACCATGAAGGTACTCATCGTCTATTATTCAATGTACGGCCACATCCACAAAATGGCGCAGGCTATCGCGGAAGGGGTTCGCTTGGTTGAGGGTGCCGAGGCTGAGCTACGGCGGGTCCCGGAAACGCTTCCCGAGTCGGTGCTAGAGAAGATGGGCGCGACCGCGGCGCAGAAGCAGCAGGCACAGGTGCCCATCTGCACGGTAGACGAACTGGGCGCGGCGGATGCGGTCATCTTCGGCACCCCCACCCGCTTTGGCAACATGTGCGGACAGATGCGGCAGTTCCTTGATGCCACCGGAGGCTTGTGGGTAAAGGGCGGTCTGGTGGGCAAACCGGGCAGCGTGTTCGCCAGCTCAAATACCCAGCACGGCGGGCAGGAATCCACGATTTTAAGCTTCCACACCACCCTGCTCCATCAAGGCATGGTCATCGTCGGCCTGCCCTACACCTTTCAGGGCCAGATGACCTCGACGGAAATCACCGGCTGCTCCCCCTATGGCGCCTCCACCATCGCCGGAGGTGACGGCAGCCGGTTTCCCAGCGAGAATGAGCTTGCAGGGGCGCGATTCCAGGGCGAACACGTTGCCAAGATCGCCAAAAAGCTGGCGGCTTGAGCGGCACAAGCTGAAATCTTCTTGCTATTAGTACTCTGTTTTCATATGCAGTCAAAATCCCATTGGCCCGTAGCCGAGCACCGGAGAGGCTGCCGAAAAAGAGGGTTGCACTGTTTGAGGCGTAGCCGAGTTTGCAACCCTCCGGCAGCATCGAGGAGCACAGGGCATCCCGCCTACGGCGGGACAAGGGACACAGGGTGCCCTTTCTTTGGTTCGTTTCTTTGGGCAAACAAAGAAATGAACAGAAAAACGAAGCCTATTACCGCAATTACTACGATTGCTTGGCAATAAAAATCTGAAAGAGGATTTTGTAATACCTATGCCCGACGATATCTGGCAAACCATGATCCTCACCGGCGAGCTGGGCCGGTACCCGGTCCACTTTTTCACCAACACCGGCTCAACCAACGATCTCGCCCTGGCTCTGAGCAACACCGGCGCCCCGGACTCCACCCTAATCGTGGCCGACAGCCAGAACGCGGGCAGGGGCCGCCTTGCGGGCAGAACCTGGCATTCGCCCCCCGGAACCGGGCTCTATTTTTCGCTGATCCTGCGCCCGCATCTTGCCCCGCAGGATTTCCCCAAGCTCACCCTGGCCGCGGGCCTTGCCCTGTGCAAGGCGCTGGAAAGCCATACCTCGTGCCGACCGGGGCTGAAATGGCCCAACGATCTTTTTCTGCACAACAAAAAATGCGGCGGCATCCTTACGGAAACCCAGGCCGTAGGCGGTGTAGGGCAGACCGCGGTGGTGATCGGCATCGGCCTCAATGTGAATACCCCGGCAGAAGCACTTGCAGGCGAGCTGCGCGCCAAAGCCACTTCGCTGCTCGCGGAAACAGGCGTCCCCCTCGAACGCGGCCCTCTGCTTGCGGCCATTCTCGGCGAACTGGACCTGGTGGTAGCCCGACTGGAACAGGGTGATTTTCCCGGTATCCTGGCCGAATGGCGGCAACGGGATATCCACGCCGGGCTACAGGTCTCCTGGGTGAACACCCAGGGGAGCATCATCACCGGCATTTCCCTTGGCCCGGACGATGAGGGCTTCCTCCATATCCGGGATGGTCAGGGCCAAGTCCATTCCGTTATCTCCGGGGATATCTCCCTGGCGCAGGAGTAACTCTGCCATGATTCCCCGCCCGATCCAACACCTGCTGCTTGCCACGCTCTATGACGCCTTTGAACAGTGGGCGAGCACCTTCACTTTTGCCTGCCGCAAGGGGTGCGCCACCTGCTGCACCCGGAGTGTCACCATGACCAGCCTGGAAGGGGATGGGATTATGGCGTTTCTGGCCGAGGCTGGGCGACGATCCGAGCTGGCTGCCCCCGCATTCCAGCCTGCGGCGAACCGAAGGGTGCAGTGCACCACCAACACCTTTGTCGGCGCCCATCTCCGGGGCGAGTCCGTGGAAGAGGCGGAAAGCTGGGATCTGCGCCCCTGCCCGTTTCTCAAGGAGGAAAGCTGTGGCATCTACCCGGTGCGGCCCTTTGGCTGCCGACTCTTTGCCTCCCTGGATTCCTGCGCCGCAAGCGGGGTGGCGGAGATGCCGCCGGGATATCTCGCCGGCGCCACCGCCCTGCTGCAATACATTGAGCATCTGGATAACGGCGGGCGCTGGTCCACCATGGTGGAACTACTGGCAGGGCTGAACACAGGGCAGGTTGACGCATATGGCGAACCAACGGCGCCCATTCCCGGCCTTCTCATCGCCCCGGACGAACACAGCCTGGTCGAGCCGCTTCTTCAAGGATTGCATGCCAGAACGGTCAACGGCCAGAGCTTTGCCCAATGGCTTCAGGCTGCGCGGCCATGAGCCAATTCCACAAGTAACCCGGCTAACGCCTGGCCCGCCCTCCCCTTCCACCGTTCCATCCGGCACGCGCGATGCATGTGTACATCATTTCGCCCAAGCAGACCTCGCTTCATCCCCTTCTTCGCCAGCATGCAATGCACCGGTGCGGAAAACTTCCGGCATCTTGACAAGTCGTATTTTCCTAACGTAATATATCCACAGACCGCCATGGAGCCACGGCGGAGCCCTGAAATAGCAACGTTTAAAAACACCGCTATTTCAATGGGATGAATGGCGATGCCTCGAGAAACCGCAGGTTCGCTCTTTGCTTTCAACATCGAACAAGGAGGGGGGGGAAATGGCTAAGCAGCAAAAACCGACAATTGAATTGTATCTGTACTCAATGAATCAAGAATTCCCCGTGGGCAAGGGGCATGTGACCTTTCTTGAACGCCATTCCGAAGTCCGCAAGGACCTTGCCGGAAAGCTGATATCCAGAGAGGCTGTGGCCAGCAACACCTTCAAGGAAAAAGTCGCGGGGATGGCAAACGACTGGTCCGCCCAGTGGATACACAACCAGTGGGTGCAAGACTATACCAAGGCCCCCTCCTTCTCTTCGCGAGTGAAACCGGGCGAAGATGTCATGGCCAAGCTCATCATGCGCAAGGAAGAGTTTGGCGGCCTTGTTCTCGACCCGGTTAATGACCGGGTGTACAAGCTGAATGCGCCAGGATACAAACTGCTCGAAGAAATGAAAAAAACTCCCGCGGCAAAATTGAAAACATTTAAATCAGCACAGTTTGCCGCAGACGATATGGAATCATTTGTCAGTTTTCTTAAAGGCGCCGGACTATGGACAACGATATAGCCTACCGGGCCCCACTGAAAGCGCCGCTCACCGCCAGTCTCTGGATTACGGGAGGATGCAATCTCGCCTGCAAATACTGCTATGCGGACGCCTCACGAAACATCTACATGGATCCGGCAAGGCTGTTCATGCTGGTGGATGAATTCCGGGACTTGGGCGTCTTTGATATAACCATCGCCGGGGGAGAACCTTTTCTGCACCCGCAGATATTCCAAGTTATTCAGCGAATCCTCGACAGCGGGATGCAAATGGGGGTGCTGACGAATGGCGTGCTGCTCGACAAGGAGAAGGCCTCGCGACTTGCCGGGATTGCGGAGGGGAAGAAAATGATCCTCCAGGTTTCCCTCGATTCCCCAGACCCGCGTATTAACGATCTGACGAGGGGGATGGGAGAAACCGTACTGCAAAACATCAAGCATCTCGCGAAATGCGGTTTGCAGCTCCAGATATCATGCGTCCTCAGCAGTGTGAATATCGACAGCGCTCATTTGATCATCGACGAGTTGTATCCACATGTGAAACGCTTCCATTTCCTTAATATTCAACGCACCGACCGGTCACTCAAGCATCCGGAGCTATTGATCACCGATTCGCAAGCATATGATTTTTGGATGCGGCTGAATGCGCATGCGAAAAAATTTCCCCCTGATCTCTTCCTTCCTTCCTTGCGCATCATGCTCCGGTCATACGGAGAGGAAGAAAGCCACGAGTCTTGGGAGTTCCATAAAAATGCCACGTTTAGCTGCCGGAGCTGCTCCATCGGGCTGACAAAAATCGAGATCACCCCTGAATTCGACATGTTGGGATGCGATATAGCGAAAGATTTCTCCAAAATGGGCAACATCGCGGAAAAACCCTTTGCAGAGGTCTGGAATTCCCGGGATGCCCACACGGTGAGGAATTCCCCGTATCCTCCGTGCTATAAAATTAGAAGCTCCGGAGACGGCGTGGCCCTTGAGGACAATCTCCGGCCGGAATTCGCCTGCTTCCGGTAAGCGGGGCAAGAGCGCAACAAACAAAAAATGGCGCCTTCCCTGCCGGGAGGCGCCATTTTTTGTTGCCGGAACAACTATGCATCAATAGCGGTAATGGTCCGGCTTGTAGGGGCCGGTCACAGGCACATCGATATACGCGGCCTGCGCTTTGGACAGCTCGGTGAGATGCACGCCAAGCTTCTTGAGATGGAGGCGGGCCACCTTCTCGTCCAGCACCTTGGGCAACACATAGACCTTTTTCTGGTATTTCTTGGCATTGGCGAACAGTTCGATCTGGGCCAGCACCTGATTGGTGAAGGAGGCGGACATCACGAAGCTGGGGTGGCCGGTGGCGCAGCCCAGGTTCACCAGCCGCCCTTCGGCCAGCAGGGTGATCTTCTTGCCGTCGGGGAAAACAATGTGATCCACCTGGGGCTTGATGTTCTCCCATTTGTACTTGCGCAGGGAGGCGACATCGATTTCGGAATCGAAATGGCCGATATTGCAAACAATGGCCTCGTCCTTCATCGCCTTCATGTGGGCGTGGTTGATGACCTTCTCGTTGCCGGTGCAGGTGACGAAGATATCGCCCTGGGAAGCGGCCTCTTCCATGGTCATCACCCGGTAGCCTTCCATGGCTGCCTGAAGCGCGCAGATCGGATCGATCTCCGTTACCCACACCTGGGCGCCTAAGCCGCGGAAGGCCTGGGCACAGCCCTTGCCCACGTCGCCGTAGCCTAAGATCACCGCAAGCTTGCCGGCCACCATCACGTCGGTGGCGCGCTTGATGCCGTCCATCAATGATTCGCGGCAGCCGTAGAGGTTGTCGAACTTGGACTTGGTCACCGAGTCGTTGACGTTCATGGCCGGGAAGAGCAGAGAGCCACCCTTCTCCATCTGGTAGAGGCGATGCACCCCGGTGGTGGTTTCCTCGGTCACGCCACGGATGGCCTTGGCCGCGTTGGTCCATTTTTTCTTGTCCGCGGCGAAGTCCTGCTTGAGCACAGCGAGCACGGCCTGCCACTCCTCGTTGTCACCCTTCTTGGCCGCAGGCACCTTGCCAGCCTTCTCGAATTCAGCGCCCTTATGCACCAGCAGGGTGGCGTCCCCGCCGTCGTCGAGGATCATGTTGGGCGGGTTGCCGTCCGGCCAGGTCAGGGCCTTTTCCGTACACCACCAATATTCCTCGATGGTTTCCCCTTTCCAGGCATAGACCGGGATGCCGGCCGCGGCAATGGCGGCGGCAGCGTGATCCTGGGTGGAAAAGATGTTGCAGGAGGCCCAGCGCACTTGGGCGCCCAGGGCAACCAGGGTCTCGATCAGTACCGCGGTCTGGATGGTCATGTGCAGGGAGCCGGAGATCCGCGCGCCCTTGAGGGGCTTCTTTTTGCCGAACTCCTCGCGCAGGGCCATGAGGCCTGGCATCTCGGTTTCGGCGATGCGGATTTCCATGCGGCCCCAATCGGCCAGGCTCATATCCGCAACCTTGAAATCGCCCTGCTTTTTTGCCGGAGCCTTTTTTGCCGGACTCTTCGTGGCAGGTGCTTTTTTTACTGGTGCCTTCATCGGTGTTTCCTCCTGACTGCGCCGTGGCGCGGGATGGGTCGTGATTATTTACATTTGATTCCGGCGGCATCCTTCAAAGCCTCGGCCTTGTCGGTGCGCTCCCAGGTGAACTCTTCCCGCTCCCGGCCAAAGTGGCCGTAAGCCGCGGTTTTTTTGTAGATCGGCCGCAGAAGGTCAAGGTGCTGGATGATCGCCTTGGGCCGCAGGTCAAAATGCTCGTTGATGAGCTGCCTGATCCGCTCGTCGCTGATCTTGCCGGTGCCGAACGAGTTGACGTTGATGGAAACGGGCTTGGAAATGCCGATGGCATAGGCGATCTGCACCTCAAGCTCGGTGGCGATCCCGGCGGCCACCAGGTTCTTGGCCACATAGCGGCCCATGTAGGAGGAGGACCGGTCTACCTTGGAGGGATCCTTGCCGGAAAAAGCGCCGCCGCCGTGGGAGCCCATGCCGCCATAGGTATCAACGATGATCTTGCGGCCGGTCACCCCGCAGTCGCCGACCGGGCCGCCGATGACAAACCGGCCGGTGGGGTTGATGAAATACTTGGTGTTCTTGTCCACCATCTCCACGGGGATGATGGGCTTGATGATCTCCTCCATGACCCCGGCCTTGAGATCCTCGTAGTCAACATCCGGGGAGTGCTGGGTGGAGAGAACAATGGCCTCGACCCGTTTGGGCTGTTTGTTTTCGTATTCGATGGTGACCTGGCTTTTCGCATCGGGACGCAGCCAGGGCAACAGGCCTGCCTTGCGCACCTCGGCCTGGCGTTTCACAAGCCGGTGGGCATAGGTGATGGGCATGGGCATCAAAACCTTGGTTTCGGTACAGGCATAGCCGAACATCAACCCCTGGTCGCCGGCGCCCTGATCCAGGTCGAGGCCGGTTCCTTCGTTGACGCCCTGGGCGATATCCGGGGACTGTTTGCCGATGCTGGTGAGCACCGCGCAGGATTGCCAGTCAAATCCCATATCGGAAGAGTTGTAGCCGATCTCCCGCACGGTTTCCCGGACCACGGAAGGCATATCCACCCAGGCGGTGGTGGTGATTTCGCCGGCGATCAGAGCCATGCCGGTGGTTACCAGGGTTTCACAGGCGACCCTGGCCTTTGGGTCCTGGGCAAGGATGGCGTCGAGAACCGCATCCGAGATCTGGTCGGCAACCTTGTCCGGATGGCCTTCTGAAACAGACTCCGAGGTAAAGAGATAATTTGACATTCCAACTCCTCATAATTTTCGATAAAAAAAACAGGCTGCCGCGCAGCCTCTAAACTTTGCACTTTTATTGGAATACAGGAAGTTGTCAAGGAGAATCATAACAAAAGCACCGTAAAAAGATCCCCTTTATCCCGGCAGATAGCTCTGCTCCATCCCCCGGATCGCGGCAAAAAGTTTGGCGTTGACAGGCGCCGGAATCCCCAGGCGCCGGGCCTCTTCCAGCACGGCGCCGTTGATACCCTCTATTTCGGTTTGCCTTGCATGCCGCACATCCTGGAGCATGGAGGAAATATTGGATCCGGTGGCCCGGCAGACCGCGATGGTTCGGGCCACCGGATCAGGAGCAATGGCAACCCCCTTGGCCAGAGCGACTTCGACCGCTTCCCGCACTGCTGCCCTCATCAACTGAAGCGCTTCGGGGTTGCCGAGCAGCGCGCCGTTTTCGCAGCCATGGATGGCGGTGAGGGCGTTGATTCCCACGTTGACAAGGAGTTTATTCCAGATCTGGGCCAGGATATCCTCCGCAACCCGCACCTCAAAGCCTGCCTTCCGAAAGAGTTCCGCCGTTTCCTGCAAGGCCGGCTTCGCCTCCTGCGGAGCTTCGCGCAGAAAGCCGAAATGTGTTGCACCCTCCCCCCCGAAACGCACCCGCCCCGGGCCAACCAGATTCGCGCCCAGGGAGGTAACCGCCAAGGCTACAGAGCAGGGAAGCTCTGCCTCCTGCAAAACCGGGAGATGACCAATGCCGTTTTGCCAGGCAAGCAGCAGGGTGTTTTTTGTGAGCAGGGGAAGCAACGACGGGAGGGTCTGGGGAAGAGCCGGAGATTTCACGCAGAGCAGAACCAGAGCCACCGGCCCGATCCGCAAGGGATCGGCCGTGGCCTGGATGGGAAAATGTTCGAGACGCTCTCCCTGCTCAAGGGTAAGGCCCGAGTGCTGGAGCAGTCCAGCCCGATGGCTGTCATGATCCAGCACCCGAATTTCCACGCCGATCCGGCCGAGAGAGGCCGCCAACAGACAGCCCAGGGCGCCCGGCCCGACGATGGCGACCCTGTGGGAGGGGATGTCCCGCATTGTGATTAACGGGTGATGGTCACATCTTCAACAATGGCCGCATACTTGTATCCGGCGCCGAAGTCCTTATCCGCGGCAAGCACGCCTTCCACCGTGACGATATCGCCCTTTTCCGCCTTGCCCGCCGTGGTCACCACCAGATCATGGGTGTTTTTCAGGGGATCGCCGGTGCCATCCTGCAGGTGCAACCAGTTTTTCCCCATAATCTGGGGAGAAAACTTGACCACCTGCGCCTTGATCTTCACTTTTTTGCCGTTCAGGCTCGTGGCCTTGGCAAAGATATCCCCAACGCTGAAGGCATTGTCGCCGGCAGCCTTGGCAATCTTCAATTCCACAAAAGGCACCACGGCCTTGCTGCTGCCCGGGGCTGTTTCTCCGGCGGCTCCAGGCGCGGCACCGGTTTCCTTCTGCATGGCTGCGCCGAAAGAACCTCCGGTCGCAGATGCTCCAGGCGTTGCCGGGTGGCCCGCGGGAAGCGCTGCCGCTTCTCCGCCATGGGCGCCATTGCCCATCTCCGTTTTTTTGCCTTCAAGACCTTGGGCAAAAACCAGCTCGGCAAAAGTGCGGTTCAGGCTCTTGCTGGGGAAATCCCGCATGATCTGTCCTTCGGCAACGGTGCATGCCTCACCCACTGCAACCTGGGTTTCCGGGACCGCCACCCAAGTATCTCCCTTTTCAGTTCCAATCAGAATGTAGGTGAAACCGCCTCCCGCAAGCACCTCCTTGGCCTTGCCCTGGATCAAGCCGGCGGGTTTCGCCTGCTGAGTCCCGTCTTCCGCCGCAGTCTGCTCCACAGCCTTGGTCTCCGGCTTTTCACTACTGCAGGCGACCAAGGCCACCAGACATAATCCGCTCACGAAAAAACTCCGCCACTTCGTTGCCTCGCCCATACGCTCAATGCTCCTCCCACTGCTCGTTATTTCAAAATAAGAAAAAACGCACGGCAGCCATTCCGCCGTGCGCCAACATGTATTTTTTAAGACAATTCCCCCGGCAAAAAAGTTCGCCTTATTTTGCACGCGCAGACTTTCGGGGATTTTCCTGCTTCGCTTCCCTGCCTCTGCCCTCGTACTGATAGGTCAGCCGGTTGCCCTTGACCCCGATCCGCACACTGCCCCCCTTGGCCAAGCGGCCAAACAAAAGCTCTTCGGTCAGGGCATCTCCCACCTCTTGCAGGATAAGCCTTCTCAGCGGCCGCGCCCCGAACTCCGGCTCATAGCCACGGGCCGCCAGCCAGGTCCGAGCGCCGGGGCTGAGGCTGATCGTCACCTTGCGCTCGGCCAACTGCACCTGCAACTCCGCGATCATCTTGTCCACGATCCGCTCCATGAGGACGGCATCCAAGGGGTTGAAGGTGATGGTTGCGTCCAGACGATTCCTGAACTCCGGGGAGAAAAGATTCTTCACGGCCCGGTCGTTTCTGCCCTTGCTGTCCCCGGTAAAGCCGATGGCCCGCTCACTCAGCTCACGGGCTCCGGCATTGGTGGTCATGATCAGGATCACGTTGCGGAAATCCGCCTTGCGTCCGGCATTGTCCGTGAGGGTCGAATGATCCATGACCTGGAGCAGAATGCTGAACAGGTCCGGGTGGGCCTTTTCGATCTCGTCGAGCAGGAGCACGCAGTAGGGATGCTTGCGGATGGCGTCGGTCAAGAGGCCGCCCTGGTCGAAACCCACATAGCCCGGAGGCGCGCCAATGAGCCGGGAAACCGCATGTTTTTCCATGTACTCGCTCATGTCGAACCGCTCGAAATGCACGGACAGGGCCGCGGCCAACTGCTTGGCCACCTCGGTCTTGCCCACCCCGGTGGGTCCGGCAAAGAGGAAGGAGCCGGTGGGTCCTTCGCTCTGCTTGAGGCCGGCCCGGGAACGCTTCACCGCCGTGACCAGGGCGCTGATCGCCTGGTCCTGGCCGAAAATGGTCTTTTTCAGGACCGTATCCAGCTCGCGGAGATGGGTCAGATCGGAGCCGCTGACGCTTCTCGCCGGGATCCGGGCCAGCCGGGAAACCACCTTTTCCACATCGCGCACCGTCACGGTCCGCCGTTTGTCGCCTGGGTGTGCGGCCAGCCGGAAGGCGGCGCCGATCTCGTCCAGCACGTCAATGGCCTTGTCCGGCAGAAAACGGTCGGAGATGTACCGACCGGCCAGTTCCGCCGTGGCTTTTACCGCCGGAGCCGAGTAGGTGATGTTATGATGCGCCTCGTAGCGGGGCAGCAGCCCCTGCAGGATGGCGCAGGTCTCGGCCACGCTGGGCTCCTCGACGTCGATCTTCTGAAAGCGCCGGGAAAGCGCCCTATCCTTTTCGATGTAATTCTTGTACTCCTCATAGGTGGTCGAGCCGATGCAGCGCAGCGACCCGGCCTGGAGGGCGGGCTTGAGCAGGTTGGAGGCGTCCATGCTGCCGCCGCTGGTGGCCCCGGCCCCGACAATGGTGTGGATCTCGTCGATGAAGAGGATGATGTGCGGCTCTTTTTCCACTGCCGAGATAACCGCCTTGAGCCGCTGCTCAAAGTCGCCCCGGTATTTGGTGCCGGAAAGCAGCCCGCCCATGTCGAGGAGGCGGATCTCCACCCCCTGCAACAGTTCCGGCACCTTGCCTTCATGGACATGCAGGGCCAGGCCTTCGGCAATGGCGGTTTTTCCGACCCCTGGCTCGCCCACCAGCAGCGGGTTGTTCTTGCGCCGGCGGCACAGGGTCTGCATCACCCGCTTCAACTCCGCGGTCCTCCCGATCAGGGGATCGATCAAGCCCTGGGCGGCCCGCTCGCTGAAATTGATGGTGTATTTTTCCAAGGCTTCGTTTTCCTTGGTTTTTTCCGTACCCTTCTCCTCCGTTTTCTTTTCCTCCTGGGTTTTTTCCTCCTGCTCAAAGCCATGGGAGAGATACTCGGTCACGTCAAGTTTGCTGATCCCTTCGGAATGGAGAAAATACACGGCAAAAGACTCGGCCTCGGCAAAGATGGCGGCCAGCACATCCCCTGCATCCACCTCTTTTTTGCCGCAGCTCTGCACATGGGCAATGGCCCGCTGCAAGACCCTATTGAAGCCGAGGGTCTGGATGGGGTCGTGGGCAATGCCCTCCTTGACCATGGGCAGGTTGGAGGCGAAAAAATCCTCCAGCCGTTTCTTCATGCCCTCGGGATCGCCGCCGCACACCGCAATGGCCCGGGCGGCCAGCTCGTCATCCAACAGGCCGTAGAGGATATGCTCCACCGTGACATGTTCGTGCCTGCGGATCTTTGCCTCCCGGATGGCACGCACCAGGGCTATTTCCAACTTTGCATTTATCATTTCGCGCTCCTCACGGGAAACCCGTTACGCTTTTTCCAGGGAACATTTCAAGGGGTATTCATTCTTGCGGGCCAGTTCATGGACCAGAATCACCTTGGTCTCCGCCACGTCGCGCGTGTATATCCCCGCCACCCCAACTCCCTGCTCATGGACATTGAGCATGATCCGGTTGGCCTCCGCCACGTTTTTATGAAACACCTTTTCCAGTACCATCACCACGAAATCCATGGTGGTATAGTCGTCATTGTGCAGCAGCACCTTGTACATGGAAGGGTGTTTGGTTTGCTGTTTTTTTTCGGTGACTACCGAACCTTCACTCTCCCTGCCCGCACCGCCCATGCCTTTTTTGCCCCCTTGCGATCAATCCCAATCAGTCCGTTTGTTCAAAAATAAGCATTTTTTCCCGATCCGCACACCCGTTGCCCAATTTTTCTTTATCCGGTCACCGTGGCAGGCTTGGCCCGTTCCCGATCCCGCAGGACGGAAAAAAGAAAATCCTCCAGAACCAGATATTCCGGAAGACCGGACCCTTTCAGCCGGTATTCCGCCGTAAGCAGACCGGTTTGGGCCTGCTTCAGGGCCGCCACGGTAAAGCGCTCCGCCTGCTGAAAGCTCTTGTATACGGCAAAGGGATGGCCGGTCAGCGCCTTCTGCTGCGGGCCAAGCGATTCTTGCAATTGCGGCAGCAAACCTTTTTGAAAAGCCGCATAGGAGATGCCTTCTGGGTATGCATAGGCAGGATGCTCGATAATGGCTCGCACCAGCAGCAGCTTGCGCAGGAAATTGCGCAACCCCGCCACCACGATGAGCGGATGCACCCCGTTTTCCTGCAACCGCTGGGAAATCGTCAAGGACGCGGCCAGATCATGATTGCCAAAGGCCTCGTTTAATTCGTAGAGGGCCTCTTCCCTGGTCCGGCCGACCATGGCGTTGAGATCGTCCATGGTGACGGTTTCCGCCTCGCCCACGGACAGGGCCAGCTTTTCCGCCTCCATGGCCACGGCCACCGGATGGAACCCCACCCGTTCAAGGAGTACCGGCAAGGCGCGCGGTTCCAATTTCTTGCCGAACCTGGCCAGATTCTGCTGGACAATCTCCTTGAGCAGTCCGTCCTGATCCTTACGCGCCGCGGAACTCCCCCCGGTGTCCACGGAGAGATCCACCACCACGCAATTTTTTTCCAGATACTTGAAAAGCTTCTTGCGCTTGTCCGCCGCCTCAGCCACCAGAATCAGGGTGTTGCCCGAAGGGACTCCCGCCTCCAGGGCGGCCATGAGCAGCTCCGCCCCGTCCGCCTTGGGCGCGGCCGCGGAAAAATCCCCCTCGCCCGCCGCGCATGCTTCCGCCGCCCAATCCAGCTCCTCCGGCTTGGGAAAACCGAACAGCTCCTGCCAGCGGCCGGGCGTGCAGGCTGCGATCTCCTCTTTCTCCCAATCCAAAGGGGCAAGATCGGCCAAGGCGAGCATCTGGGTCAGATACCGCATGGATTTTTTCACATCTTTGCCGCTCCAAGCCTTGCGCGCCTTGTCCCACAGGACGCCGGCCACAATCTTGGAAAAAAGAATTTGGGAGTCCGTTACCCGGATCACCTGCCTGGCGCCGAACAGGCTGTAGGTTTTGAGCATGTTGACCGTGGCGCCCACCTCTTCCTGGTCGCCGTCAATGACCTTCAGGCTGTTTTGGCGGGAGGTTTCATCGGGCAGCAAGCGGCAGACCAGGTCGTTGGCGATCTCCCGACAGAGGTAGCGCTCGCCGAAAAGCAGATAGACCGGGGCGGTTTCTCCGCGCTCCACAGACTTGAGCAGCGTATTGACTTCCTGTCGTTTATAAACCGGCATCCCTGCATCCCTCGCGCCCATGCCGGCCTACCGGCCCCGGCGCGCTTCCTGTTGACTGACTCACCCCTTCTTGCTACTCTCAAATTATACCCCTGCCGCAGCCGTGCCGCGGCCGAACAGCTACGGATTTGAAAGGTATCTTAAAATTAAGTACTGTGTCTCGCTGCCCTTGTCACTGAAAAAAACCCCGGACAAGAGCGCCAGCCATCCCCGGAAAGCCTCGATGCAGCCAGCCATATCGGAAAAAACAGGAATACTCCTCGGCGGCTCCGGCCTGATCGGCGGCACCCTGCTCTATTATTTCAAAACCCAGGCCGAGGGACGGCTCAACGTCCTCGCCCCCAACAGCAAAAAACTCAGCCTGCGCGACCCGGACGACATCCGCCGCTATTTTGAAAAGAACAAACCCGCCTTTATCATCAACTGCGCCATTGCCGCCATCGACAGCGATCCGCAACTTGCCTACGAGATAAACTATCTGGGCACGGTCTCCCTGGCCAAGGCGGCGCAGGAGTTGGACATCCCCTATATCCATCTGAGTTCGGCCGCGGTCATGCCCACCGGCCTCGATCTCACCGAAAAAAACCGCCTGGACCTGCGCCCGGAGCTGCCCAACTACACCAAGGCCAAACTCATGGCCGAGCTGAGCCTCGAACATCTGCACAGGGCCCATGGCCTTGATTACACCACGATCCGGCTCGGCATCGTCTATGGCGCCCACGACCACAAGATCCAGGGCTTTCAGCGGTTGTTCTTCGCCATTGTCGACCGGTCCATGCCGGTGCTCTTTACCAGGCCCGAGGCGCTGCACTCCTATTCCAACGCCCGGAAGCTGCCCTATTTCATCGCGCATGTCCTGGACAACCGGCCCGAATTTTCCGGGCAGACCTACAACTTTGTCGATAAAAACCCGGTCTCCCTGGGCCAGCTCATCCTCACCATCAAGAACTATCTCGAGCTGAAAACCCCGCGGGAGATCTATCTGCCTCTGCCCGTGGCGCAATTCGGCCTGGGGATCATGACCCGGCTGGTGCGGCTGATAACCCGGCTCGGCATTGATGCGCGGCTACCCGCCGAGCTGATGTTTTTGAAAAATTTCTACGAAACCCAAACCCTGTCCGCCGCCAAATTACGGCAGTCGAGCTTCAGCGATCCCGACCCGGAGGCGACGATCTTCGCCGCGCTTCCCGAGCTCATCGAGTACTATGTGACCCGGTGGGAGCACCTGAACCTCATCGAGCCCTTTAACAAGGAATTTTTCGACCCGCGCAGGCGGGCCGAGGAATTTCTTCACACCCCGGACCAGCTCCTGCGGGAAACGCACCGGGAAAGCGATCTTCCCTTTCTCAAGCAGTGCCCCCTGCCCGATGTGGCACAGGGGGGGGAAACCGCGCAGGGCCTGGCGGACTGACGCCTCGGCAACGCCCGCCCTGCGCGCAGGCTACACCGCGCAGCGTTGCACTTCCGCGCTGACGCCCACCTTGCCGTAGTTGCTGGCCCCGCATTCGTTTTTGCCCAAATCCATGATATCCGCCTCCTCCTGGCTGACCTTGAGCCAGCCCCCGTTCACCCTGCGGATCTCGGCATAGACTCCGGGCTGAGGCCGCATGTTGTCCTGGATGAAATCGGCGAATTTCTTCTCGTTGGGCAGCCGGAAGGCGATGACGCTTTCCCGGAGCTGCCCGAGATTGGCCGAAAAAATCCGGGAGCAGTTGGCCTCGCCCCAACTCGTGTAATGGCCGGGCAGCACCAACACCCCGTCGTCGAGACCCCGCAGCCGCAGCATCAGGGTGATGTAGAGCTCCCTGGCCCATTCCTGCCACCGGCCGCCAAGGTCGGGACGGCCGGCGGTGTTGATGAAAATGGTGTCCCCGCTCACCAGATAGGTGTCATCGATGAGATAGCAGGTGCTGCCCATGGTATGGCCCGGGGTGTGCAGCGCCTGGACCTTCGGCCCGTCTCCTCCCAGGGTATAGGTTTCCCCGTGGGTCACGGGCTTGCAGGGGAAAACCGCCCCCTCAAAATCCAGACTGTTGACCATGGCCGTGCAGCCTGGCTCTTCCGACAACTGCGGGGTGCCGGAGATATAGTCGGCCTGGCGGTGGGTCTCGAAACTGGCGATGATCGTGCTGCCATGCTGGGCGGCAATGCTTTTATAGGCCTCGATGTTGCGCGAGGGATCGAAAACCATGGCCTCGTTTTTATGGATCAGCAGATAGCTGCACGAAGCCTTGCCCGGCCGGACAAACTGATACAAGGTATAGGGATGTCCCTCCGGCGTAACCTTTTGAGGCGCCAGAACATTGCCCCAACTGACAATGCCCTGCTTGAGGTAGCCCACATCGCCAAAACCATTCTGGCAGAGCAGATCGGCAACGTATTTGGCCGAGCCCTCCTTGGCGCAGACGATCCGGACCTTCTCGCCCTTGGGGATGCGGTCGATGCTGCCCTGCACATCCTCCATGAAATTGAAGTAGGGAATATTGAGGTAGGGGAAAAACGTTGGCCCCTCGACGCTCCAGTTGGCGAAATCCTTTTCATTGCGGACATCGAGCAGAATAAAATCGGGCTTGCCGCTGATCCAGTCAAACAGCTCATTGGCGGTGTAGAGAAAAGGTTCGCGTGCGTCCATGGTTCCTCCTGAAATAAAGTGGTTGAGGTTTGTTTTAATAAAGGTTACTAATACCGGAGATTTTCCGCAACGCCTTTTCCCGGAGCAAATCCTTTTACCTATTTGTTCCTCCGCGCGTGTGCTATGATTTAAGCATATTCGAAATGCCCCCTGGGATTTTTTAATGAAGAACGCCAGATGACGCTTCCCCCGGATCTTTCCCATATCCTTTCCTCCCTCTCCTTTCCCCTCGCCATTCTCGAGACGGATGGCACCATTGCGACCTGCAATGGCGCCTGGACTGATACGCTCCAGCGCCTGCAGGTGCAGGGCGCCCGGCCGGGGGATGATCTTGCGGCGCTTTTTTCCGGCGCGCACAAGGAAGCAGTCCGCGCCTTTCTCGCCGGAACGCAGGAGCTTTTTTCCTGCCCCATGCCCGAAAACAACGCGGTGGTGTTTCGCCTGTCCGTGGTGGAGGGAAGCTCCCCGAAGCTGCTGCGGGCTGAAATCCATGCCCCCTGCGCCGATCCCATGCTTCTCGCCGGCGAAGAGCGGCTCCGCTCCCTGCTTGACGCCATGCCCGACATCGTGTGCTTCAAAGACGGGACAGGGCGCTGGCTTGAAGCCAACAAGGCCGACCTGGAACTCTTCCGCCTGACGGGTGTTGCCTATCAGGGGAAAACGGATGCCGAGCTTGCCTCCTTCAGCCCCTTTTACCGGGATGCCTTCCTGGCTTGCCAGGAGAGCGACGAACAGGCATGGCAGGCCGGACATCTTGTCCAGAGCCAGGAGATCATCCCTCTTCCAGAGGGCGGCTTCACCATCCTTGACCTCTACAAGATCCCTCTGTTCCATCCGGACGGCAGCCGGAAGGGCCTTGTGGTTCTCGGCCGGAACATCACCGCCCACACCCTGGCCCAGGACAAGCTCCAGCAACTCCGCCGCCAGCAGGAGATCGTCGAAAACCTTCTCCGGATCAGCTTCAACGATACCTCGCTGGCCGCCCAGCTTTCCACGGCTCTGGACCTGATCGTCGAGATCCCCTGGCTGCCGCTTACGGCAAAGGGAGGGATATTCCTGGCTGACGCGGCCAAACCGAAAAGCCTCACCCTCTTCGTGCACAAGAACATGGCCCCATCCCTGCTGCAGCACTGCGGCAGCATCGCCTTTGGCGAATGCCTGTGCGGCAAGGCCGCGGAGGAACAACGCTTCATCTTCGCGCCGCACCTGCCCAAAGAGGAGGCTTTTCGCTATGCGGGCATGGAAGACCAGAGCCACTACATCGTTCCCATTGTCCGGGAAAACCACCTGCTTGGGGTGCTGATGCTCTATGCCGAGGCAGGATACGCGGGTGGAGAAAACGAACGTAAATTTCTGGAAACCGTGGCCAACACTCTGGCTCTGCTCATCGAACGCCAGCAGGGGGCGGACCGGCTCCTGGCCAGCGAGGCCAATCTGGCCAAGGCCCAGCAGATCGCCCAGCTTGGCTACTGGGACTGGCACATCAACGATAACCTCCTTTTCTGGTCGGAGGAGGTGTACCGGATCTTTGGGCTGCCCCCGGAGGAGACCCAGCCCCTCTATGAAAAGTTCCTGAGCCAGGTCCATCCGGATGACCTTCGGAAGGTGCAGGAGGCAGTACAGGTCTCCCTTGCCAACAAAACGCCTTACAGCATCAATCATCGGATCATCCGGGAGGATGGCGCCCTCCGCGAGGTTCACGAAGAGGGCGAGGTGGAGTATGACGCGCACGGCGGACCGCTACGCATGTTCGGGATCATCCAGGATATCACCGAACTCAAGAAAACAGAAAAGCAGATGACCCTGGCCGCCAAGGTCTTCGACAGCAGCATCGAAGGCATCACCATCACCGACGCCCAGGGAATCATCCAGACGGTGAACAGGGCCTTCAGCCATATCACCGGCTACAGCCCGGAGGAGGCCGTGGGCCGAACCCCGAGCATCCTCAAATCGGACCGCCATGACCCGGAATTCTACCGCGTCATGTGGTCCACCCTGCTGGCCGAGGGAAAATGGGAAGGCGAGATCTGGAACCGCAGAAAAAACGGCGAGGTATATCCGGAAAGGCTTACCATCACGGCGATTACCGACGAATACGGTCAGGTTTCCCACCATGTGGCCGTATTCCATGACATGAGCGAGATCCGCAGCTACGAGGAACAGCTCCATTTCCACGCCTACCACGATGCCTTGACCGGGTTGCCCAACCGTTTGCTAATGCTCGACCGTTTCAGCGTGGCCCTCACCCAAGCGCAACGCGTGCACAAGCAGGTGGCAGTTCTGGTGCTCGACTTGGACAACTTCAAGCATATCAACGACAGCCTGGGCCACAACATCGGCGATGTTCTGCTGCAACAGGTTGCCCAGCGGCTGAAAGAAGGGATCGGCGGTGAGCATACCGTGGGAAGGCTGGGCGGGGACGATTTCGCCATCCTCATCGAACAGTGCGAGGATGAACAGGATGCCGTGCGGATGGCGGAAAAAACGATTGGCCTGTTTGCCAAGCCCTTCAACCTGGCCATCTACGAGACTTTTGTCACGGTGACCATCGGCATCACCTTTTTTCCCGCCGATGGCAATGATGCGGACACCCTGCTGAAAAACGCGGAGCTGGCCATGTACCGCGCCAAGGAGGAGGGGAAAAACAAGTACCAGCTTTTTACTTCGGCCATGAACGCCAAGGTGGTGCATCGCCTTTCCCTGGAAAACAGTCTGCGCAAGGCCCTGGAACGGAACGAATTCCTGGTTTACTACCAGCCAAAGGTGGCCACCGCCACGGGGCGCATTGTCGGCATGGAGGCCCTGGTCCGTTGGCAAAGCAAGGATGGCCGCCTGATCTCCCCCCTTGATTTCATCCCCCTGGCCGAGGAGACCGGCCTGGTCATCCCCCTGGGCGAATATGTGTTACGACAGGCGTGCCGCGACACCAAGCACTGGCTCGAAAAAAACAAGGCATTGGTGGTCTCGGTGAATCTTTCCCCGCGCCAGTTCATGCAGGAAAATCTGGTGCAAACCATCACGAATATTCTCCTCGAAACCGGCCTGCCCCCCTCCCGGCTTGAGCTGGAGGTCACTGAAGGGGCGGTCATGTTCAACGAACAGGCAGCCCTGGCAACACTGTTTGAACTCAAGGAGGCTGGCATCCGCCTGGCCCTGGATGATTTCGGCACGGGCTACTCCTCGCTCCATTTTTTGCGCAAATTGCCCCTCAACACCCTGAAGATCGACCGCTCCTTTATCAAGGAATTGCCAGCGGAGCCAAACAGCGCGGCCATTGCTTCCACTATAATCGCCCTGGCCCAAGCCCTGCATTTTGACGTGGTGGCGGAGGGGGTGGAAAATGCTGCGCAGCTTGATTTTCTTGGCCGACTCAACTGCACGGAGATTCAGGGCTACCTGTTCAGCCCGCCCGTGACCGGACCGGCTTTTGCCGAACTTTTGAACAAGGACACGCCTTTTCCGCTGCCGAAACAACCCCATGCCCCCTAGGCCGGCAATCGCCGGTCGCCTCTGGAGATGCCTGTGAAAGCCACGGACTTGAACCTGGGTGAGCAACTGAAGATGTCGGAGCGGGAGATCCGCCGCCGGCTGGAGTTGTTGGCCATCACCCCGCGGGAAATGGAGGAAATGGTGGGGATGAAGCCCCTGATCGCTCCCCATCTCGATGAGCTGGTGGATGAATTTTACGCCAGACAGGTGGAGGTTGATGAAATCGCCGGACTGATCGGCGACTCCGAAACCCTGGCCCGCCTGAAAAAACATATGTGCCGGTACATCCTCACCCTTTTCGACGGGGAATACGGCATGGAATATGTGCTTTCCCGGCTGCGCATCGGCATGGTGCACAAACGGATCGGGGTGCCGCCCAAGCTCTACGTGCCGTCGCTTCGGAACCTTTTCTCCCTGCTGCGGTCCAGGGTACTCCTAGAAACAGGCAATGACTGCAGGGCCTGCGCCCCCAGGCTTGAAGCCCTGGAAAAGCTCATGCTCTTTGATCTGGAGCTGGTCTTCGACACCTATATCCACAGCCTCATGGATGCCCTGACCAAAGGCCGCCAGGAAATCGAAGAATACGTCGAGGGGTTGGAGGAAACCGTGGCCCAGCGGACCCAGGAACTGGCAATGCTGGCCAGCAGGGACGGATTGACCAGGCTCTTGAACCAGCGCAGCTTCTATGAGGAGCTGCGGCGGGAAACCGCCAGGACCCTGCGGACCGAAGGAAAAATCGCCCTGCTCTACCTGGACCTGGACGGCTTCAAGAAGGTCAACGACACCATGGGACACCGCAAGGGAGACGAAATCCTGCTGGCGGTGGCGGATCTGATCCGCACGGTGATGCGGGCCGAGGATATCGCCGCCCGGTACGGCGGGGATGAATTCTGCCTTCTCCTCCCTCACAGCGGGATTGCCGAAGCCAAGGAAGTGGCGCAACGGCTGATCAATACCTTTTTCAATGAGCCTCGCCTGGCAGGGGTAGAGGTTGCCCTCAGCATCGGGATTGCCGCGGAAAAATGGGATGATCTGCGGGACGGAGACTTGCTTGTTAAAAAGGCCGACGCAGCCATGTACCTTTCCAAGAAAATCCCCGGCCACGCCGTGACCGTGGCCGAAAAGAACAACGACTCCATGCTCTTATCCTGAGCAGGAACACGCCACTCTGTTCTCCTTAGCGAAACAATTTTCCGATTCGCCTCCTGTCCCTTCTTCATTTTTCATGGTGCGTGCGGTATAGTGGGCAAAACCGCTCTCCCTGCGGGGGCGCCTCCAAACAACAGAACGAGGGATTGCCATGCCGTATGTCAACATCCGCCTTGCAGGCACGCTGACCAGAAAACAAAAAGAGGAGATGTGCGCCGGGGTGACCAAGGTCATTGCCGAGGTGACCAACAAACCCGAGGACTCCATCCTGATCTTCGTGGACGAGGATCAGCATGAGAATATCGCCAAGGGCGGCAAGCTTCTCATAAAACCCGCCTGATGGCCCAGCTCTCCTTGTTGAACACGGGTAAGGACGATGTCCGGCAACGGTTGCAATCCCTGCGCCAGGAGCTGAATCTCCACGCCCACCGCTATTATGTGCTGGATGACCCCATTCTTGCCGATGCCGAGTACGACCGCTTGTTCCAGGAACTGTTGGCTCTGGAGCAGCAGCATCCCGAGCTGATCACTGCCGATTCGCCCAGCCAGCGGGTGGGCGGGGCGCCGCTTGCCCAGTTTCGCACCGTACCGCACACCATCCCCATGCTGAGCCTGGAGAACGCCTTTGACGGTGATGCCCTCGTGGAGTTCGAAGAACGCCTCTTTCGCTTTTTGCAGAGCAGGGAGCCGATCACCTATGTAACCGAGCCGAAGCTCGACGGCTTGGCCGTGGAACTTGTCTACGAGGATGGTCTTTTCACCATCGGCTCCACCCGGGGGGATGGCGTGGCCGGCGAGGATATTACCAATAACCTGAAAACCATTCCGGCCATTCCCTTGCGGCTTCTGACCCCAGAAGGAATTGCCCCTCCCCCGCGGCTTGAAGTACGGGGCGAGGTGTTCATCGGTTTGGCGGATTTCAAAAAACTCAACGCAGAGCGGGCCACGGCAGGGGAACCCCTTTTTGCCAACCCCCGGAATGCGGCGGCCGGCTCCCTGCGCCAGCTTGACCCCAGGATAACCGCAACCCGGCCCCTGGATTTTTTTGTCTATGGGGTGAGCGACACCACCGCCTTGCCTTGCACAACGCAACACGAGCTGCTCCAATACCTCGGCCGCCTCGGCTTCAAGGTCAATCCCCTTGTGCGACTCTGCCCTTCCATCGCGGAGGTGATCACCCAGTTCACCGTGCTTCAGGCGCAGCGGACCTCGCTGACCTATGATATCGACGGCATGGTGGTGAAGGTGAACGACTTTGCCCTGCAGGAACGGTTGGGCGCCAAGGCCCGCAGTCCGCGCTGGGCCATTGCCGCCAAGTTTCCCGCCTCCCAGGCCACCACCCGGCTGCTCGCCGTGGAGTTTGGGGTCGGGCGGACCGGGGCGATCACCCCGGTGGCCGTGCTGGAGCCGGTGCAAATCGGCGGAGTCACGGTGCGGCGGGCCACCCTGCACAACGAGGACGAGCTGCGCCGGAAAGGACTGATGCTGGGGGACACTGTCCTGGTCCAACGGGCAGGCGACGTGATCCCGGAAGTGGTCAAACCGGTGCTCGAAAATCGAACCGGCCAAGAGCAACCCGTGCTCATGCCCAGCCGCTGCCCGGAATGCGGATTTCCGCTGGTCCGGATCGGGCAGGAGGCCATCACCCGCTGCCCCAACCCCAACTGCCCGGCCCAACGGGTGCGGGGGCTGATCCATTTCACCGGCAAGGGCGGCATGGACATCGAGGGGTTGGGAAAGAAGGCGGTGGAGCAACTGGTCAGCCAGGGACTTATTCAGGATATCCCGGATATCTACCGGCTTGAGGTCGCGCAACTGGCCGGTCTTGACGGCTGGGGCGACAAATCGGCGGAAAATGCGGTGCGCGCCATTCAGGGGAGCCGTACCCCCACCCTGGCCAAATTCCTTGCCGCCTTGGGCATCCGGCATGTGGGCGAAGTAACCGCCCAAGTCCTTGCCCGACATTTCGCTTCGCTGCCCCGCCTTTTGCTGGCCGACGAAGCTGATTTTTTGCACATCGAGGGCATCGGCGAACAGATGGCCGCCAGCCTGGTGGATTACTTTCAGGATCCCACGGTCCGGGAGATGCTTTCCCGCCTGGAGTCTTTGGGTGTCCGGGTGCAGGAGGAAAAACCGGGTGCGGAGACTCGCGGCGGACTGAGCGGCTGCGTCTTTCTTTTTACCGGAGGGCTGGCCCGCCTTTCCCGGCATGAGGCCAAGGCCAGGATCAAGGAGTTGGGCGGCCAGGTGGCTTCGGGCATCAGCCGCAAGGTAACCCATGTGGTCTTGGGGGAAAGCCCGGGAAGCAAGTTGACACAGGCCCGGGAATTGGGCTTGACCGTGATCACCGAGGACGAATTTCTGCGGCTCATCGGCCGCTGACCATGAACGGATTATCGCGCAAACCGGGAGAGAAACGGAGTATGGCACGAAAACGGGTGGTGACAAGGGTTGAAGGGATGGTGCAGGGCGTTTATTTTCGTGATTACGCCCAAAAAGAGGCCAGAGGCCTTGACTTGAGCGGCTGGGTGCGGAACCGGCCGGACGGCACGGTTGAGGTCGTGCTGGAAGGCGAGGCGGAGAAGGTCGAGCTCATGCTTGCCTGGCTGCACACCGGCTCGCCCCAAGCCGAGGTCAAGGAGGTGCAGGTCACCGAGGAGCAGCCCTTGGGAGACAAGACCGCCTTTGCCATCCGGTACAATTGAGACAGGACGTCCACCCTTCCGTGGTCATCGTCTCTGACCATCCGGATTGACATTTCTCGCCAGTTGCCGTAGAATCCGGCATTTTATGCCCAGGGGAAACCCCTTTTTTTCTGACGAGGAGCAGCATGGAAACCGAAATGGCAACCCCCCGCAGGGTTCCGCAAAAAAGCCGCGCGCGCATCCGTTGCCCGCATTGCGGCAACGATACCGATTTTTTTGAGATCGCCGACGGGGTGGTTCTGACCACCCGCTATCTCCAGAACAACGACGGCAGCTTTACCCAGGAAGGCGATGAATCTCAGGTTCTGGGGGAGATCAAGTTCTTCTGCGGCGAGTGCAACCAGGATCTTTCCGAGTATCACAACCACTTCCTGGAGATGCTTTTCTAAGGGGAAGGCTGGTCGCTTGCTTGCGACTGAACGCTTGTGGCTTTTTTGACAAAAAAAAAAGGAGAAGGCAAATGCCTTCTCCTTTTTTCATTCAATCCTGAACGAATCGACTGGTGTGGTGATTACACACAACCGGTCGGTTTCGGCAGACCTGCCATCTTGCAAGCGCCCTTACCAGGACCGGAGGGGAACAGCTCGTAGATCCGCTTCAACGGGAAGCCGGTGGTCTTGGAGAGGATACGGACCATGGGAGCGATACCGTTCTTCTTGTAGTAGTCCTGGAGGGTATCGATAACCTTGCGATGCTCGTCGGTCAGGTCGCCGATGCCTTCAACACCCTTTACGTAGTCAATCCAGTGCTCGTTCCACTCTTCCATGCCCCTGGTGAGGAAGCCGTCTTCGTCAACGGTGAAGCTTGAACCATTATGCTCGATAGTAGGCATATTCATTCTCCCTTTCAGTAAAATTTTAACAAAAAATTATTGTGAAATGTAACGTATTCGCTAATTCAGGATGCCACTTATTACTATATGCTTCCCCCTTTGTCAAGCAGAGGGTTTTATTTTTTTCTCCCCTGCAAACGCCGCGCAAAAACCGCTGATTTGATACTGCTTTTCATCGATCCCCCCATACCCCCTCAGGCGATCAGAGCGGAAAGGCGGGAAAATATTTCCGGGGCAAAACCCGGCTCTTTTTCATACCTGACGTCCAAGGTGGTCCTGGGATTGAAATTCTGCAGGGTGAGGCGGGAGCGGGAGCGGTCAAACTGCTGCGTCCAGGCAACGATGTCTTCCTCGGTGTGCAGGCTGGGGGCGATGGTCATGCGGAACTCATGGGGGATACCGCTCTCCCTCAACAAATCGATGCTTTCCCGGATCGCGCCCAGGTCCACCGCGCCGCCGGCACAGCGCGCATACTTCTCCTGCTCCAGCACCGTCTTGACATCCATGGCCACCATGTCGAGAAGATTATCGCCAAGGAGCTGGGCCAGCACCTCCGGCCTGGTGCCGTTGGTGTCGAGCTTGATCGCCCAGCCCTCTGCCTTGAACCGGGCGATCATTTGAGGAAGACCTGGGGACAGGGTCGGCTCGCCCCCGGAGATGCAGATCCCCGCCAGCCAATTCTTTCGGGCGGCAAGGCGGCTCATGATCTCCGCGAAAGGGATGGTTTCCATACCTTCCGGGGCGAGGACCAGCGGGTGATTGTGGCAGAATGGGCAGCGGAAGTTGCAGCCGCCCACAAAGAGGATGGCGCACAGTTTGCCCGGCCAATCGATAAATGAGGTTTCGAGGAATCCCTTTATCGGCGGTATACCAGCACTCACAACGGTCCTGCTACTGCAAGGCGCAACTGCCGGATTCGCAGCCTGCCTGTTTACCAGCATGCCGAACCGCAACGCCGCAGCCATAGCGGGCGGCGCGGTCCAGCAGGTGGCTTTCGATATGGCCAAACTCATGCAGGGCGGAAGAATCGTCCAGCACCAGAATGGGCAGCGCCTTCCGCGCCCGTTCCACCAGCCCGTGCCAGGCAAGGTGGGCCAGAGCGCCGGCGTCGTTGTTGCCCAGCACCTCCACCTGCACTTCCATGGCGGAGAGATCAAATTGCTTTTTCAACTGCTCGCAGAGCACGCAATCATCCTTGGTAAACAGTGTCATAAGGTTCTCCCCCCATTTAATTATTAAAACGGTCAATGTTCCGGTAGCGGTCGTGCAGTTCGCCGAGCTTGCCCTTGTTCCAGCTCGAAATCTTGGTGAAATACCCGGTGATCCGGGTGATCCCGTCCACCTCTTTCGACTCGCAGTAAGGGCAGGTCTCGCTCAACCCCCTGCTCGTCTTGCCGCAGGCAAGGCAGGCGGTGAACTCCGGAGAAAAGGCGATCTGGTCGTTCTGGGTGTACTTGAAGACATTGATCACGAAGCTGGCCAGGGCCTCCTTGTCCGGCTGGGCCTCGCCCAACCAGATATGGGTGATGGAGCCCGCCTCGATGAGCGGATGGAACAGCCCTTCCTTCTCCACCCGGGCGATGGGGCTCATGGTGGCGCCCACGTTGAACAGGGTGGAGTTGCTGTAGTAGACCTCTCCCTTTTCCCTATTGCCCTGGACAACCTTTTCCGCGGCTTCGTTGAAATGGGCAAGGTCCAGCTTGGCAAAGCGGAAGGCGGTACTCTCGGCCGGGGTCTGCTCCAGGACGAACTTCATGCCCATGGACTCGGCCAGCTTGTTGCAGACGATGTTCATATGGGCAATAACCTTGAGGCCGAACTTGATGGAGGCGTCGGAGTCGTGCAGTTCCTGGCCAAGATGCACCCGGATCAGCTCGTTGAGCCCCACCATGCCGATCAAAAAGGAGCACTTGTGCAGCTTGAGGTACGGCTCGCCGTCAAGGTCCATGGCCAGCAGGGAGAGCGGCCCGCCCTTGCCCAGGCTCATCAAGCGTTCGATGAACTTCTTCTTCTGGCTGTGGGCCTTGGCCGCAAGCTGGAGTTTTTCGGTGAGCAACTGAAAAAGCTTGGTATCATCGCCCTGGGCCTTGAAGGCGAGGCGCGGCAGGTTGATGGTGATGTTCTGCAGGGCCGAATAGCGCATCTTCCAGGGCTTTTTGGCGTCTTCGATATCCGAGGCCTCCAGCTTGAAGCTCAAACGGCAGCATTCTGAGATTTTTGCCGTGTCGCCGCGGTCGAAGACGAAGTAGGTGTTGCCCTTGACCGAGGCCACCTCGCAGATATGGTGCAAAAAGTCCATGTGGCCGTCGGTTTTGAAGAACTTCTCGGTGATGTGCACCAGCGGCTTGGGGAAGAAAAAGGGCCGGCCCGCGGCATCGCCCTCTTTATAGACCTCGAACAGCGCCCAGGCAAAACGCTGCGCCTGCTTTTCGTACTCGCGGTAGGTCTTGCCGGTGTACTCGCCGCCCGGTCCGATGGCAGGCACGTCCTCGAAATGCTTGGGCACCTCCCAGTAGATGTTGACGTCGGAAAAGATCGCCTGCCCGCCTCGGGCCACGGCCTGCTGGGAAAATTCGTAGATCATCATCTGGGCCAGTTGCTTGACCCCGTTGTCATCCAGCTCTTCCAGATAGGGGGCGTAGAAGAGATTGATCGCGTCCCAGCCGATGGCCCCGGCAAAATGACTCTGCAGGGAGGCGGCAAACTTGACCATGTGGGCGAGGAGCACCTCGGCATGCTTGGCCGGCTTGGCCATGGACAGGGCGTGGGGCAGATTGAGGCCGAATTTCTTAATGTATTCCAGCGACTGGCCGGAACAATACGGCCGGTCGATAAAGCCCAGGTCGTGCAGATGCAGGTCGCCGCTCAAGTGGGCGTCCGCCACATCCGGGGTAAAAACATGGAGCAGGGCGTACTCCTTCTTGATCCCCTCGGCCAGGGTGAGGTTGGTGGCCTCCGGGCCGTGGGGCACATTGGCGTTTTCCTTGTTGTGCTGGACCAGCAGTTGGTCCACGTCATAAAGCGGCACCCCGAGGCGGGTATGCATGCGCCGCGCCTCCTCCAGCCCCATCTCCAGGAGCTTGGCGTTGACCATTTCACGGATCAGCGGACCGGTGATGGTTTTCACCTTGCCGGCCTGGATGGTCAGCTCGATATCCTTACTGATCTTCTCGGCGGTGTCACGGTCAATGAATGTTTCGCGCAACAGGGCATCGACGATGCGCTGCCGGTTCCAGCCGAGCATGTCATCCTGGGAGGAACGGACAAAGAGGGCAATATCGGTGCTGTCCTCGTTCACTACCCGTTGTATTTTGGCCTGGGCGGTCTCGGCATTGAGTGGCATCACAACTCCCATACCCTTGCTCCTCTTGGTGATTAAGAAATTAGTTAAAATCTTCCCCCCCTGTCTTCCTTTAAAACACGACAGGTAGTGTTTCGAAAAACATTATCGCACTACAGGTAGTATATATGCAAGTAAAAATGAACCGAAAAAGAAGAAAAACTGATGGGGCTTTTTGCGCGAAAAATCAAGGGAATGCGAAGGGAAAGCGCTTAACGAAAAACTTACGTTTTAAAGGATTTTATGCTGCGGATGGATGAGTTACGACGCCTATCCGGCTACTTGGAACAGGCAGACAGGCCAGGCTCCCCCTCCTGCCTCTGGATGATGGTGTCCTTTTTCCAGTGCGCATCGTCGGGCTGGGGGAAATCCACCAGATAGTGAAGGCCGCGGGACTCCTTGCGGATGCAGGCGCAACGCACGATAAGTTCGGCAACCTGGGCGATGTTGCGCAGTTCAATGAGGTCCGGGGTCAGGATATAATCATGGTAATGCTGGTTCACCTCGCCCACGATAACCCGAAGCCGTTCCTGCACCAAGGCAAGCCGCTTCTCGGTGCGGACAATGCCGACATAGTTCCACATCAGCCGGCGAATCTGGTCCCAGTTATGGCTGACCAAAACATTCTCCTCGATGCGCTGGGCCGTACCGGCGGACCACTCCGCCACCTCGGGCAGCGCAGCCTCGCGCAGCCCGGGCCATTCCCGTTCGCACTCCAAATAGGCCTGATGGGCAAAAACCACCGCCTCAAGCAACGAATTACTGGCCAGCCGGTTGCCGCCGTGCAACCCGGTGCAGGCGGTTTCCCCAAAGGCAAACAGCCCCTCGATGTTGGTCCTGCCCCACTGGTCCGTGACCACCCCGCCGCACATGTAGTGGGCCGCGGGCACCACCGGAATGGGCACCTTAGTCATGTCGATCCCCAGGGAAAGGCATTTCTGGTAAATGGTCGGAAACCTGTTTTTGAGAAACTCCGCGGGCTGGTGGGTGATGTCCAGATAGACGCAATCATCGCCGCTCGCCTTCATCTCGCTGTCAATGGCCCTGGCCACGGTGTCGCGGGTGGCCAAATCCCCCCGGGCATCATACTTGTGCATGAAAGCGTGGCCGCGCTGGTCGATGAGCCGACCGCCCTCGCCGCGCACCGCCTCGGAGATCAGGAAGTTCTTCACCTGGGGGTGATAGAGGCAGGTGGGGTGGAACTGGACAAACTCCAGGTTCCCGACCCTGCCCCCGGCCCGGTAGGCCATGGCAATGCCGTCCCCGGTGGCGATATCCGGGTTGGTGGTGTAGAGGTAGACCTTGCCGGTGCCGCCGGTGCAGAGCACCGTCACCTTGGCCTGGTAGGTATCGATCCGGCCGGTCTCCCGGTCAAAAACGTAAGCCCCAAGGCACTGGTCGCTGAAGCTGTCGTGGGGTTGGTACGGGGTGCCGGTCTTGGAGCTGACCAAGAGATCCACAGCCAGATGGTTTTCCAGCACCGTGATCCTGGGGTTGGCCGCCACCTGGGCCAAAAGCCCCTCTTCGATCTTGCGGCCGGTGAGATCCATGGCATGGGCGATGCGACGGGCCGAATGGCCGCCCTCCTTGCCCAGGTCGAGATGGCTGGGATCGCCAGCCTCGCTCTGAAACTGGACCCCGAGGCGGATAAGCTCCTCAATCCGGGCCGGGCCGGTCTCCACCACCAGCCTGACGATATCCTCGTGGCACAGCCCGGCTCCGGAACGGAGGGTGTCCTCAATGTGCAGGGCAAAAGAGTCCTCCGGCGAGAGCACCGCGGCGATCCCGCCCTGGGCCAGATTGGTGGCGGTATCCACCTTGGCCTTCTTGGTGATAATGGTCACCGATCCTAAGCGCGCCGCCTTGATGGCAAAGGAAAGCCCGGAGATGCCGCTGCCAATCACGAGAAAATCGGTACTGTATTTCATGGCAATCCCCTTGCGATCATATGGAATCAAGGACGTTGGGCAGTGGCGATTCCAGGTTAACAGCTTGACAGCACCAGGCAATGTTCAGTAAAGAGGAGGCAGCCGCAACCATCTCCATCAATTGCTTTCCATACCCCTTGCTTCGTTCGAACGCTGCCTTTTTCGGTAAAGGATTTACATAGCGCGGAGCCGGCAAGATGACAAGGATTCTTCGCAATGGCTGCTTTGAAACTGGTGATCTTTGACTGTGACGGCGTGATGTTCGACTCCAAAAACGCCAACAGGGTGTACTATAATCATATGCTGGAAAAATTCGGCCACCCGTCCATGGATGCGGAAGAGCTCGAGTATGTGCACATGCACCATGTCATGGATTCGGTTCGCCACATCTTTCGCAAATATCCCAATGACTTGGACGCGGCGGAAACCTTTCGCAAGGGGCTTGACTACACTCCCTTTCTGCAGCACATGATCATGGAGCCGGATCTTCCGGAGTTTCTCGATTTCCTCCGGCCCGGGTACAAAACCGCGATCAGCACCAACCGCACCTCCACCATGCGCTCGGTGCTCGAGATGTTTCGCCTGGACGACCTCTTCGACAAGGTGGTCACCGCCTTTGACGTGGCCCACCCTAAGCCGCATCCGGAAGCGCTGCACCAGATCCTTACCCATTTCGGCTATCAGGTGGACGAGGCGGTGTACATCGGCGACTCCCAAGTGGATCGGGAGCACACCGCCGCCCTGGGCATGCGGCTCATCGCCTTCAAAAACCCGGCCCTGCCCGCGGAATACCATGTGAGCAGCTTCATGGAAATCACCCGGCTGCCGATCCTGGCCGAAGTTGGAAAAGGGGGGAAATGAAACTTGAAGTGACCCACACAATCCTGGCCATGGAGCCGGACCTTGAAAAAAGCTCCGGCCATGTCCTGCGCTTCCTCGACCGCACCACCCTGGTGCACTACGATGCGGTGCGGGTTGTGGCGGACCAGTCCTGCTCAGCAACGGACCCGCGCTTCTGGCCCTGGCTTGAACAGGGCCTGGCCGACAACCACCGGGTGCTGACACAATTGCTTAGGGAATTACGGGCCGCAGGCACCAAGGAGTTCAGCGACCTGCTGGCCATGCCGCAGGGGTTTCAAAGCAAGATCTTCCACACCATGGCCCATCTGCTCGACGGCTTTTTCGGCATCGACAGCCAGTTCTACAGTTTGCCCGAAGATTCCCACTGGCTGGGGGAAAGCCTGCGCAAGCAGATCGAGGCAAGCCCGGAAGAGTTCTGGCTGGTCACGGTGGTGGCCACATTGGAGTCGCCAACGCACCACACCATTGCGGGATTACGCTCCTTTGAGAAATGACGCTCAATCAAGTCTTACGAAGCGCTGCAAAGTCCCCTCCCCCCTGGCGGGGGAGGGTTAGGGAGAGGGGGAATAGCGAGCGCGGCAGGCTGCAACTTCACCCTCCCCCTGCCCCCTCCCGTCGAGGGAGGGGGAAAAATCAATCGTAATGCTGATGGTGATGATGCCCGTGGTGATGGCCTTCTCCTGGGCCGCCGATCTCCGCCAGCACCTTTTTCAAAATGGTATCGGTCTCAGCCATGCTGGCCACGGCCTTAGCCAGAAGATCCGCCAGCCCCGCATGCCCCTCGCTGCGCACCAACTCCACCCATTTCTTGAACTCGGCCTCATGGTTGTGGTTATGCTCAATCCAGTGGGGCAGAAGAATCTGCAGCTTTTCCATCGTGGTTTTCTGGTCCATCTAGGCCTTTTCTCCTTTTTGCATCACGGTTACCCGACCGTTTAAAAAATCAATGGCCCGGACTACGGCGCCAGGGATGAATTGCGGCTCCTCAAACAGGGTGCTGATCCGGATGCCGTCCTCACCAACCTCAAGCTGCGAAGCGCTTTCCGCCACCACCGCCTCATTGCCATCCTGCACAAGAACAACGCGCATCTGACACATACCCTGCCTCTTTCTTTTATTTTTTTTAACTGTGACGCCTGCAAAAAAACAATATAATACCTTTTCCCGGCTTTATCATGCAGATTTGCAGGACCTACAACCTTAGCACGAGATACCCGCATGCTCCTTGACGATCTCCCGGCCATAAAAAAACTGCTGGCCACAGCCAGAACCATCGCGGTGGTCGGCCTCTCTCCCAAGGAAACACGCCCCAGCAACATGGTGGCCCGCTACCTGATCGAGGCGGGCTACACCGTGATTCCGGTCAATCCTGGCCAGGAAGAAATCCTCGGCCTGGACTGCTACCCCGATCTTGGCTCAATTCCCGTTCCGGTGGATATTGTCGATATCTTCCGCCGCTCCGAGGATGTGCCCCCCATCGTGGCCGAGTCCATTGCCATCGGCGCCAAGGCAATCTGGATGCAGGAAGGGGTAATCCACGCCGAGGCGGCCAGGACCGCGCGGGCGGCAGGGGTGTTGGTGGTAATGGACCGCTGCCTCAAGACGGTGCATCATGGCCTTGGCCATGAGCGGGGATGAGGCTGCCCCTCATTTTTTCATTGTCGGATTGCTGAATCAACTGGGGTTGCAATGAACGATTATACTCTTTTGCTTTTGGGTGTTGTCTGCGCCGGCCTCGGCGGCGAGCTTTTTGTTCGCGGCGCGGTGGGCCTGGCTCACTGGGCCAGGGTTAGGCCGGGCATTATCGGCGCAACCGTTGCCGCTTTCGCCACCTCCAGCCCGGAATTGTCAGTCGCCATAAATTCGGCTCTGGCGGGAAATCCCAAAATCTCTCTCGGCGACGCCCTTGGCAGTAATGTTGTCAATGTTGCCCTGATTCTCGGTCTTGCCTTGCTGATTTCCGGAATCCAAAGTCCTCGCGACAGCGTAAAACGGGATTTTCCCGTGGGGGTGCTGATTCCCATAATCACAGGGGTTCTGTTTCTGGATGGCGAGCTGTCCCGGATCGACGGCTTGCTGATGTTGGGCATGTTTTGCGCCTGGCTTGTGGCGACGATCATCGAAGCACGAAAGCAACGAAGCGCTGCGGATAAAATTCTTGGCGAACATCGAGTATGGCTGGTTGTTCTTTCGTGCGTCGCCGGCCTTGCCCTTCTTGTCGCAGCCGGAAATTTCATTGTGAAGGGAGCAAGGGGCCTCGCCCTTGCCTTTGGCGTCGGTGAATTCATTATCGGGGCAACCATTGTGGCGATTGGCACCTCCGTGCCCGAGCTCGCGACAACAATAATCGCCAAGCTGCGCGGACACGACGAAGTCGGCCTGGGAACAATTCTTGGCAGCAATATCTTCAACGGCATTTTCATCATCGCCGTCGCGGCCATTATCCATCCCATAACCGTTGCCTGGCGCGAGATCGCCATTGCGTTGGTGTTTGGTCTCGTGGCCTTGGCGTGTACGTATCCTCCGCGCTCAGGCTTCATTGAACGAAGAAGGGGTATCTTGCTTCTGGCGCTCTATGTGGCCTATCTCGCGGCGCTTTTTCAACTCGGGGTCGCCTAAAGGGCATTCCTTTGCCAGCCCGCACAAAAAAAGGCCTGCCTGGAAAACCCAGGCAGGCCAACATCGTCATTTCGCTTCACTCCCGGTGAAGGGCTCACTCAGCCTCAACACCCTTTGCCGCCACCGCCGATGGCGCAGGCCGCACCCTCTTTTCCATCCCCGCCTTCCGCGCCCGCAACCGAGCCCAGGATATAGGGGCGGGCGATCTTCACCCGCACATTCTCGGCAATCTCAAGGGTCGCCACCCGGTCGGTCAACCCGGTGATCTTGCCCTGAAGGCCGCCGCTGGTGAGAACCTCGTCGCCCTTCTTCAGGTTGGCGATGAATTCCTGGTGCTCCTTGGCCTTTTTCTGCTGCGGCCGAATCAGGAGAAAATAGAACACTACAAAGATCAACACCAGCGGCAGAAAACTCATCAAGCCTCCCGGTCCACCTGCACCAGCCGCGGCATCCGCGGCATACGCTACATCAACCATAAACCCCTCCGATTCAGTTTAAATTTTCCCGACAGGCCCTAATCCGCCTGCGCCCTTATTACTCTGCCATCCGCTTGGCATAAAAATCCCGGCGGAACTGGCTGAAACGATCTTCTTCAATGGCCTTGCGAATCCGGGCCATGAGCCCCACATAGTAATGCAGGTTGTGGATGGTGTTCAACTGCGAGGAAAGAATCTCCCTGGCCATGAACAGATGCCGCAGATAGGCGCGGGAATAATTGCGGCAGGTGTAACAGTCGCACTCCTCATCCACGGGCCGATGGTCATCCTGATGGCGAGCGTTTTTTATAACAAGCCTGCCGCTTGAAGTAAAGAGCATTCCGTTTCTGGCGTTTCGCGTGGGCATGACGCAGTCGAACATGTCGATGCCGCGATACACCGCCTCCACCAGATTTTCCGGGGTACCAACGCCCATGAGGTAGCGGGGATAATCGGCAGGCATCAGGGCGGCGATCTGTTCGGTGATCTCCATCATCAGTTCGGCGGGTTCGCCCACGCTCAACCCCCCCAGGGCATAGCCGTCAAAGCCGATTTCGACCAGCTCCTCCACCGCCTTGGCTCTCAAATCGGGATACATGCCGCCCTGGATGATGCCGAACAGGAGCTGCCCCCGCTCTTTATGGGCGGCGCGGGAACGTTTGGCCCAGCGGGAGGTGAGGTCGGTGGAAGCAATGGCCTCTTCGCGGGTGGCCGGGTAGGGGATGCAGGTGTCCAGGCACATCATGATGTCGCTGCCCAGCGCCTCCTGCACAGCCACGGCATCCTCGGGGCTCAAGAAGAGATTGCTGCCGTCGAGATGCGACTTGAACCGGGCGCCCTCCTCGGTGATCTTGGTGAGATCCTTGAGGCTGAAGATCTGGAAGCCGCCGCTGTCGGTAAGGATCGGCCGGTCCCAGTGCATGAATGTGTGCAGGCCGCCGAAGCTGCGAACCAGCTCGTGGCCGGGCCGGATGTAGAGATGGTAGGTGTTGCCGAGGATGATCTGGGCGCCCAACTCTTTGAGGTTTTCCGGGGTCACGCCCTTGACCGTGGCCTGGGTGCCCACCGGCATGAAGACCGGGGTCTGCACCGTGCCGTGCAGGGTGCGCACCTCGCCGCGCCGGGCCGCGCAATCGCTGGCTTTACTGTGCAGGATAAAAGGGGAAGCCATCACAGAGCCCACAGGGTGAACAACTCATCGATGCCCTTGCGGGCCAGGGCTGCCATGCGGATGAAATCCTCGGGGCTGAAGGGCTTGCCCTCGGCGGTACTTTGGGCCTCCACCCAACGGCCATCCCCGGTCATGACAAAGTTGGCATCCACCTCGGCATTGGAATCCTCCAGATAATTGAGATCAAGCAACGCTTGGCCGTCCACCATGCCCACGCTGATGGCGGCCACCGGCAGAATCTCCACCGGGGCGGCAAGAACCCCCTCGCGCAACATGCGGTCAAGGGCATCCCGCAGGGCAATGGCCGCGCCGGTGATCGAGGCGGTGCGGGTGCCGCCGTCGGCCTTGAGCACGTCACAGTCCACCCGGAGGGTCACCTCGCCCAGAGAGGCAAGATCAACCATGGTCCGAAGCGAGCGGCCCAGAAGCCGCTGAATCTCATAGGTACGGCCGGATCTGCCCTTGGCCGCCTCCCGTTGCATCCGGCTGTTGGTCGAGCAGGGCAGCATGCCGTACTCCGCCGTGATCCACCCCTGGCCGGTGCCCCGTAAAAAGGGGGGGACGCTGGGTTCCATGGTGATGGCGCAGCACACCTGGGTGCCGCCCATGGTGATGAGCAGCGAGGCATAGGCTTGGGGCTGGAAGCCCTTTTCAATAGTGACCGGCCGCAGCGCATCCGCGGCCCGTTGATCGTTTCGCATAATGAATTTCCTGAAAAGTAATGAAAGAGGTGCTTGTTTAGACAGTCTCGAAAAAACAGCCCTTCGACAGGCTCAGGCCGAACGGATGGGGTCTTAATAGATTGATATTCCGCTCGTGCTGAGCCCGTCGAAGCACCGATTTGAAGCAGATTACGAATTGTTTAGAGATCAAGAAAGGTGGTGTCCCGATTCAACACCCTACATCCCTCTTCTTCAATCACCGCCATGTTCTCAAGGCGAATCCCGCCCCAATCCGGAATATACACCCCCGGCTCCACCGTGACCACCATGCCGGCCCCAAGGGGCTTGCGGTTCCGGTAGTTAAGCGAAGGGCCTTCGTGGACATTGAGGCCCACCCCGTGGCCCAGGCCGTGGCCGAACCGCTCGCCCAAACCCGCCCGCTCGATCACCCCGCGGGCGATCTTGTCCACCGCCATGCCGCTGATCCCGGCGCGCAGGCTATTAAGCCCTGCCAGTTGCGCCTTGCGCACCAGGCGAAAAAGCGCCACTGTTTTGTCATCCGGGGTGCCCAGCACCACGGTGCGGGTCATGTCCGAACAGTAGCCGTCCAGAACAAGGCCCATGTCGATGACAATGGTTTCTCCCGCTGCCAAAGGCCGGTCGGAGGGAACCGCGTGGGGCAGGGCCGCGTTGGGGCCGGAAGCGACGATGGTTTCGAAGCTTGGCCGCTCAGCACCCTTGAGCCGCATCCCATTTTCAATGGCCAGGACCACCTCTTTCTCGGTCTGGCCCGGCCGCAGGGTGGGATAGATCTCCTGAAACACCGCTTCGTTGAGCAGCACCGCCCGTTCGATCCTGGCCAGCTCCGTTGCATCCTTTGCCAGCCGCAACTCCTCGACAAACCCGGTGAGCGGCGCCAGCTCCACCGTGAGACTGTCCGCCAGCTTGGCCAGGGTCAGGGAGGTGGAATGCAGGAAATAATGGCTCTCAAAGGCCAGCCGTTTGATGCGCAGCCGCTTGAGCAGCAAGTGCAGCAGGGGGAATAAGCCACGGGGATAGAGCTTGACCCGGAAACCCGCCGCCTCCTGCTCCGCCTGCAAGTAAAACCGGGAGTCGGTGAGCAGATAGGGCTCGCCCTCGCAGGGGATGAGCAGGACGCCCGCGCTCTCGTTGATTGCGTGGTCCCTGGCCGTATAGCCGCTCAGATACCTGCGGTTTTCCGGCTGGGTCACCAGGATACCGTCGAGCTGGCGCCGCTTGAGGCTGCGCCTGATCCGCTCAAGAATTCCCTGCCTCGGCATGGGCTCAATGCATGAAGTGGACAAAAACCTTGACCCCGAACCGATAGAGCTTGCCGTGCAACCCTTGAATGGATTGGGTGAGATCGGCCTGCCCGAAATCCACCTGGTAGCGGTACGGCTTATCGAGCACAGTGAGGAAACCAAAACACGGCTTATTGTAGCGCGCCTCCGCCCCGGCGGCGTACCAATCCTTGAACCTTTTTTCAACCTCGGGCAGATCCTTGGGATCGGCCTCCGCCACGTCGAGCCAGATTTCTGCTTCCATATTCCCTCCTTGCCTGAAACTGTCGCCCCAGGCTACGGGGCAACCTCCATAACCAGATGGCGCTCCACCAAATCCTTCAGTTGCTGCAGGGCCTTGCCGTACTGTTCGTTGAGCTGGCCTTGAATCCTGGCCCACTCCTCCTGAAACTTGGGGTGCTGGGAGGGTTGCAGCTTCATGGCCATGCCGGTCTGCTTGGCCAGATTCTGCTCCATCATGGCCATCTGCTGGGTGAACTGCGCTTCAAGCTGTTCCTTGAGCTGCTCGCCATGCTGCCGGTAGCCATCAAGAATCTTTTTCATCTCGGCCAGGATTTTGAGCAGCTCGCCATCCCCCTGCCCGACCTCAATCAGGCCCTGCATGGCTTTGTCCGCCAAGGTCTGCTTCTCCAGCTCGCGGGCCAGGAAGATATTGCGCAGCAGGGATTGCACCGCCCCTTTCCGCACCACCCCCGATTCCTCCGGCGACACAGCGGCAAGCCTTTCTGCCAGCCCCGGTTCCCCGCGCATGTAGGCGGCGCCGAGACGCATGCCCTCCTTGAGCCGTTCCTCGCCGAGATAATCGCTGTCCCCTGCTCCGGCACTCATCCGCGCCGCCCGTTCCATCACCATATCCATGGTGCTCTTTATTTCCGCCATGGAAAACAGCCTCCTTGATTTTTCATTTTTTTCCGTGTGCCTTGGGCAACCATACACCAAGGATGACGCCATTTCCAGCCCTGTCTTTACCTTAGCGCGGGAAGGCGGCCATGATCCCGCCATCCACCGGCAGGGTGGCGCCGGTGGTGGGGGTCTGTTCGCTGGCGAAAAAAACCACCGCGTTGCCGACATGGTCGGCATGCACCGTGGTTTTCAACAGATTGCGCTGGCGATAATAGTCCTTGAGTCCTTCCGGGTCGAGGTTGCGGGAGCGCATCCGCTCGGGCCCCACCACATCCCAGAGCCCGGAGGAAACGCCTCCGTCATCGAAAATCGCATCGGCATTGATCATATTCACCCGCACCCCGAACTCGGCCAGCTCCAGGGCGGCAATCTTGCCCAACTGGTGCGCCCCGGCCTTGGAAGCGCTGTAGGCGCCAAAGGAGGCGCCCGGGGCAAAGACGTTTTTCGAGCTGTTGATGACGATACTGCCGCCGGTCCCCTGGCGCTTAAAAATTGGGATCGCCCCCTTGATCACCTGAAACACCCCCATGCAATTGACATCCATCACCTGCCTGAAGGCGGCCTCGCTGAGGTCGGCAAGCTTTGCCACATGGGCGATGCCCGCGTTGGGTACCAAAATATCCAAGCCGCCGCATTGCATGACCAACTGCTCCAGGCCGAGCTGCACCGCTTCTTCGCTGGTCACGTCCATGAGCAAGGGGGAAACCATGCGGCTGCCGAAGGTGTCGGCCAGGTTATGACAGACGGTTTCCAGCCGTTCCTGGTTGATATCGGTCATGAAGACCCTTGCCCCGGCCTCCAGAAGCTTGCGGCCGATGCCCATGGCTATGGCCCCGCCCCCGCCGGTGACCAGCGCGGTTCTGCCTTCAAGGAGCTTTGGCTTTGCCTTGCCCAGCTTGGCCTGCTCCAGGGCCCAGTATTCCATGTCGAAGATTGCATCCTGCCCGAGTTCGCGATACGGGCCAAGGGGTGCGCCCAGCAGCTTGGCCGCGATGGTGTGCTCGGCGATATCCGCCGCGATCCCGGCATCCTTCCCGGTGAACCCGGCGGCGACCACCCCCAACCCTGGCACCAGCACTATCCGCGGCAGGGAATCCAGCTTGGTGCGGGCAACCCGTTTCGCTTCCGTCTGGGCTGCGAAATACTGGTCATACTCCTCCTGATATCGAGCAAGTCCGCTTTGCACCGCAGCCTTGGTTTCCTCCTCATCCAGACCAGCCGCCTCAAGCCAGAGGGGGTAATTCTTGGTGCGGATCACATGGTCCGGGGTAAGCACCCCGCCCACGAAAAGTTCCTTGGCGTCCGGCCGGGCCAGGGCGGCGATGATCTCCTGATTCCGCCGGACCGCCAGTTGCATGGTGCGACGACGGCCCGACTCCTCGATAAAGCTCAAGCCTCCCCGCAGAATGGGCAGCACCACCGAAGGTTGCACCACCCCCGGATCGACAACAGGGCTTGCGGTTGCCCCGGCGGCACGCTTGGCAAGATACGCCTCGGCCCGGCTCACACATTCTATCATGCGGTCGTAGGCGGTTTTCGCATCCTCGCCAAAAGTGAAGATGCCATGGTTTTTGAGAATGATGCAGTCGATTCCGGGGTTGCGCTCATGGAGTTCGGCCATGGCCAAGGCCAGGGGCAGACCCGGCATGATGAAGGGCAGAATGCCGATATTGTCCCCCAGAGCCGCGTGCAGATGTTTTTCCGCCTCTTCCCGGTTGGTCAGGGTGACAATGGCGTCGGCATGGGTATGATCAATGAACCGCTGCGGCAGAAAGGCATGCACCAGGGTTTCGATGGAGGGATTGGGCGAACCGGCATCCAGGAGATGGGTGCGGAACTGGTTGACCATCTCGGCATCGCTGAGCTCCCCGACCTGCCGCAGTTTGCGCAGATAGGCGAGATCAAGGCCGGGAAAACCCTGGGGCGCGATGACTCCAAGATCCCAGCCGCTCCCCTTGATATAGAGGATCTCCTGCGCTTCCCCCACCAGATTGGTGATGGTGCATTTCACCGAGGTGTTCCCCCCGCCATGCAGCACAAGATCTTCTTCCGCACCGAGCAGCCGCGAGGTATAGACCCGAAGAGCGAGCTCCCGTGGGCAGTTGGAATAGGCTCCCACAAAGGCCTGAGCCTCTTTTTCATCATAACGGTTCTTCATGCAGCACGATTCTCCTGAAAAACACCGGCCCATGCGCCGGGAAAAGTTCTCAACGGTTTAATTATTTAATAAAATCTTTACGCCAAAAACAACCTAAAAAGTTGACTTTTCTACGTTTTTTGCTTGACACCCCCCTCAGATGGATTACACAGAAAGATGGGCTGTATCATACCCCAGTTATTTTCGATCGTGTACCTTTCCTTTTGCTGTGAGGAGTCTTTTTGACGGTATGGCTGTGAATCAGGGAGAAGATACCGTCCAGCTCATCAAGGACGCCGTGGACATCGCCGAGATCATCGGCGAGCATGTCTCCCTCAAGCGCGCAGGCACCAACCTCAAGGGGCTTTGCCCCTTTCATTCCGAAAAAACACCATCCTTCACCGTCAACCCGGAGCGCAAAACCTACCACTGCTTTGGTTGCGGCGAGGGGGGCGACGTCTTCAGCTTCATGATGAACTTTCACCGTCTGAGCTTTGTCGAGGCGCTGAAGGAGCTGGCCCGCAAATACCAGATCCCCCTGCCGGAAAAACCGCTGAATCCGCAGGAGCTGGAAAAAGCCCAAAAGCGCGAGGCGTTGCAGAGCGCCAATGAAAAGGCCGCCGAGCTCTTTCATCAGCTCCTGCTTTCCGACCCGACCGCGCAAAAGGCCCGCGAATATCTTGGCAAACGGGGCATCCCCGAGGAAATCACCACGGAATTCCGCCTGGGCTTTGCCCCGGACAGTTGGAATTTTCTCGTCAACACCCTGCCCAAGCAGAATATCACCATCGAAGCGGCCAAGGAGGCCGGTCTGATCGTGCCCCGGGAGAAGTCCGGCTTTTATGACCGCTTCCGCAACCGGGTCATGTTTCCCATCGTCGGCCTGACCGGCAGGGTCGTCGCCTTTGGCGGCCGCATCCTGGACGATGGCCAGCCCAAGTACATGAACTCGCCGGAATCCCCGGTTTTTGACAAAAGCCGGACCCTCTTCGGCCTCTATCAGAATCGCGAATACATCCGCCAGGCGAAAAACTGCCTGGTGGTTGAAGGCAACTTCGATCTACTCTCCTTGGCCGTGCATGGGGTGCGCAATGTGGTCGCCCCCCTGGGCACCGCCCTGACCCAAGCCCATGTCCGCTCGCTTAAAGGCTACACCGACGAAGTGATCCTGCTTTTTGACGGAGACCAGGCCGGACTCAAAGCCGCCATGCGCTCGGTCCCGCTTTTTTTGAGCGAACAGGTCACGGCCAGAATCGCCGTGCTGCCCGAGGCCCATGATCCGGACACCTTTGTCCGGGAATTTGGCCGGGAGGGGTTGCACAAACACCTGAAAAGCGCCATGCCCCTGCCGGAATTTGTTTTTGACAAGCTCGTCGCCCAATACGGCTCGAGCGTGGCGGGCAAGGCCAAGATCGTGGCGGAACTGCAGGAGTTGATCAAGGCCATCGGCGATCAACATCTCCAGCGCACCCTTTTTGTCTCGCATTTCGCCAAAAAACTGGACCTCACCCCGCAGCAGCTCCTTGCCGGGGTCATTCTCCCCCAGTCAACCGGCACCCAGGCAGCTAAACCCCTTGCCCAGGGCAAGGGCGAAGCCCAGCTCCCCATGAAACAGCGCCAGCTCCTTGAATTCCTGGTGGCCTACCCCGAGTATCTGCCCGCCTTTCTGGAGGCCGGCCTCGAGGAGATCATCATGAACCAGTTCGGCCTGGCCATTCTCCATCTGCTCAAGAGGCAGCCGGATCTCGCCGGCGGGCCGGAACAGCTCCTTGAACTTGCCACCGGCCCGGAACGGGCTTTTATTTCCCGCCTGCTCATCTCCACGCCCTCGCATGCCGAAGAGATGCGTGAGCAGATGGCCCGGGAAATGCTGAACTGGCTTTCATCTACCAGCCTGAAGGCAAAAAAGGAACGGCTCATGCGGCAAATCAAAGAGGCTCAGCACACCCAGAATGAACAGCTCCTGATGGAGCTGATGAGCAAAAAAATTCAGATGGACGAGGCCCTGCATTCATAGGGCTCGTACCCGTTTTCGACAGCTTTTGGACAGCTTTTGTATAAGTTAAAGAGGTGGGGCGAATTAACTTAGGAGGGTGAAAAAGCTATGGCGAGGCATGAGAAAGCAACCAAACAACCAGGGATAACCGCGGCCAAGGAAATGGCAAGCGTCCTGCTGGCAGACGAAGTTTTACTTGAAAGTGGGGAGGAAGAGGAAAACGGCTGGTCGGTTGAACGCCCGAATAATCTGACCGCCATTTTTGATCTGGACCTGGACACCGAGGCCGATTTGGAGGAAAGCCTGCATCCGGTGGATCAGGAGGATGACAGCCCCGGCGAAGGGCTGATCACCAAGGTCCGCGATCTTTCCGGCAACCAGTTGGATCCGGTCAAGGCATATCTCCAGGAAATGGGGTCCGTCGGCCTGCTTTCCTCGGAGGCGGAAACCGAGATCGCCAAGAAGATCGAAGACGGGGAAAAACTGATCCAGGATACCCTCCTGACCACGCCGCTGGCCATTGAATACCTGCGCGAGGTGGCGGACAAGATGCTGGCCGGGAAACGGAGCATCGCCGATATCCTGCGCGGCCTGGATGAAACAAACAACCAGGTCAATGAAGAGAAAAAGGAGCATTTCCTCTGGCAGATCAGCGAGGCGCACCGGCTCAACGAAGAGCTTTCGGCCTTCCGCCTCGACCTGCTTGACCCCGCTATAACCAAGAGCGAAGCCCAGAAGATCAGGATCCGCATCAAACGCAACACCAAGGCGATCGCCAAACTTTTCGAGCACGACCGCTTGAGCGCCAAGCATCTCTCCACCATCATCGCCCGGCTGCGCAAACAAGGGGTCAAACTTACTCCGCCAGCCCAAATCAAGGAAGATACGGTCAGGTACCCCCTCTTTCTGCAGGGCTGCATCAAAACCCATGGCATCGACCATGAATCGTTGGTTGCCTTGCTGGCCGAAATCACCGCCGGCGAAAAAGCCAGCCGCGAGTCAAAAAACGCCCTGGTGCAAGCCAATCTGCGCCTCGTGGTCAGCGTGGCGAAAAAATATGCCAACCGGGGACTGCAACTGCTCGACCTGATTCAGGAAGGCAACATCGGCCTGATGAAGGCCGTGGAAAAATTCGAGTACCGTCGGGGCTACAAATTCAGCACCTATGCCACCTGGTGGATCAGACAGGCCATCACCCGGGCCATTGCCGATCAGGGCCGCACCATCCGCATCCCGGTGCACATGATCGACACCATCAACCGCCTCCTCAAGGGCGCCAAGGATTTCCTGCGGGAAACAGGGAGGGAACCCACCCCGGAGGAAATGGCCGAACGGCTCGATATCGACCTGAGCAAGGTCAAGAACATCCTGAAGATCGCCAAGGAGCCCCTGTCGCTCGATACCCCCATCGGCAGCAGCGAGGACAGCTATCTTTCCGATTTCATCGAGGATGTGGATTCCCTCTCGCCGGACGAAGCAACCGCCATGGAAAGCCTGCGGGAGAATCTCCGCAACGTCCTGCGCACCCTCTCCCCGCGGGAAGAGCTGGTCCTGCGCATGCGCTTCGGCATCGACACCTCGGTTGACCTGACCCTGGAGGAGGTCGGCGACAACTTCGCCGTCACCCGGGAACGGATCCGCCAGATCGAAGCCAAGGCGCTGAAAAAGCTCAAACACCCCACCCGGCGCAATCTGCTCTTCGCTTTTTATAACGATTAGCCGGCGTATACGCCAAAAAAACAGGACCTCCCCTGCCGGATGTCCTGTTTTTTTGGTGCCAATACCTGACAATTAATTTACCCTGAGATCACCCTCTCCTGGATTTTCGGACGCAACCAGGACTGTAAACATTCTCCTTCTCTTCCTTGCGATCTTGCTGACATGGACACCAGACTCCAGTGGCTCACCCTCGCCTTTACCCCGGGGCTCGGCCCAACCACCCTCAAAAAACTTGTCGAACGATTCGGCTCCGCCCGGCAGATTCTCGCGGCCAGCCGCCAGGCGCTTGCGGAATGCGGTTTTTTGCGCAAAGACTCCCTTGCCGCGCTGTGCGACCAAAGGAGCGTTGCCGAGGCCGCAGCGGACAAAGAGCTTCGTCTGGCGGCAAAAGCAGGGACCACCCTGCTTTGCTGGGACAATCCGCTCTTTCCTCCTCTGCTCAAGGAAATAAACGACCCGCCGGTGATTCTCCATGTGTTGGGAAATCCGCAACTCCTCAGCAACCCGGGCATCGCCATGGTCGGAGCGCGAGCCGCCTCCTCCTACGGATTGCAGGTGGCGGAACGGCTGGCCACGGAACTGGCCCGCCTTGATCTGGTCATCACCAGCGGTTTTGCCCTGGGGATAGACACCGCCGCCCACCGGGGAGCGCTGGCGGCAGGGGGCAAGACCATCGCGGTCATGGGCTGCGGCCTGGACATCGTCTATCCCAGCCAAAACCAGAGGCTCCATGCGCAGATCGCCGCCCACGGCGCGCTCATCAGCGAGACCCCCCTGGGAACCCTGCCGGAAGGGTTTCGCTTTCCCGCCCGGAATCGGATTATCAGCGGGTTGTCGCTGGGCGTCGTGGTGGTGGAAGCCGCCCACCGGTCCGGCACCCTGATCACCGCGCACCAGGCGCTGGAGCAAGGCAGGGATGTTTTTGCCATTCCCGGCAGGATCGATTCCCCGAAAAGCGAAGGCTGCCACCGCCTGATCCAGGAAGGGGCCAAGCTTGTGCACAGCGCGGCCGACATCCTTGCGGAGCTGGCCCTGGCCGTTCCTGCCTCCCCTCCGGAAGCAAGGATGCAAGCCCCGCCCCTGCCCCCCGAAGAGGGCAAGGTCTTCTCCCTGCTTGAGGTGTACCCGCGAAACATCGAAGAGATTATCCTGGCGGCGCAACTCCCATCGCACAGGATAAGCGAGATCCTTCTTCACCTCGAACTCCAGGGGCTGGTGGCATCTTTACCGGGCAATCAGTACCAAAGGCTTGCGGAACCACATTCGTCCAGTGTATAAGGCCCCTAGAGAAAGGGACGCATCTGCGCCACCTTAACAAAAACGCACAGGACACCATGTCACAATCGCTTATCATTGTTGAATCTCCGGCCAAAGCCCGAACCTTGCAGAAATATCTCGGCAAAAACTTTACCGTCAAGGCATCGGTGGGCCATATCATCGATCTGCCGGTTACAACCCTGGGCGTTGACATCGCCAATGATTTCGCCCCCCAATACGTAACCATCCGGGGCAAGGGAAAAATCATCAGCGACCTGAAAAACGCGGCGGAAAAAGCGGACAAGATTTACCTGGCCCCTGACCCTGACCGCGAGGGGGAGGCCATTGCCCACCATATCGCCGAAATCCTGCAAGCCACGCACAAGCCCATCCACCGGGTTCTCTTCCATGAGCTCACCAAAAAAGCCATCCTCGCCGCCATCGACCAGGCAAGCGAGGTCAACCAGCAGCGCTTCGAAGCCCAGCAGACCCGCCGCATCCTGGACCGGTTGGTGGGCTATCAGATATCCCCTCTTTTGTGGGACAAAGTCCGCCGGGGCTTGAGCGCGGGAAGGGTGCAGTCCGTGGCGGTGCGCATGGTCTGTGAGCGTGAGCAGGCCATCGAGGCCTTTGTTTCGGAAGAGTACTGGTCCATCCACACCACCCTGGAAGGAAAAACCCCACCGCCCTTTATCGCCCAGCTCGACCAGGCGTATGGCAAGAAGATCGACCTCAAGAAAAACAAGATCGGCACCGACGGTGAGGCGCAGGCCATAGTCGCCGCGGTGCGGGACGCTTCTTTTCTGGTGGAGAGCCTGGAAAAGAAAAAGAAGAAACGCAACCCGAGCCCGCCCTTCATCACCAGCACCATGCAGATGGACGCCAACCGCAAGCTCCGCTTTTCCGCGAAAAAAACCATGACCCTGGCCCAGCGCCTCTATGAGGGCATTGAGTTGGGCGCCGAAGGCCCCACCGGCCTGATCACCTACATGCGGACCGACTCCACCCGGATCAGCAACGAGGCCTTGGAGGAGGCCCGGGGGTATATCACCGAGGCCTTTGGGGAACAGTTCCTCCCTGCCAAGCCGAACATCTTCAAGACCAGCAAATCCGCCCAGGATGCCCACGAAGCCATCCGGCCCACCGACGTGCGCAACACCCCGGAAAAACTCGCGCCCTTTCTGGAAAAAGACATGCTGGCCCTCTACTCCCTCATCTGGAAACGCTTTCTCGCCTGCCAGATGGCTCCGGCCGAGTATGACCAAACCACCATCACCCTGCTGGCGGCCAACGACTTTGTTTTTAAAACCGTGGGCTCCATCATGCGTTTTCAGGGCTTCATGGCCCTGTACGAAGAGGCGGTGGATGAAAGCGCTTCTCCCGGGGATGGCGCGGAGGGCGACAGTGCCGCCCTGCCGGATCTGAAAAAAGGCGATACCGTTTCTCTTCTGAGCATAGAGCCGAAACAGCATTTCACCCAGCCTCCTCCCCGCTACACGGAGGCGACTCTGGTAAAGGCCCTGGAGGAAAACGGCGTGGGCCGCCCCTCCACCTATGCCTCTATTCTTTCCACCATCCAGGAGAAGGAATACGCCCTGCTGGTCCAGCGCAAATTCATGCCCACCGACCTGGGCAAGCTGGTCAACGAACTGCTGGTCGCCCATTTTCCCGATATTCTGGACATAGAATTCACCGCCTCCATGGAGGAAAAGCTCGATGAGGTGGAGGCCGGAAACACTCAGTGGCTCAAGGTGTTGCAGGATTTTTACGGTCCGTTCAGCAAAACCCTGGAGGCAGCCAAGGAGGAGATGAAATCGATCAAGAAAACAGCCATCCCCACCGATCTGCCCTGTCCGCTCTGTGACGGGAAAATGGTGATCAAGTGGGGGAAAAACGGCGAATTTCTTGCCTGCGAGAAGTATCCGGAATGTAAACACACCCAGGATTTTACCAGAAACGACGAGGGGAAGATCGTGCCCGTTGAACGGGAACAGCCAGCCGAATCAGGCGAGATCTGTGAAAAATGCGGCAAGCCCATGGTTTTTAAAAATGGGCGCTACGGCAAGTTCCTGGCCTGCTCCGGCTATCCGGCCTGCAAGAACATCCGCGCCACCACCACCGGGGTTCCTTGCCCGGAACCAGGGTGCACCGGAGAACTCATCCAGAAGATATCCAAGCGCGGCAAGATCTTTTACAGTTGCAACCAATATCCCAAGTGCTCTTTCGCCCTCTGGGACAGACCGGTCAATGAACCGTGTCCGCAGTGCGGGTCTGCGTATCTTCTTGAGCGGGAGACGAAAAAAAGCGGCTTGCAACTGCATTGTCCGAACAAAGACTGCGGGTATACAAAGAAGATCGGCGAGGACGAGTAAGGGAAGGTTACAGATTGCCCCGAATCAAGTAGGCGGTGTAGCCGACAAGCTCATAGAGCATCCCGTAGGTATCCTCCAGGCCATCGTCGGAAGGGACGAAGCTCTCCCGGGTAATGGGAGTATTGTCCCTGGAAACTGACAACAGATCCGGGTTCAAGCCCTGCTTGCGAAAAAGCGCCGCCGCCCTCCGCATATGGTTCGCCGAGGTAATGAGCAGAATCCGCTTGATACCCTTGCTATCGCAATACGCCTTGACGCTTTTTGCCTCGGCCAGGGTGTTGTAGACCTTGCCGTGGACCGCGATCTTGTCGGGTTCAATCCCCTGCCTTCCCAGAAGATCGAGGAGGATTGCGGTCTCGTTCACCCCCTTGATGCTCACATCGCTGAGAAGCAAGGTGTCGGCCAGGCCACTTTTTACCGCCGCAGCCCCCATCAGTATCCGCGCGGAACTCTGCCCCAGTTGCTGATAGCCGGAAACATGTTTGAAGATCTCTGCTTCATTCTCCGCCGCATGCAGCACATACCAGTTGTAATCAACAATCCCTCCCAGCACCACGGCGGCATCATACCTGCTATGCCGGTCCACTGTATCCGCCACCGACCATCTGGCCATGACAACCTGTGAAGGATAAGGAATGCTGACTCCGTAGAGATAGACCAGCAGAAAAAAAAGGCCGAAGCGGGTCCGCTCCTTCTTGAGCAACAGAATCAGGCCGATAAAAAATGCCGGGAAGAGCGGGTTGAGAAAAAACCGGGCCACATCCTGGGCGGTATAAAAAGGCATAGCAACCCTCATGTATCATCAGAAAAAACGTTGCCGCGAAGGGGTGCCGATGGACGACAATTCTCGGCCCCTGAGCAGGCGGTACGCGCCGTCAAAGTCCTCTCACATATACCTGCAAAACTGTCCGATTGCCACCTGCAAAATTAAAGCTGCTTGCCAAACGGACCGATAAGGGCATATGATAAGGGATACTGTACGCAAGGACCTCAGGAGGTAACCCCATGATTTCCGGCATCCATTCGGCACTTTCCGGCCTGACCGCCATCCAGAAAAAAATCGAATCAAACGCCAATAATGTGGCCAACATCAATACGGATGGCTACAAAAAAACACGGGTAACGTTGCAGGAACAAGAAACTCAGGGCGTCGAGGCCGTGGTGCAACAGATTCAAACACCCGGGCCCATGGTGTATGAACAAACCTCCCAGGGGGAAATCCTGGTTGAAAAATCAAACGTGGAGTTGGGCGAAGAACTGCCCAGCATGATGCTCAGCCGCAGATTTTTTCAGGCCAACCTGAAAACCGTGCAGATCCAGGATGAGATGCTTGGCAGCCTGCTGGACCTTAAGAGCTGAAGGATTCCTGCCAGGTTATCCGGCCCGCCATGATGGTCAACACCGCCTTTCCCTGCAGCTCCCAACCAAGAAACGGAGAATTCCTGCTCTTGGACTGAATGGACTCCTCGGTAAAAACAAACTTCTTCTCCGGATCAATCACCGCAATATCCGCGGGCGCGCCCACGGAAAGCGTCCCGCCGGGCACTCCGAGAATCCTGGCCGGATTCACTGAAAGCAGCTCCACCATCCTCCGGGCATCGAGCTGCTTCTCCCGCACGAGCTGCAAGGTTAACGGCACCGCTGTTTCCAGGCCTATTATACCGTTGGCAGCCAGATCAAACTCCTGGTCCTTATCAAGCTCTCCGTGCGGCGCATGATCCGTGGCAATGGCGTCAAGGGTTCCGTCCCGCAAGGCCTCCCGCACTGCGGCGACATCCGCCTCGGTGCGCAGGGGAGGATTCATCTTGGCCAGGGTGTTGTAACCATCCACCGCCGTCTCGGTAAGAGTAAAATAATGCGGCGCTGTCTCCGCGCTCACAGCCACCCCTTTTTCCTTGGCCCTCCGGATCAAAGCCAAAGACTCTCGAGTGCTGACGTGGGCGATATGGATGGGCCGGCCGGTGAACTCAGCCAGGGCCAAATCACGATACACCATAATCTCTTCGGCCACATGCGGAATGCCTCGCAGGCCGAGCCGGGTGGCCAGCGCGCCATCGTTCATCGCGCCGCCCTGGCTGAGCGACAGCTCCTCGGCATGGGAAATAACCAGCAGATCGTGGTTGCCGGCATACTCAAGGGCGCGGCGCATGAGCTGGCTGTTGCCCACCGGCAACCCATCGTCGGTTACGGCAACCGCCCCGGCTTGGCGGAGTTCGCCGAACTCGGCCAGATGTTCCCCGTTGCTCCCGCTGCTGATCGCCCCCACCGGATAGACCCTGGCGAGACCCGCTTCCGCTGCCTTGGCCAGAATAAACACGGTCACGGTCTGATTGTCATTGATAGGCTTGGTGTTCGGCATGCAAGCCACCGCGGTAAAGCCCCCGGCCGCGGCAGCGCGGGTTCCGGTTTCAATGGTTTCCTTATACTCCTGCCCTGGCTCGCGCAAATGGACATGCATGTCGATCAGCCCCGGCACCACCCATTTGCCCGTCACGTCATAGACAAGGCCGTCGTGCCCGGCAAGGGATCCTGGTTGGCCCAGCGCGCGTATCCTGCCATCGACGATCAACACATCACGGATCTGATCGATTCCGTTTGCCGGATCAATCACGCGCCCATTCTTTAACAGAATACCTCCGGGCATGCTAATCGCCTCCCATTATCAGATAAATCAAAGCCATCCGCACCGCCACCCCGTTGGTAACCTGCTCCAGAATCACCGAGCGGCTGCCATCGGCAAGCTTGGGATCAAGCTCAACCCCGCGGTTTATCGGGCCGGGATGCATGATAATCGCCTCGGGCTTGGCTGCGTCGACCACCTTTTGCGAGATGCCAAAAAATCTCGCATACTCGCGCAGGGAAGGGAACAGTGGATCCTGTTGGCGCTCTTTCTGGATCCGCAGGGCCATGATCACATCCGCCCCATCAACCGCCTCCAGCACGGTGCGGCTGACCTGGGCGCCCAGATCCTTGATGCCTGGAGGGATCAGCGTCGCCGGGCCACTCACCGTTACGCTCGCCCCCATCTTGGAAAAACCGATAATATTTGAATGCGCCACCCGGCTATGGGCTATGTCGCCGATAATGGCGATCTTGAGCCCCGCGATCCCGCCCTTGGCTTCCCGGACCGTCATCAAATCGAGGAGTCCCTGGCTTGGATGTTCGTGGGTTCCGTCTCCGGCATTGATCACGGAGGCGTTGATATGGTCGGCCAGCAAACGGGCCGCCCCTGAACTGGGATGACGGAGAATAATACAATCGGGATTCATGGCCGCCAGATTGCGCGCGGTATCAATCAGGGTTTCCCCTTTCACCGTGCTGCTGCCGGAATTGGAGATGTTAAAGGTGTCCGCGCTCATGCGCTTTGCGGCAACCTCAAAGGAAAGACGGGTCCGGGTGCTTGGTTCGAAGAAAAAATTGATGATGGTCTTGCCGCGCAGGGTCGGGACTTTTTTTATGGATCGGGAAGATATTTCCTTGAACGATTCCGCCGTCTGCAAAACAACCTGAATATCTTCCGGGGAAAGATCGGCAAGCCCAAGGATATGTTTGTGGCTGAATCGGTACTCGGGGTCCATGCGATTCTTTCCGTGAAAATATCAACACAACCGGTGGAGACATCTCGCCTCAAAACATGAGGAGCAACGCCGCGTCAATTCAGAATAAAAAAAACAGAGGCCAATGGTCCAGAACTTTTTTGAAACGTGCGCCTTGAATATGGCCATTATCCGAGCTGTTGGCGAAAACAACGCATAACGAAGCGGCTACACAATATCGTGTTGTCACAGCCTAAGGAATTATTTTGCCGAGCCGATTCCATCGCACCGTAAAATTTTCACTGTCCCATGACCAGTACAACATAAAAGCCTTGCCCCGAATGGCCCTGAGATCGACAAACCCCCAAAACCGGCTGTCGTGGCTATTGTCCCGGTTATCGCCCATGACAAAGACGGAATCGGGCGGCACGGTTATCGGCGCCATGTTGTCCCGCGGAGAAGGCAGAACCTCGGTGTCCAGATTCACGGCGTTTGGCTCGACAAAAGTTTCTCCGTTGACGAACACCTTTTTACCCACAATTTCAATCCGATCGCCGGCAACGCCCACAACCCGCTTGATGAAATCCTGGGAGGGATTTTCAGGATACTTGAAAACGATGACATCATGCCTTTGGGGATCGCCCACGGCGAACCATGTCGCCCCGTTCAGCGGATTTTTAACGCCGTAGCCGAATTTGTTCACCAGGATATGATCCCCAATCAACAAAGTCGGAATCATGGAGCCGGAAGGAATCTTGAAGGCCTGCACCACAAAAGTTCTGATGAAAAATGCCAGCAGCAAGGCAATAATGATTGCCTCCGCATATTCACGCACAACAGATTTTTCCACGGTCTTGACAGGAGTTTTTTTAAACACGTTTGGTCCTCGTCTCGCAATCTGTTCATCCTGGGAATACCAGAACCGATCAGCGGCAAATCGCCGCCCGGAAGGTTCCCCAAAATAAGCGAAGACCGAAATAAATACAAGGGGCTGAATGCTTCCGGTGCAGAAACTCTCCGGATCTCGGCCCGCGAAAGGGCCAATTTTCCCCACACGCAGAAACCACCTGTAGTGGCAGCCACTTATGAAAAACACAACATATCGATATTTTTACGTTTTTCCAACCACCCCTTTCCCTGTTCTCCCATTCAACTACTCAATTTTTATGAGAAAAATCCACGATCTACCACCTACTTTATTCTTGACACCATGTTTTTTTTGTGTCTCTAATGCAACAGGGTAGATAAAATTATAATCACCAGGCGCAGTTAGAAAGTATTCCGCCCGGCAATCGATGTCGATCCGCGGAGGAGCATAGCCAGTAAATCTTGGTCACGGGGTACTCATGGGCAAGTCGGGTTTCAAAAAATTACAATTGCCATCCTTGCATATCCCTTTCCTCAAAAGGCAAACGCTTTCCATCGGTCTTGACATTGGCTCCCATGCCGTAAAGATCTGTGAACTGGCGGAAACGAGCAACGGCTATCAGCTCGTGGCCCTGGGCAGCGCCCTGCTCCCCCCGGATTCTCTTGAAGACGGCGCTTTGCAGGATCCCGCAGCCGTGGGCAAGGTCATTACTTCCTTGATCAACAACCTGAAAATCAAAAACAAAAAGGTCGCCATCTCCATTTCAGGCTACTCCGTCATCGTCAAAAAAATAAATCTGGCGGTAATGACTGAAGAGGAACTTGAAAAACACATCGAATCCGAGGCTGAACAATACATCCCGTTCGATATAGAAGATGTGTACCTGGATTTTCAGGATCTGAAAACAAACACCGCCACAGAGTCCCGCACGGATGTCATGCTGGTTGCCGCCAAACGGGACGTGGTCGACGGATATCTCAACATGCTTCGGGCGGCCGGCCTTCAGCCGGTGGTCGTTGACGTGGATGCCTTTGCTCTGGAAAACGCCTTTGAAGCAAATTTCGGCATGACGGACAATGTCGCCCTGGTGGATATCGGCGCCTCGAAAATGAACATCAATATCATCTCCCATGGCTCTTCAATTCTGGCCCGCGACGTTGTCCTCGGCAGCCGGCAGTTGACCGAACAGATTGAAAATCTTTTCGGCATCGGTTTCGCGGAGGCCGAAGCCCTCAAAACCGGAGAGACCCTCGCCAAGGATAAGCAGGCGGAACTTGAAGTCTTGTTTGCGAATACCTGCAGTCAGTGGGTGACAGAGGTAAAACGCGCCATTGACTTTTATTATTCCAATCATCCGGACGAAACGATCTCGAAAATCGTCCTCAGCGGCGGCGGCGCAAAAATACAGGGCCTAACGGAATTCTTTGAAAAAGAGACGGATATCCCGGTTGAAATTTTCAACCCTTTCAAGCAAGCGGCGGTGGATAGCAGGGTTATTGATCCCTCCTATCTGAAAAGTATTGCTCCGGAAATGACCCTTGCTGCCGGCCTGGCAACAAGACCGGTGGAGGTGTAGCCATGATCCGCATCAACCTCCTGCCGATCAGGCAACTGAAAAAAAGAGCGCGTCTGAAAACAGAGCTTTTGGGCTTTTCCGCCGTCCTCGCCTTGGTGTTGCTCGTCCTCGTTGTCGGCTGGCTTGCCCTGGCGGGAAAGATTTCCAATCTGAAGGATGAGATGGTTGCGCTTGAGAAAAAAAAGCAGTCATACCAGCCCATTATAAAACAGATCGAAACCCTGAAAAAAGAAAAACAATTGGTCGAGCAAAAACTGGATTCCATCAAAACACTTCGGGCCGGCGCCAAGGTTACGGTACGCGTCCTCGACGAAGTGGCCTCCCGCACTCCGACAAGCCGCATGTGGTTGAACTCACTGCAGCAATCCGCCGGACGCTTGCAGTTGCAAGGCATTGCCCTGGATAACGAAACCATTGCCCAGTACATGCAGCAGTTGGAAGCCTCGGAGTATTTTGAAAAAACCGAATTGACCAGTTCCGCTCAGACGGACGTTGCCAAGCAAAAACTGAAATCTTTTGCTCTTACGATAAATGTTATCGTACCGAACAGTTAACACCTTTGGCGGGAGAAGCCATGGCGCTTGACATACAAAAAATCCAGGCGAGTCTTGAGAAGTTTCTCGACAGCAAGGTAAGCCGGCTTGAGATGAAGCAGAAGATGCTGATTGCCGGGGCGGCATGTATTCTGCCGTGCGTGGCTTTCTTTTTTCTCGCCTATTCCCCGAAAAACGCCGAAATAAAGAGACTTGAAACACAAAAGGCCGGGATCGAAACGGAAATTCGAAAGGTTGAAAAAATTGTCAGCGACCTTGACAAACACAAAACGGAAATGGCGGAAGTTGAAAAACAATTTGCCGAAGCATCCCTGCTGCTTCCCGATCAAAAAGAAATCCCTTCTCTCTTGGCCACCATTTCCGGGCAGGCCACCATTTCCGGCCTGGATGTTCTCTCCTTCAAACCGCTTGCGGAAAAACCGCAGCAATTTTACGCGGAAATTCCGGTGGATATCGCGGTGCAGGGCTCATATCACAATGTGGGTATTTTTCTTGACAAGATCAGCAAACTCCCGCGTGTTGTCTCCGTGAACAACATCAAGATGGACACCCCAAAGCAGATGGGCGGAGAAATGATCCTCAATTCAACCTTTCAGCTTGTTACTTATCGCTTTCTCGATCCCGCTGAAATTGAGGCAAACACAAAGAACGATGTGAAAAAGAAGAAATAGCAGGTCAACGGTAAGGAATTACAAGGGTGCGAGTGTTGACAGTTCCATTCGGCGAGAACCTCTTCCCATGACGAACAGCATGAACTCAAAAAATATTTTCCTTGCGGTTGCCCTCATTGCAAGCGTGTACTGTGCGGGCGCGTGTAACCCAGCGTATGCTCAACCGGAATCCCTCCCTCCGGAAACAGCCGCCACGGATCCTAATCAAGCCTTGGAATCTGCCCTTGCCAGCGGCCAGGCGCTCCCCTTTATTTATAACCGTGAAAGGCCGGACCCATTTTTTCCTTTTCTCACCCAGGAAATCATGAAAGCAGAGGCCAAGGCCAAGGCGGAATTGACGGGAACCCAAAAATATGAGCCAGCCCAGTTAACCCTGGTCGCCATTGTTTCAGGCAAACGCGGACTATTGGCCATGGTGCAGGACTCCTCCGGCATTGGCTATGTGCTCCGCAAGGGCACGAAGATCGGAGAAAATGGCGAAGTTGTACAAATAGCCCACGACAAGGTAATCATCGAGCAGTCGCTGAAAACCGTGACCGGTGAACGCACATCCCGCAAAATTGAGATGACCTTAAGCAAAGAGGGAGAAAAATAATGACACCCGTTATTACCCGCCTGAAATGTATCTCTGCCGGGCTGATGATATTCTGTTTTCTTGTGACCGGGACAACTTTTGCCCAAAAGAGCGGTTCCCAGACAAAGGCATCCTACACAATATCAGGTATCACCCTCGAGCAGACCGCCGATGGTCTGCAACTGGTCGTCCAAGGCGCGACGCCACCCACCTACACCATGTACGAGCTCTTCGATCCCCTACGGATCGTGCTGGACATTGCCGACGCCAGACTCCTTGATTCCACGGCAATTCCGGTAAATCTGCCGCAGGGTCCGGTACAGGAAATTAAAAATATCGCCTTGACCGATCAAGACCCGGCCATAGCCCGCCTGGAGATATACCTCTCGGACGATCCGGCCTATACCATCGAAAGAAAGGGGAACAATATTGTCGTCAGTTTTGCCAAGACAATGCCCCTGCCCGCTCACCTCGAACAGACGGCAACCGAACCGGAACAGCAGCCAGCACCCGCAATAAATCCGCAATCTCGTCCGGCATCAATGCTTGAGGACATTGAAATTGACACCACCAACCCGGCTGAAACCCGCGTCTTCATCAAAACCAACGGACCAGTCAATGATTTCCAGAAGGCCCACCTTGTGAAGAGAGGCGCCCTGCCGGCCAGAATGTATATTGACATCGCCAATGTTGTGCTCCCTGGGAGAATGCTGCAGCACACGGTTGGAACGGCCTTGGGAAAAATCCGCGCGGCGCAGCGCAATTCAGCGGTTCGCATCGTTTTTGATTCCGGGTTGAAAGAGCTGTTCACCTATGAGCTGGAAAATAGGCCCGACGGCTTGCTGGTGAAGATCGTCGAGCCTTCTGCGCCCATGACCGCGCCCGTCGTGGCGGGCATCATGAAGCACAGTGCACCGCCAAAAACAACCGAAGCTCGACAACCTGAAGCAATAATGCTTCCCGCACAGCCTGAACCTGCTCCTTCCCTTTCCGCCGCAGAGCTTGCTCCTCCGGAAACTTCGGCAGCCTCTGCCCCTGCGGCTCCTCTCCAGGAGGCCATCGCCCCGGAGTTGATCGTTCCTAAGTTCACCAGCACAGCAAAAGCCAAACCAAAATCCGTTGCCGGCAAACCGTCTCCGGAAAACAAAACAGCCAAGGGGGGTGCCTCCGGTCCATCCCAGAAGGCCTCGGAGAAAACCGCCAAGGCGGACTCGTTTGCTTTCGCTGGATATGAAAAACAGAAAATCACCGTGGACTTCTTTAAAATCGATCTCCACAATGTATTCCGGCTGTTCGGTGAAATAAGCGGCCAGAATATTGTTGTTGATGAAGGGGTCAGCGGCACACTGACTCTTGCGCTCAACGATATCCCTTGGGATTTTGCCTTGGACATCATCCTCAATCTCAAGGAATTGCAAAAAGAGGAGCGGTTCAACACCATTGTCATCTCGCCCAAAACCAAACAATTCCAATGGCCCAAAGCCGCCACTGAAGCAGTTTCCATCAAGGGGGGCGAAAGGATTGAGGCCATCTCGGTAAAGCAGCGCCTCGAGACGCCCAAAGGGGTTGTCGAAGCAAAAACCCTCATTCAGCAAGCTACTGCCGCCGAAAAAAACGGCCAACCCGAAAAGGCCTTGGCTCTTTACGAAGCAGCCTTCGCCAACTGGCCTGAAAATGCCCAACTGGCAAGCCGCATCGCCTCGCTCTGCCTTACTCAGCTCGGGCTGAACGCCAAGGCCGTGCACTATGCCAAGGCAACCCTGACCCTTGAGCCAGCCAACGCGGAAGCAGCGCTGCAGGCGGCCATTGGCTCGGCCAACATGAAAAAAACCGAAGCGGCAAAAACATACTTTGACTTGGCAATCAGCGGAGATACGCCCTCAAGCGAAGCGCTGATCAGTTACGCTTCCTTTGCCGAAGAATACCAAAGTTACAATGGCGCCCTGGCCCTGCTGGACAGACATGAAGCCCTGTTCGGCGATACCCTTGACACCCTGGTGGCCAAGGCCCGCATTCTTGACAAACTGGGACATTCCGCCCAAGCGGTTGCGGCATACAATGCTATCCTGCTTTCCGGTTATGCGGTGCCGGAAGACTTGCGCCAGTTCATCAAAGGAAGAGTTGCCGCGGCAAATTAGGACTCTGGTTGATGTGATGGGCTCGCACACGAAAACGATGACACAGGTCCGTGACGGAATTCAAAAAGTTACAGAGCGGCCACTGTTGCAAACGCGGTTTTTTTGCGATTTCAACAAATTTCTTTCACCTCTAAAAAGTAGAAAGACTGCCATTATGAAAAAGAAAACTCGAAATGCTCTCGCCTTGTTTGTCACTGCAGCGATCTCCCTGCTGCTCATTTCCGCTTGCGCACCTGCCGCCAAAACCGAGGCAACGCAAGATCCGCTGGCGGCAAAGACGTCAATCGCCGGGAAACAGTCTAAAACCCTGGAATCCGGCCAGTTGCCGGTCCGCTACCAGAATCCGGCGTATATGCTGGGAGAAACTTCTACCCAGAATATTGGAACCGGGGGCGCGGAAGGCCTTACCATCCCGGTTGGCGCCGATATTTCCTCCAATACCGGTCCCGTGGCCTTGCGGGACATCATGAAACGGTTGGCTGCCCTGAAGGGTATGAATATCAGTTGGGCCAGCGATGTTGACCAGATGGCCATGGTGGATGTGGATATCCGGGCAGAGGATGATTTTTTCAGGTCACTGGAAAATATCCTCAGACAAAAGGATTATTTCCACGAGGTTCAGGGCAATACCATTGTGGTAATGTACCGGGAAACCCGGAAATTCCATGTGGCCATGCCGTTCATGAAATCCACCTATAATACCGGAGTCGGCGGGGATGTCCTGGGAGGCGGTGCAACTACAAGCGGCCTGAAAGGCAATATCCAGTTGACGAGCGAGAAAAACGATTTTGATATTTGGGCCAATATCAGTGGCAATCTTGATCAAATACTTGGGATATGGGAAGAGACCGTCACCACCCCCTCTTCTGAAGCCGCCCCTGCGGGAGACACCGCAGCGCAGCCCCCCACCCCCGCCAAGCAGACACGCACGACGAACAAGCGCAATGTCCAGGCAGGAAAAGGCTATTACAGCATCGACAAACCCATCGGGTTGATCACCGTGACCGCCCCGAGGCCTCTCGTCGAGAAGATCGCCGTCTATCTCGATAATCTGAAAACAGAACTCTACCGCCAAATCTCCATTGAAGCGAAAATTGTCGAGGTTTCTATCGATAACACCGAGAACCGAGGCATCGACTGGACCAATTTCCTTACCGGAAAAAATGTCGATTTCACCCTGTTTGGTCCCAACGGCATCATCTACGATGCCGCCGCAGCCAACAGCGGCGGCCGGGTAGTGAGCAAGATAGGAGTTCCCACTGGCACCACCGGCAATCCCTTCTCCCTTGCCCTGAACTTTCTCGACACCCAGGGGGATACCACCGTGCTGGCCAATCCGAAACTGAGCATTATGAACGGCCAGCCGGGTCTCATCACCGCAGGCGACAGTGTCAAATATATCGATAAGGTTGAATCCAGGGTCGATGGCACCACCGGGGCGGTTACCTACACCGTTACAACGGCAACCCTCATGTCCGGCATCGGCATGTCGGTCATCGGCACCATCATGGACAACGATGAGATTATCCTCACCCTGACCCCGGTCACCTCAAAGCTTGAAGGTAATGAAGTTGAGTATATAAACGGTTGGGGTGGCGTGATCGGTGTCCCCAGAATTAAGCTGCGGGAAATGAATACCACTGTCCGCATCAAAAGCGGGCAGGTGGTGGTCGTGGGCGGTCTTATTGATAATGCGGAATCGGGCATCGGCAGCAATAAAGTGCCTTTCCTTGGCGACATTCCTATTCTTGGCAATCTTTTCTCCAAGTCTTACAAATCCACCAAGAAAAGCGAGCTGGTCATCATGCTCCAGCCCAAAATTCTTTGATTCTCAATCGCCCTTTGCTCCACAAAAAAAGCCCGGCAATCGCCGGGCTTTTTCTTTCTCAACTTTCCACTGCGTCTATTGCTGTTCCGCCGCCTTCTGCCTTTTTGAATTTTCATACAGAGCATGAAAATTAATCGGCTCCATAAGGAAGGGGATAAATCCGCCGTCCACCGAAACCTGGCTGATTATCTGCCGGGTAAACGGAAAGAGCAAGGCAGCGCATTCCACCGACAGCACCGGTTGCATGTGCTCCTCGGGAATATTTTTCAGCAAAAACACCCCGGCATGCTCGATCTCAATGATAAAAAGGGTTTTCTCACTCTGGCTGTTGGTCACCTTGGCGGTGATGGACAGGGTGACCTCATAATGGTCTTCCGTCTCCAGCTTCCGGTGCTTCAAGCCCAGGTTCACATCAACCTTGGGTTCGCCTTTGGCAAGAAAAACATCCGGAGCCTCGGGGTTTTCAAAGGATAAATCCTTGAGGTACATCTTCTGCAACCGGAAAATAGGTGGTTGCGGGGCTTGAGCGTCCTCTTTATTCTCTTCCGCCATGATTCGCAATTCCTTGTCTGAGTTTCTCTATGGCAAGCGCCATGGTTCAACCTGCTTATTGTACCGCACTCCATTCTTTATAATGAAATATGCCGAAACTTCAACGGGTCTTTTCAATTTTCCGCCGAATCGCCTGACGCTCCCTTCGGTAATTGGGTTGAGGATTCGCGCATTACTCGCCTAATTCCTTCCTGACAAAATCTTCTTGAGAAACTGACCGGTGTACGATTCCGTGACCCGGGCCACCTCTTCCGGAGTGCCTTGGGCGACAATGGCGCCGCCTTGATCCCCGCCCTCGGGGCCCAGATCGATGAGATGATCGGCGGTTTTGATCACATCGAGATTGTGCTCGATGATCACCACGGTATTGCCGCTCTCCACCAGCCGGTTCAGCACATGGAGCAGATGCTGAATGTCCGCCGGATGGAGCCCGGTTGTCGGTTCATCCATGATGTACAGGGTCCTGCCGGTGCTGCGTTTGCTCAACTCCTTGGCCAGCTTTATCCGCTGGGCTTCGCCGCCGGAAAGGGTCACCGAAGACTGGCCCAGGGCAAGATAGGACAGCCCCACCTCCAGCAAGGTTTGCAGCTTGCCCTTGATCTGGGGAACCTTGGCGAAAAAGTCCAGGGCCTCCTCCACGTTCATGGCCAAAATCTCGGCGATATTCTTGCCCCGATAGGCTATATCCAGGGTGTCTTGATTGTAGCGTTTACCGCCGCAGGCCTCGCAGGTCACATAGATGTCCGGCAAAAAATGCATGGCGATCTTGATCACCCCTTCGCCCTCGCATGCCTCGCACCTCCCTCCCTTCAGGTTAAAACTGAAACGGCCCGGCTGATAGCCTCTGGCCCGCGCCTCGGGCAACCGGGCCAGAAGTTCGCGCACCGGAGTAAGCAATCCGGTATAGGTGGCGGGATTGGAGCGGGGTGTGCGACCGATGGGGCTCTGATCGATGTCGATGACCTTGTCGATCTGCTCCAGACCCTCAAAGGCACACCCTTTGCCGGATTGTCCCGGTCCGTGCGCCAGATAATTCACCGCCCCCTTGAACAGGGTCTCAATCACCAATGAACTTTTGCCGGAACCGGAAACCCCGGTAACGCAGGTCATCAAGCCAAGAGGAATACGAACATCGATCTTTTGCAGGTTGTTGGCCGTGGCCTGCCGGAGGCTGAGCCATCCTTTTTTCGCGGCGGGCCGGCGCCGCTTTTTGGGGATCGGGATGGACAACCGGCCGGAAAGATAGCCGCCGGTAATGGATGCTTTATGGCGCAACAGCCCAGCCACCTCGCCGTTGTAGACCACCTCCCCGCCATGCACCCCGGCGCCTGGGCCCATGTCCAGCACATGATCCGCCGCCCGGATGGTGTCCTCGTCGTGCTCCACCACCAACACGGTATTGCCCAGATCCCGCAGCCGGGTCAGGGTGTTGATCAGCCGGGCATTGTCCCGCTGGTGCAGCCCGATGCTGGGCTCATCGAGGATGTACAAAACCCCGGCCAGCCGCGAGCCGATCTGCGAGGCGAGCCGGATTCGCTGGGCCTCGCCGCCGGAGAGGGTTGCCGCCTTGCGGGCCAGCGAGATGTAGCCCAACCCCACATCGTGCAAAAAGGTGAGCCGGTCCATGATCTCTTTCAAAATCCGCTCGGCAATGAACAGCTCCTGATCCGTCCAGGCAAGGGCTGGCAAGATTTCCATGAGCCCCCCGATACTCTGGCTGGTCAGGCCGTGGATATTCCACGCCCCGATCCGGACGGCCAACGCCTCGGGCCTGAGCCGCGCTCCATGACAGGCCGGGCACTCCTGCTCGTTCATGTACTGTTCCAGCTCCTCCCGCACCGAGCCAGAGCCTGTTTCCAGATACCGCCGCGCCAACTGCGGGAGAATCCCCCCGAATGGCTTGCGGTGGGTATGGATGCGCCGAAAACGCACATAGTCGAAGACAACATCCTCAAACCCGCTCCCGTGGAGAATAACCTCCCTGGCCCGCTCGGGCAGCTCGGCAAACGGGGTGTCCAGCGAAAAGCCGTATTGCCGGGCCAGCCCAGCCATGAGTTCTTGCGTATAAGTGGAGGGGGAGTTGGACTGCCAGGGAAGGATGGCGCCCTGGTTGAGGCTGAGCTTGGGGTTGGGCACCACCAGCTCCGGATCGAAAAACTGCTTCACCCCCAGGCCGCCGCATTCCGGGCAGGCGCCCTTGGGGTTGTTGAAGGAAAAGAGTTGGGTGGACAGTTCCGGCAAACTCTTGCCGCAGCGGACGCAGGCGGCATGTTCGCTGTACAGCGTCTCCTGCCCGGTTTCCGGCAACTGCACCAGCAAAAAGCCCTGGCCCAACTGCACGGTGGTGGCCACGGAATCGGAGAGCCGCCTGGCCACCGAGGGCTTGATCACCAGCCGGTCCACAACCGCCTGGATGGTGTGGCGCTTGTTCTTTTCCAGGATAATTTCTTCACCAAGATCGCGGATCTCCCCGTCGATCCGCGCCCGGACATAGCCCTCTCGCCGGAGCTTCTGCAGCACCGCCTGGTGCTCGCCCTTCTTTCCGTCCAGCAGCGGGGCCAGCAGCACGATCTTCGTCCCCTCCGCAAGGGCGAGCAGGCTTGCCACCATGTCCTGCACGGACTGGGGCCTGATCTCCTCGCCGCACTCCGGACAATAGGGCCTGCCCACCCGGGCAAAGAGCAAGCGCAGGTGATCGTAAATCTCGGTGATGGTCCCCACCGTGGAGCGGGGGTTCCGGCTGGTGGTCCGCTGCTCGATGGAAACCGCCGGGCTCAACCCCTCCAGCGAATCCACCTCGGGCTTTTCCATCTGCCCCAGAAACTGCCGGGCATAGGTGGAAAGCGATTCCACATAGCGGCGCTGCCCCTCGGCATAGAGGGTGTCAAAGGCCAGCGAGGACTTGCCCGAACCGCTCAAGCCGGTGAAAACCACCAGCCGGTTGCGGGGCAGATCCACGCTGATATTTTTTAAGTTGTGCATCCGGGCGCCCCGGATGCTGATGTATTTTGGTTCCATGGAACACCACTTGGCAGTTCACAACGAAAGGGACTCTTTTTTACGCGCCGCAATGATTCACAATAATCATCAATTGTGGGAGCACAATAACGAGCTATCCCTTTCTCACCATTCTGGCCGCAAAAAATCCATCCAAGCCTTGCTCTGGAGTGGTTTTTAAAAACCCCGCCCCATCGCACAAGCCCATGGCCGCCTCGGGAAGAGACTCCTGCGCCGGGGTGGTGGAAAATTCCGGATGCTCACGGAGAAAGGCACCAATCACCTCGTCATTTTCCCTTGGGTCAATGCTGCAGGTCGCATAGACGAGCACGCCTTTTTTTTCGACAAGCCCTGCCGCGGCAATGAGCAACTCCCGTTGCCTATCCTGATACCCCTGCAATGCTGCAAGCGATCGCTGCCAGCGGATATCAGGCTGCCGCCGGATAACGCCAAGACCGGAACAGGGTGCATCGACAAGAACGCCCGCAAAGCCCCCGTGAGGCTGTCCGGCAAACTCTTGGAGTGTTGTGCCGTGGATTTCTATCTCCGGCCCGCCAAGGCGCTGCACGTTGGCTTTAAGCAGGGCCTGGCGTTTTTGGCTGGGTTCGACCGCCACCACCCTGCCGCCATCCGGCACCATCTGGGCCAGATGCAGCGCCTTGCCGCCAAGCCCGGCACAGCCGTCGAGATATCTCCCGCTGACAAACGGCCCCAGCAATTGGGTGACCAGTTGCGCCGCTTCGTCCTGGACCACGAAAAAGCCCTCCCCATACCCGGGCAGGGCGGTGACAGACCCTTGAAAATTTTCGATCCGCACCGACTCCTGGGCAAACAAGCCGCGCTCGCAGTCAATCCCATTTCCCCGCAGAAGGCTCATCCAGTCATCCACGGAGATCCGCAGGGTGTTCACCCGCACCACCAGCACCGGCGAGGTGTTGTTTATCCAGCAGATCCGCCTGGCCCGTTCCTGGCCGAACAACTCTTCCCAACGCGCCACCAGCCAGGCCGGATGGCTCAACACCGCCGCCGCCTCGTCGGGCGCGGGCAGGGATGCTCTCTGCCGGGCCATGGCGCGGAGGACCCCGTTGACAAAGCCGGAGAGCCACTTCGGCTGTCGGGCCAATTTCAAGGCCTGCACCGTTTCGTTGATGGCCGCCGATTCCGGTATCCGATCCAGAAAAATAAGCTGATACAGACCGACCCTGAGCGCCGCGAGGGTAAGAGGCTTCATCTGCCGCAGAGGATGGCTGGAAAATTTCTGGATACTTGCATCCAGATAGCCTTGCCAGCGGACAACCCCGTAGACCAGAGCCATGACAAGCTGCCTGTCGCGCGGATCGTCCATGGCAGCCAGGGACACCATGCTTTCCAGCACCTGATCCAGCGGCTCCTGCGATTTCTCCCAGGCAAGGAGGGTATCCATGGCAATACCGCGGGAATTTATCATGCAGAATCAGCCGGTAGCTGGCAGATGACGGTTTTCAGCTTTTTTATAGTATCCATTCGATGGCTCTCCAAAATGCGTTGTTATGCTTCGACAAGGCCCTCCTGAGCAACGTCGAAGGACTCAGCATGAACGGAAGAAACTATAATGATTTCAAGATGGATTCCGTTCGCCCTGAGCCTGTCGAAGGGTGTTTTTCTCTTTTTTGCAAAAGGCTCATTCGTTCCTTCTTTTTTATCTGACAGATGACGCTTGAACGCTCTCCGCTGAGACCAGCCCTATCACCGAGGCGAAGCGTCCGGTAACTCCCTCGCGACGGAAGGAGAAATAATTTTCATTGCAGACCGTGCAGCGTCCAGCGATCTCGATATGTTCGATCATCACCCCACAGTCGCGGAGCTGATCGCGGCTGATGGCCCAAAAATCAAAATGATTGGGCTGCGGCTGGTAGGCGTGAAAGGCCGGGGGCAGTTCTTGCTGATAATTGACAAACTCCCCGCAGCATGGCCCCAGAGATGGACTGATTGCGGCATGCAACGCGGCTGGTCGTGTGCCGTAGGCTTTGGTCATGGCTGCCACGGTTTTGGCGATGATGTTCTGCACGCTACCACGCCAGCCGGAATGGATGTTGGCCACGGCCCCGTGTTCCGGGTCATAGAGCATCACCGCCTGACAGTCGGCCTGCTGGATCATCAGGCCGAGGTCGGGAATATTGGTCATGAGGGCGTCATGGTCCGCATACTCCACATCGGCATCCGGCAGCCAATTCACATTCAGAATGTTGTCCCCATGCACCTGACGCGCCGAAACCAACCGCGCCAGCCCAAGTTCTTCCCTGATCAACGCCCGATTTCGCAGAACCGTCGCCTCGTTATCGCCTACATGCAGGCCGACATTACGCGAATGATACGGAGCCTCGCTCAAACCGCCATAACGCGAGAAAGTGCGGGCAGAAAGCGTTTGCACGTGAGAAAAAAATGAATATCGCACAAAAAACTCCAAAATAAAAAGAGGGAAAAGTCAAACACCCTTCCCTCTTCGCAACAAGTGCAGCGAGAAAAACTTCAACTGTCAGGCGGTACGCAGATAGTTACACCACTTCCAATTATTCCGTAGAATATCTACGCTGCGGAATGATTGGAAGTGGTGGCGTGGCCGTGCAGCTTCAAGCCCAAGGCCTTGATGACCTTCATCACCGTGGCAAATTCAGGATTCCCCTCGGCGGACAGCGCCTTATACAGCCCTTCCCGAGCCAGACCGGTATCGCGGGCCAACTGACTCATCCCACGAGCGCGAGCGATATCGCCAAGGGCGGCGCGGATCAGGCTTCCGTCTCCAGGGTCTTCCTCCACGCAGGCATCAAAATACAGTTCGATGTCCTCTTCTGTCTTCAGATGATCAAGCACATCCCATTTGCGCAAAGCGATCTTGCTTCCCATTTTTTTCTCCTATACCTGCCGCGCCAGCTTCAACGCGGTCTTGATGTCCTTTTCCTGCGTTCCTTTGTTCCCACCCGCCAGCAGAATCACCACATCAAGACCCCGCCGGACGAAATAGATGCGATATCCAGGCCCGCAGTGAATCCGCATCTCCGACACGCCTTCTCCCACCGGCTTGCAATCTCCAAAATTTCCCAGCTCAACAGAACGCAGCCGCGCTTTAATGCGGGCCCTTGCAATCGTATCGCGCAGTCCGGCAAACCACGCGAAAAAATTCTCTGTTTCGCTGATCGTGATCACAAAAATAATGTATACCATGGATTACATGCTGTCAACCACAGGCTACACAAACCGAACAAAAAGGGGAAAGACTATAATGGCAGGAAAATTCTATTGCTTGTTTTCTATTCGCCGGGCTGTAGATTTCCAGGTGGCAAGCGCGGATCCCACGCTTTTGGCCCTAAGCGACCATTCCCATTGGCTTGAGGTGGTAATTCTCTAGGTTCACGTCAAGGCATGAGCATCTTCCCGCAACATCTCGCCGGGGTGAGTGGGCCTGCGTTTTTTGGCGCGCATGGTATCCATCAGTGGCAATCCTTATCATGCCGGATTATGCGTTTTCAACCATTCGCGCAGGGCTTCGTTGACGCGAGTCTGCCAGCCCTTGCCGGTTGCCCTGAAGGTATCAAGAACATCCTGTGACAGCCTGATATTAATGGCCTTACGCGGTGCATCAACCGGCGGTCTCCCTCGGAGTGCCTTCGCAAATGCGGCTTTTCCTTTTTCAGGAGAAACCACTTTATCTCCTATCCGCCAGACGCCACGGTCGATTTCTTCTCCGGTCAATTCCGGTGCATCGTCCGGGTCAACCCAATTTTGTGCTGTACTTTTCAATCTCGCGCCCATTGGCATACCTCATGGAGATAATGCGGCGTGCCGCGCCGCGCGGTGTCCAAACTACAACTGCCATCCGCCCAGCAATAAAACCGACCGTTACAAAACGGGTTTCTCTATAGTCTGTTCGGTTGTCCTCGAATGTCACGTTCACCGATGCAAATATTTCGGTGGCCTGTTCAAACGGTAATCCTCGTTCTCTGGCATTCCTCTCGGACTTCGCCGGGTCAAAATCGATTTCCATATATTTAATGTATCCACAATAAACAATTCTGTCAATAGCGCCATACACCAAACAAAAAGAGGGAAGGGCTTGCGCCCTTCCCTCTTCAGATAATGCGAGAACAACAGGTACTACACGACCGGATTAGAATGCAGCCTCAAAGGTCATGTACACCTGATCTGCACTCTCAATCGGCGCACCCATCTGCGCCCCATTGGGATCGGTCAACAGTTCGTCCATGTCAACCGGCTGAAAACCCCATTGACCAGAACCAGTGTAGTTATAATCATAGTGCTGGTATCCCAAACGGATAAAGGCCTTGCCGTACTTGGAGACCGCCTCGCCGCCGGGAATGTCGTAGATGCCGTAGACTTCGTACACATTGCCACGGGTGGCAAGCTTGGACTGATACAGGTCGTCATGGCCCGGGGTCATGGAAATCCAGTACTTGGAACCATGGTTGTACTCAGCACCCAACTTGAAAAGAGAATCCGGAATGTCGTAGCGAACGCCCACATGCACGGCATAGCCATCATCACTCTCAGTGTTGACGCCGGTCGCTGGTCCATTGAACATCCCACTGCCATCAGGATCGGTGCGGCTCCAGCCCAAGGAACCAAAGTAGTTCAGGTTCTGCCACTTGTCCATATACACGGCGCTGGTGTGGAGCAGATTGCCAACATTCTCCCGAGGCATATTGTAAACATCCGAATAGGTCATACCCAAGGCGTCATAGGTGTCGCTGGCGGGATAATTGAAGATGTTCATGGCCAAGAAGGATTGAATATAGGCAAAACGGTCGCCCTTCTTGTAGATATCCCAGCTCACCCCGGTAAAATCGGTGTCATCGAGGTTGTTGCCGTTCAGATCCTGCTGCAAGCCATCTTCAAAGCCACGGCCCCAGCAGATCCGCACCCGGCCAGGGGCATCCTGTATGCCAAAAAGATTGTTGTAGGCATAGCCCACGGAAACGCCGTCAAATGGCCAGTCCATGTAGGCGGTGGGGGTAGCCATCCGCTCGTCCTGGTTCATGCGCAGATGGTTGGGCGGACCATCGGTAGTGGGCCTGCGGCCAACGGAAAACCATACCGGCGCGCCGCCGATGTTGTTCCAGTTGACAAAAGCACGGTCAACCCGGAGAATGGAGTCGTTGGGCTGACGGGTGGCGTTGCTGTCCATGAGCATGGTCGGGCTGCCGTTAACATCATACACTGGGTTATTCTGATGGCCCCAAGCCTTGTACATGGCCAGACGGCCTTTGAACTCCACGTCCTCCAGCGCCTTGGCCCGCATATCCAGACGGAAGCGGTTGGTAAACATCGTTTTGTTGTCATACTGTGCGTCGGGCATTTGAACCGGAACACCCCCGGATAAGAGCCCATTGTTCGGGACTAAAGCACCACCCGCACCCAGAGGGACCAGCATGGGGTAATACGCCTTGGTATCGGCGGTGTAGTAGTCACCCCGGGCGCGGAAATCGCCGGAAAGCTGGATACGGGAAGCCAGGTCCCACTGTTCGGACTTCTCCTCCAGAGCCTGTATTCTGCTGCTCTGGTCGCTTACCGGGGCCGGAGCAGCTTTTACCTTTGCCATCTCGGATTTCAACTGCTCAAGCTGCCTGGTCAGGGCATCGACCTGCGCCTGGATGTCCGAGGCAGCGGCTGCGCCGCCCGCACCCGCGGAAGCCATGGCAGGAAGAGCCAGAAGACCGGCCAACGCCAATGTAGAAATTTTCTTCACCATCTCATTTTCTCCTTAAGAAAATATTTGGTAATTCAGGGTGATTGCTCCACCCCCTCCCTCGCAGTGGCATGCGACGTCCACATGCCACCATTAGCTCAATGCTCCCCGCCTTTTAAAAAAGGCTGAAAAGCAAGATCAAGAACTCATTTGTAGCTGACTGCTGTCAGGCGAGTGTTGTCAGCTTGCAACGCAATTTTCCATAAAAATATAAAGATTTGTACTTTTTTACCGCAGTCTGACGCCATTGTCAAAATAAAAGTGTGTAAAATATGAATACTCCTTCAGAAATACAGTCAACAGCACTCAGATCACTTGCATTTTTCCACGCCATTGCTCCGGGCAAAAACCGGCATGCGCCCCCGCTTCCCCTGTGTGCCGGGCTATCTCCCCTGTTGCTCGTAAAAAAATCTTGCCAGCCCTGCTTGCTATGTATTAAAGGTTGAAGGCCTGTAGGAGCGGCTTCAGCCGCGAAAGAAAAAATTGGGCCGGGGACACTCGCTATTTCGCGGCTGAAGCCGCTCCTACAAAGGTTTCAAAAAAATGGCTGAAGGTTGCATCAGCTAAATAATCGCCTGTTCCCAAGGGAACCCAAGGAAATCACATGTATTTTCAGGATATCATTCTCGAACTCAGCAGATTTTGGGCCCAGCAGGGTTGCGCGTTGCAACAGCCCTATGACATGGAAGTAGGGGCCGGCACCTTCCACCCGGCCACTTTGCTGCGGGCCTTGGGGCCTGAGCCTTGGAAAACCGCCTATGTTCAGCCCTCGCGGCGGCCGACCGATGGCCGGTATGGCGAAAACCCCAACCGCCTCCAGCATTACTACCAGTTTCAGGTGATGATCAAGCCGTCCCCCCCCAACATTCAGGATCTCTATATCGAGAGCCTCACCCGCTTCGGCCTGGACCCGCTGGAGCACGACATCCGCTTTGTCGAGGACGACTGGGAATCCCCGACCCTGGGCGCCTCGGGGTTGGGCTGGGAGGTGTGGCTGGACGGGATGGAGATTACCCAGTTCACCTACTTCCAGCAGGCAGGCAGCCTGGAGCTCTCTCCGGTCACGGTGGAGGTGACCTACGGGTTGGAACGCATCGCCATGTATCTGCAAGGGGTGGACAGCGTCTACGATATCGCCTGGAACTCCGAGGTCTCCTACGGCGATATCTTTCATCAGGCCGAGGTGGAATTTTCCACCTTCAACTTCGAGCAGGCAAATGTGACGGCTCTGCTCTCGTTTTTCGACACCTTTGAGTCCGAGGCCCACCGGCTGCTGGACGCGGAGCTGATTTTGCCGGCCTACGATTACTGCCTCAAGTGCTCGCACACCTTCAACCTGCTGGACGCCAGAAAGGCTATCAGCGTGGCGGAGAGGACCCGGTATATCGGCAGGATCAGGAATATCGCCAGAAAGGTTGCGGAAAAGTTTGTGGCCCAGCGGGAGAGGATGGGATATCCGTTGATCAAGGCTAGAGGCTGAAAATTTTAGCACAAGGACAGTGGTTCGACAGGCTCACCACGAGCGGAAATGGTCAATGATTGCAAAACGACTACTGTTCACCCTGAGCCTGTCGCAGGATGTTTCTAAAAATTTGTAAACGTGTGGCGGAAGTGCATGGGAATCGAACCCACCCACCAGGCTGTTAACCCGGTGCACCGGATTTGAAGTCCGGGAGAGCCACCAGAGCCCTTTCCACTTCCATCCGCTGTGCCAAGATATAATGTTGTCCGCGGGGAAACAACATTTTTCTTTTTTTAACAAAAGAGTCTGGGCAGCGGAAAAAAAATACAGTACATATGGCTCGAATCACGGCAAGCATGGAGCTTGCCCTCTTGGTGATGTTACGCCGGTTTTAACCAGACAAAGGAGTACGTAGCGATGGAATGCGAGCGCTTACAGAGGCTTGTCAAATCATGGTATGCCCAAGTCCAGGAAGAGTCCATGGCCCCGGCGCGCATGGTTTCCTTCATGGAAAAGCACATTGCCGAATGTGCCTTTTGTCTTGCAGATCCGCTGGTGCGACAAGATATTGCAAAAATCACGGCCATCATCCTGCCCCCGACAAAAATCCGCAAGCCAACAGGTGAGGAAGAGGACGCCCTTGCCGCCGAACCGGATGAGGAATCAACCGCGGCTGACGATGAACTGCCGGAAGATGATGACGCCGGCGTCGAGGATGATGACACCGATGACGAGGTCGAGGCTCTGGAGGATGAAGAGCTTGAGGAAGACGATTTGGAGGATGACGAATAACTCCAATCACGGATCATAGAACACACAAAGCGCTCCCGAGGGGGCGCTTTTTTTATGGGCGAAAGGCTCCTCGCCCCCAACACCTGAACACAGCGCCGTTTATTGGCGGGATTTTTACCTGTATGCTTCCGGAAGAGCAACGCCATAAGAATCGCAACTCCGCCAACCACCACCCAGACTGGAGAAAAAACAAAAGCCTGTTTTTCGACATAAAAAAAGCTCCCGCCCGATGTGTTAGATCGGAGCGAGAGCTTTTTGTATACTGCAACCCGCGATACTTTCAACGGGTGATAGGTGCGATGGTGGCGATGCAGGGACTTGAACCCCGGACACTACGGATATGAGCCGTATGCTCTAACCAACTGAGCTACATCGCCAGTGAAAAAGAAGTCCTTATATTCAAGATTTTGCGGCAATTGTCAACCACAAAAAAAGGCCCCCGGTGTTTCCGCACGCGAAAAACCCGGGGGCTACTAACAGTACACAGGAAACAGCGGGCGCGCGGCTCTTACATCATGCCGCCCATGCCGCCCATGCCACCCATGCCGCCCATACCGCCAGGCATGCCGCCGCCTGCACCCTTATCTTCCTCGGGATGCTCGGCAATCATGCACTCGGTGGTGAGCAGCAGGCCGGAAACGCTGGCTGCGTTCTGCAGGGCAAAACGGGTTACCTTGGCAGGATCGATGACCCCTGCCTCAAGCAGGTCTTCAAACTTCTCGGTATCGGCGTTGAAGCCCTTGGAGCCCTTCATGTTCTTGACATGCTCCACAATCACCGAGCCTTCGAGGCCGGCGTTGTTGGCGATCTGGCGCACCGGCTCTTCAAGGGCGCGGGCCACGATCTGTCTGCCAAGATCCAACTCCGGGCTGAGCTTGAGAGCCTTCAGGGCGCCGAGGCAGCGCAGGTACGCAACGCCGCCGCCGGGAACAATACCCTCTTCCACCGCAGCGCGGGTGGCGTTTAAGGCGTCTTCCACGCGAGCCTTCTTCTCTTTCATCTCGATCTCGGTGGCTGCACCGACATTGATAACCGCTACGCCGCCGATCAGCTTGGCCAGACGCTCCTGGAGCTTCTCGCGGTCGTAGTCGGAGGTGGAGGAGTCGATCTGGGCGCGGATCTGCTTGACCCGGGCCTCGAGGCTCTTCTTGTCGCCGGCGCCGTCCACGATGGTGGTGTTGTCCTTGTCCATGACAATGCGCTTGGCTGTGCCGAGATCATTGATGGTGACGTTCTCCAGCTTGATGCCGAGGTCTTCGGTGATGACCTGGCCGCCGGTGAGGGTGGCAATGTCTTCCAGCATGGCCTTGCGGCGGTCGCCAAAGCCAGGGGCCTTAACGGCGGCAACGCTCAGGGTGCCGCGCAGCTTATTGACCACCAGGGTGGCCAGGGCCTCGCCGTCCACGTCCTCGGCGATGATGCACAGGGGACGGCCCATCTTGGCGATCTGCTCAAGGATGGGGAGCAGGTCCTTCATGTTGCTGACCTTCTTCTCGTTGATCAGGATGAAGGGCTCTTCCAGGTTCACTTCCATCTTCTCGGCATCGGTGACAAAGTACGGAGAGAGGTAGCCGCGGTCGAACTGCATGCCCTCGACCACGTCCAGGGTGGTCTCCATGCCCTTGGCCTCTTCCACGGTGATAACGCCTTCCTTGCCGACCTTGTCCATGGCCTCGGCAATGATATTGCCGATGGTGGCGTCATTGTTGGCGGAGATGGTGCCGACCTGGGCGATCTCTTTCTGCTCCTTGGTGGGCTTGGCGATTTTCTTCAACTCCGCAACCACGGCCTCGACGGACTTGTCGATGCCGCGCTTGATGTCCATGGGGTTGTTGCCAGCAGCAACCAGCTTGGAGCCCTCGGCATAGATGGCCTGGGCCAGGATGGTGGCGGTAGTGGTGCCGTCGCCGGCCACGTCGGAGGTCTTGGAGGCAACCTCCTTGACCATCTGGGCGCCCATGTTCTCGAACTTGTCCTTTACCTCGATCTCCTTGGCAACGGAAACGCCGTCCTTGGTGATAATGGGCGCGCCGTAGGATTTCTCGATCAGTACATTGCGGCCCTTGGGACCAAGCGTTACCTTCACGGCGTTAGCCAGGATGTTTACGCCATTCAGAATGGACTCACGGGCTTTTACCCCGTATTTGATATCTTTTGCAGCCATGGTGATAATTCTCCTTTCCGTCTAATCACAAAAAATTACACAATCTGTCGGAGTACGATTTATAGCGGTCCGGTTATTTCCCTTCAACAACCCCGAGCACATCGTCTTCACGCATGATGAGGTAGTCCTCGCCGTCGATCTTGATCTCGTTGCCGCCATATTTGGAAAACAACACCCGGTCGCCGACCTTGAGATCCACGGCAACCCGCTCGCCCTTCTCGTTATGGCGGCCCTTGCCAACGGCAACAACTTTGCCCTCGGCGGGTTTTTCCTTGGCGCTGTCGGGGATGAAGAGCCCACCCTTGGTTTTCAACTCTTCCTCCAGTCTTTTGATCAGGACACGATCATTTAACGGACGAATTTTCATGTAATGCCTCCAGTTGTTTTTGGTAATCTATTGTGTGTAACCACGAAACGACACATCGGGGGGAAACAACAGCCCGAAGCGCTTCCCGACCCGTAAATGAAGCGGCAGGGAAGACCGCTTGGCGCGGCGCTTTCCTGCCTTGATGGCACACAATATGTATCGGGCCTTAAAAAATCAAGAGCTGCTGTTTACTTTTTTTATTAAACAATATCAATATATTACGCCCATCTCCAGGATCCCGCCACTTTTCTCCCACGAAAAGCTCAGAGCCGTGTCACCCAGCCATAGGGGTCTTCCTTGGCGCCATACTGGATGGCCTGGATTTCATCAAACAGCTTTTGCGACAATTCCCCGGTGTTCCCGTTGTTGATCAGGCAATCCCGCCCCTGGTAATGCAGGGAGCCAACCGGGGAGATCACCGCCGCGGTGCCGGTGCCGAAAATCTCCTTGAGCGAGCCGTTTTCCTGGGCAGCCAAAACCTCGTCAATGGAAATTCTGCGTTCCACCACGGTAAGACCCCAGCCTTTGGCCATCTGGATGACCGAATCGCGGGTAACCCCGGGCAGGATGCTGCCGCCCAACGGCGGGGTGATGATCTCGTCGCCGATGACGAAAAAGATATTCATGGTGCCGACTTCCTCGATGTAGCGCCGCTCCACGGCATCGAGCCAGAGTACCTGGGTAAACCCGGCCTGATGGGCCTCCACCGCCGCCATGATGCTGGCGGCATAGTTGCCGGCGGCCTTGATATGGCCGATGCCGCCGGGCACTGCGCGGACATACTTGTCGGTGACATAGATTTTCACCGGATTGAATCCCTCTGGATAATAGGCCCCAACCGGACTCATGATGACAAAAAACAGGTACTCTTTCGCCGGACGCACGCCCAAGGCCGCCTCGGTGGCGATCATGGTGGGCCGGATGTAGAGGGTGGCGCCCGCAGCCGTGGGAATCCAGTCCTGGTCGAGACGCAGCAGCTCCTTCAAGGCGGCGAGCACCTCGTCCACGGGCAGTTGCGGCATACAGAGCCGCGCCGCCGAGGTGTTCATCCGCTCGAGATTGGTCGCCGGGCGAAAAAGATAGATGCCGTTGTCCTTACCCCGGTATGCCTTCATCCCTTCGAAGATCGCCTGCCCGTAATGCAGCACCATGGCCGCCGGGTCCAGGGAAAAATTCCGGTATGGCTGGATCGTGGCATCGTGCCAGCCCCTGCCCTCGGTGTAAGGAATGACCAGCATGTGATCGGTGAAATGCCTGCCAAAGCCCAAGGCGTTTTGATCCGGCTTGGGCTTTGCTTCTTTTTCCGTGATTTTTTCCAGATGTAGTTCCATGCGCTCTTCCTCGAACAAAAACTCTTCATTGCCCTGCGACACAGCCATGTTTCCCTGATTGCGAGGCCATTATCGAACAAAAAGCCAGGGGGCTGACCCAAAATCAAAGACAACAAATATAAATGATAATGCGCCGGGCTGAAACAACTTATTGATGATGGCGCGGGAAACGTGTGAATTAGGCGAGCAGGAAGGACGAAACAGGGGGGGAGTAAAGGTGGTCGGGGCGAGAGGATTCGAACCTCCGGCCTCCTGCTCCCAAGGCAGGCGCGCTAACCAGACTGCGCTACGCCCCGACACTGACGACAATGGGAAGCTGCTTTATTAGCACTCTGCCCGTAAGCGGTCAAGAGAATTGTTTTTTGATCGACGCCTAAAAATGTTGACGCACGGATGCGCAGTTGCTATATTGCCCGCGTTCAGTTTCACGATCGATCCTGGGTAGCTCAGTCGGTAGAGCAGGTGACTGTTAATCACCCTGTCGGGGGTTCGAATCCCTCCCCGGGAGCCATGAAAAATTTAAGGCCGCCTCCATGAATGAATAATGGGCGGCCTTTTTTTGCGCCTTTTTCCCGGCCCCGCCCTTTGCTCCGGTGATACCGGGTGACAGCCAGAGAGTGATAGGGTATTTTAGCCGTGTGCCCGTCTGGATTTCCCGCACAAAAAACCGGATCATCAACCCACAAGGAGGAATCATGTTTGAATTCACCTTTCACAACCCGACCAAAATCATCTTCGGCGCAGGCAAGGAATCCCTGATCGGCTCAGAACTCAACGCCGCCGGAATCAAGCGTGTCCTGCTGGTCTATGGCCAGAATTCGGTGATCAAGAGCGGCCTGCTCGACCGGGTTATGGCCAGTCTCAAGGCCAGCAATATCGGGTGCACCCAGTTTGGCGGGGTGGTCTCCAATCCGGTGCTTTCCCATGCCAGGGAAGGCGTGGCCCTGGCCAAGCGGGATCAGGTCGAAGCGATCCTGGCGGTGGGCGGCGGTTCGGTGCTGGACGAGGCCAAGGCTATCGCGGTGGGCGCTTTGGCACATGAAGATGTCTGGCAATTCTTTGTCGGCAAGGAGGTGGAGCGCGCCCTGCCCGTCTTCACCATCCTGACCATCGCGGCCACCGGCAGCGAGATGAACGGCAACTCGGTGGTCACCAATGCGGAGACCAAGCAGAAATACAATATCGCCTCACCCCATGTCTACCCAAGGGTCTCCATCCTCAATCCGGAGCTGACCCATTCCGTGCCCCTGAATTACACGGCCTACAGCGCGGTGGACGCCATCGCCCATGTGATTGAGGGGTACTTCACCAAACAGCCCGGCACCCATCTGCAAGACCGGCTGGTGGAAGGGATCATCAAGACGGTGATCGAAACCACCGACCTGATCATGGCCGAGCCGACCCACGCCAAGGCGCGCGCTTCCTTCATGTGGACCGCCACCCTGGCCTTAAACGGCCTGACCCCGGCCGGGATCGGCGAGTACAGCTTTCCCAATCACATGATCGAACACGCCCTGAGCGCTATCTACAACATCCCGCACGGGGCCGGGCTGTCCATTGTCATGCCCGCCTGGATGAAATGGTATCTCCCGAAAAACCCCAGCCAGTTTGCCCGGTTTGCCAAGGAGATCTTCGGGCTCGATTCCGGCGAGGCTGGGATCAAGGCGTTGGAACAGTGGTTTGTCGCGATCAAGTCGCCGGTGCGGTTGGGTGAGGTGGACATCCCGGCCGCCGATATCGGGGCAATCGCGGAAAATGCCGAGGGCCTTGCCAAACAATGGGGGATTGGCGACCTCTACCCCAAGGCAAGCATTGGTGAGATTTTGAAATTGGCGGTATGAAAATAAGGAAATCGTAAAAATAGCCCTTCGACAAGCTCAGGGCGAACGGTTGTTCTCATCGCGTAAAAAAAATCCGCTCGTGCTGAACCCTTCGGCAAGCTCAGGAGAGCCCTGTCGAAGCACCGATGTCTGTCCTGGCTGCTACTTTTCCACAAAAAGCACCGCATGGCGCTGGCGTTGATGCCCGGCAACACACTCCTGTTCCTGAAAAAAGCAGACATACCCGCCAGGGGATGCTTGGCCTTGGGCCAACCCCACCACCGTGAGCAACGACCCGGAAAACCGGGCAAAGATTCCCCGCTTGAAAAATTCGTTCCTGGTCAGCCGAGTGTAGTGCGGGGGCAGCTCTTCCGGCAGGCTCCGCCAGAGATGATCCCGGATCTCCTTGGATGGCTCTGCATCCAGCCAGGGCGGCAGCAGCCGCTGTCCGCTCACCAGCCAGTCAAAGCGCACCAGTTCGCAAAACAACTCCCGATCCGGCCTGGTATGGGCCAGCTCGACCAGCATCCGGGTCATGAACTCCTGGGTTTTCGCCAGGGAGAAGAAATCCGCCGCCTGGCAGATGGCGAGCAGTTGCGTGAAAAAGCCGAAGGGCTCTTCTCCTGTTTCCCTGATATACGCCCAGAGGTTGCGGAAAAACCGGTTGTTATAAAAAGCCTCCAGGCACTCACCCAGCCAGTACAGGCGAGAGAGAGCCGCATGGTCCAACCAGCGGGTGGCCAGCACCGAATAGGGCGGGGTGGCTGCGCTGACCAGGCCGAACGCTTCCGCCGCCTTGCTGATCGCGGTGCCGGGCAGAACCTTCAATAACCCCATCTGGAGATGGTGGGGCGCCATGCCGAAGGCCTCGTTCAGGGAGGCCGTAAAGGTTGCCTCAGTTTCACAGGGAAGCCCGAGGATCAGGTCCAGATGCAGGTGGATGTTATCAAAGGCCACCAGACGGCGGATGTTCTCTTGGGCCTTCTTCAGATCCATTTTCCGATTGACCGCCTCCAGGGTGGCGGGGTTGGTGGACTGCAAGCCGATTTCAAACTGGAAGCGTCCCTGGGGCACCTGGGCCAGAAAGGCAAGCATCTCTTGGCTGAACAGGTCCGGGGCGATCTCGAAATGAAAAAGGGTCTCCCCCGGCTGGGCCAGGAGCCAGCGCCAGATGGCCAAAGAACGCTCGGGCAGGGCGTTGAAGGTCCGGTCCACAAAGCGGATGATCTTGGGTTTATGGGCCAGGATCTGGGCCAGCTCTTGCTCCACCTCGGGCAGCTCCCGGTAGCGCACCCCCTGCCCCACCGAGGAGAGGCAGTAGCTGCAGGAGAACGGGCAGCCCCGGGACGATTCGTAGTAGATATTGCGGTTGGCAAGATGGGGGGCGTAATCGGCCTCCCAATAGGGCATGGCAAACGGAGGGGCAGGGGCGGCGCAATACTCGGCCTGGAGAGTCAAGGCGGCCAGAGCACGGAAAAAATCATCCCCCAACCCCTCCACCTCGCCCCGGACCACGGTGCAGCCCGCGGGCAGGCTTGCCAGCGCCATGAAGGTCGCCTCCGGCCCGCCCAAGATGATCGGGATCTCGGGCAGAATCCGGCGCAGGTCGCCAACCAGCCGCATGGTGTAGTCGGCATTCCAGATGTATACGGAAAAACAGATGATCTCCGGTTGATCGCCGGTGATGCGAAGCAGGGTCTGGTAATAGGGATCGTTGATGGTGAACTGGTGCAGTGCCAGGCTGCTTTCCGGCAACGCCCGCGCCAGGGCATTGCGCACATGGAACAGCGCCGGGCAGGAATGCGAGTAGCGGGCATTGAGGGTGATCAGGCTGATTTGCATTGTTTAACCTGCGGGAAACGGGTACATGTTTGTTTGTAACGCAGAGGCGCAAAGACGCAGAAAAGCATCGACTCCGAAGGTACACCATTTGATTTTTAAAACAATTCTATTTGCGACCTTGCGCCCCTGCGTTAATTTTTCACTCTTAACTTTTACCTTGTAATTGCCCTATGCTCCCCTACCCCGAAATCGACCCTGTCCTCCTCCACCTCGGCCCCCTCCAGGTCCGCTGGTACGGCCTTATGTATGTCCTGGGCTTTATCGCCTCCTATCTGCTGGTCCAGCACCAGATCAAGCGATACAACCTCACCGTACTGGCCAGACATTTTGAAAACCTCAATCTGGTGCTGATCGTCAGCCTGGTGCTGGGCGCCCGGTTGGGCTATGTCCTGTTTTATAATCCGAGCTACTATCTGGCCAATCCCCAGGATATCCTGGCTACCTGGCAGGGCGGCATGTCCTTCCACGGAGCACTGGCCGGCATGCTGATCGGAGGCCTCATTTTCTGCCGGGTCACCGGGTTGCCCTTCTGGCAGAGCGCGGATGTCTACATCATCACCACCCCCATCGGCCTGGGGCTGGGACGGATCGGCAACTTCATCAACGGCGAACTCTACGGCCGGATAAGCGATGTCCCCTGGTCCATGGTTTTTCCCGCAGGCGGAGTGATGCCGCGCCATCCCTCCCAGCTCTACGAGGCGTTCCTCGAAGGGGTGGTGCTCTTTTCCCTGCTCTGGTTGCTAAAAAACCGATACTGGCAACACCGCTGGCCCTCCGGCTCGCTCCTCGCTTTGTTTCTCCTGTTCTACGGGATATTTCGCACCATTGTCGAGCTGTTCCGCGAACCCGACGCCCAGCTCGGCTTTTTGTTCAATGTGCTCACCATGGGCCAGTTGTTGAGCAGCCTGATGATCGGGACCGGGTTGCTCATCCTGCTTGTAAGGCGAAAAAGCAACGGATTGGCCTGATCTCTTGACGCAGAATCCACAGATGTTTACAGTGCTCGGGAAACAAAAGACAACGGCTGGGAAATTCCCTCCCCCTCGCCGCTGACACTGCTGACCGGCGGGGGGATTCAATTTGGCACAGTTTTGCAAGAAATTCGCCGCTTGTCACAGCCCCAAGGCCAAAAACCATGACCCATACCAGACAGTCATCCACGAGGCTTGAATCCGGGTTGCGCCACCGGCTGCAGCCTTTCTTTTTCTTCCTTTTTCTCCTGTGTATAGCCATGACCCCCACCTATGTCGAAGCTGTTGAAATCGCCCCGCACCTCCATAAAAACAAGCTCGACAACGGTCTGACCGTTCTGGTCAAGGAGACCCCCGGCACCAAGGTGGCCACGGTCCAGATCTGGGTGAAGGCAGGGAGCATCTACGAGGAAAAGCATGAGGCGGGCATCACCCATCTCATCGAGCACATGATCTTCAAGGGCACTCCCACCCGGGCGCCCGGCGAGGTGGCCGGAGCCATCGAGGCCATGGGCGGCCAGATCAACGCCTACACCTCCTACGAGTACACGGTCTACCACGCCACCCTCTCTTCCCGGAACTGGGGGGATGCCATGGAGGTGCTCGCCGATGCGGTGCTTCACTCGACGTTCGACGCCGGCGAGTTGGAGCGGGAAAAAAAGGTGGTGCTGGAAGAGATCCGCATGCGCAAGGACCGGGCCAATATCGTCCTGTTCCAGGAACTCATGGCCAAGGCCTACACGGTGCACCCCTACCGGCTGCCCATCAGCGGCACGGCCGAAAGCGTGACCGCCATCAGCCGCGACGACATCCTCAGCTACATGAAAAACCATTATCACCCCGATAATTTCACCGTGGTGGTGGTGGGCGATGTCCGGGTGCAGCAGGTGGTGGACGCGGTGAACAGCCTGATGGGGGGCTTGGCCAAAAGCGAAGCCAGGCCGCCGGCCATCCCGAGGGAGCCGCCCCAGAAGGCTACCCGCCTCTTCGCCCTGACCGAGGATGTCAACCAGACCCAACTGGCCCTGGCCTTTCCCGGCTCCGCCTTTAAGGGGCAGGATGCGGCCATCCTTGATGTGATGACCTCCATCCTCGCCAGCGGGGAAACCTCCCGCCTCTACACCCGGCTGCGCAACGACAAAGGGCTGGTCTACCGCATCGACGGCTCGGCCTTTACCCCCCGCGATCCGGGCTTGCTCGAATTCACCGCCACCCTGGATGCGGACAAGGTCGCGCCTGCCCTGGAAGAGACGCTCACCGAGATCTTCAGGATGAAACATTCCAAGGTGAGCGATGAGGAGCTTGACCGGGCCAAACGCAACCTGGAGAGCGATTTCATCTTCAACCTGGAACGGGCCGAAGGCCAGGCCAGGGTCCTGGGCTCCTTCGAGTTCCTGACCGGGGATCCCCGCGAGGACAAATATCTTGCCAAGGTCCGGGCGGTGAGCAAGGAGGACATCCAGCGGGTCGCGGCCTTTTATCTCCGGGGAGAGCATCTCACCGTGGGCACCATTGCCCCGCTTGGCACCGCCCTGAACCTGAATCAGGCGCAACTGACCAAGATTATTGCCAAGGCCGAGGCTGCGGCCAAACTGGGCCAGCCCGCCTCCCAGGTGGACAACGCCTTTCTCTCCGGGGTGCATCGCTTTGAACTGAAAAACGGCATCCGGCTGCTGGTCCGGGAAAACCATGACGTTCCCACGGTTTCCGTCCGGGCTGTCCTCCCCGGCGGGTTGCGCAGCGAAACCCAGGCCACCAACGGCGCCTTCGCCTTTATCAGCGAACTCCTGCCCAAGGGCACCCAGCAACTGAGCGCCGAGGAACTGGCCAAAAAGGTGGCCAACATGGCCGGGTCGCTGGGCGGCTTCAACGGCAAGAACACCTTCGGAATCAGGGGCGATTTTCTCTCCCGCTTCACCAACGAGGGGCTGGCCCTGGTCCGGGATGTGCTCCTCACCCCGGCCTTCGCAGCCGCCGAGGCCGAAAAAATCCGGCCCGAGCTGCTCTCCCAGCTCAAGAATCAGGAAGACTCCCTGCCCAGCCTGGCCTTCAAGGAATTCAACAAACGGCTGTTCGTGGGCCATCCCTATGGCCTCAATGCCCAAGGCGACGAGGCCGTCATCCGCAACGTCACCGTGGCCGAGCTGAAACGGCTGTATGAAGAGCACGCCAAGCCCGAGGCCCTGGTGCTGGCCGTGGCAGGCGATGTTGATGCGGAAAAGGTCAGGGAAACGGTGGAAGCGCTTTTCTCCGCCTGGCCCATGACCCAGGAGGCCACGACATCACAGATCAAGGAAAGCGTTCTGCCCCCCGAGGCGCCGGCCGGACCGGACGTTATCAGCATTGCCCGGGACAAGCAGCAGGTGCATATCATCATCGGTTTTGTCGGCACCACCCTGAGCAGCGAAGACCGCTACGGCCTTGAGGTGCTGGACACCGCCCTTTCCGGCCAGAGCGGCCGGCTGTTCACCGAGCTGCGCGACAAGCAGAGCCTGGCTTACAGCCTCTCTTCCTTCTCCCTGCTCGGCCTGGACACCGGCTCCTTCGGCATCTACATCGGCACCAGCCCGGACAAGAAGGACCAGGCGATCAAGGCGGTCTGGCAGCAGCTCTACCGGGTGCTGGAAGAGCCGCTCAGCGAGGAGGAGCTGACCAAGGCCAAGAACGTGCTGATCAGCAACTACGAGCTGGGTCTGCAGACCCGCGGCAACCAGGCCCTGGAAATGGCCTTGAACGAAAGCTACGGCCTGGGGCAGGATTTCGGCAACCGGTATGTGCATGCCATCGAACAGGTCGATGCCGCAACCGTGCTGACCATGGCCCGCAAATACATCCGTCCTTCCAGCTATGTGCAGGTCACGGTGGGAGCAGCAGCCCCCCTCCTTGAAGCCCAGGAGCCGGAGGCAGCAGCTCGATCCGAGGCCTCGGCCTCGGCCAAGGCCGAAGCCAAAGTCGATGCCGAGGGTGTTGCCCCGGTCCAGGAACCGCAAACACCACCCCAGCCCGCGGATGCGGACCCCTCAACTCCAGATCGGTGAATACGATGCGCAAGACCATGATCGCCCCCTCCATCCTTTCCGCTGATTTCGCCCGGCTGGGAGAAGAAATAACCGCTGTGGCCAAGGGTGGCGCGGACGTAATCCACATTGACGTGATGGACGGCCATTTCGTGCCCAACATCACCATCGGCCCGCTGGTGGTCAAAGCGGTGCGCAGAATCACCGATCTGCCGCTGGATGTCCATCTGATGATCGAAAACGCCGACGCCTACCTGGATGATTTTGCCAAGGCCGGAGCGGACTGGATCACGGTGCATGTGGAAACCGGCTATCACCTGCACCGGACCATCCACCGCATCAAGGAGCTGGGCAAAAAGGCCGGGGCGGTGCTCAACCCGGCCACCCCGCTCACCAGCTTGGAGGAAATTCTGCCCGATCTGGACCTGGTCATGCTGATGACCGTCAATCCCGGATTCGGCGGGCAGTCGTTCATCGAAAGCTCGCTTGCCAAGATCAAACAGCTTAAAAAGATGATCGACGACCGGGGGCTGAGCGTGGGCATCGAGGTGGACGGCGGGGTGAGCCCGAAAACCATCGGTCCCATTGCCGCGGCCGGGGCCAACATCTTCGTGGCCGGTTCCGCCGTGTTCGGCCAGAGCGACTACGCCAAGGTCATTGCTGAACTCAAGGGTGCCTGCTGAGTATCCGTTCCTGCCAGAGCGCTTCCATGTCCTGCCGCTCAAAAAGATAGGTGGTGTTGCAGTAATGACAGCAGGTCTCCACGGGAAAAGGGCCGCTGCACAGCTCATCGAGATCTTTTTCCGGAAGGGTGAGCAAACGGGCGCTGATTGCTTCCCTGGAGCAGGGGCAGGCAAAGGCGACCGGGGTGGTGGTGAGGATTTCCGGCGTAAAGGCGGCGAATTCCTTGGCAAGCAAACCCTCCGGTTCGCCCCCTTCGGCAAAATACCTTCCCAGGGATGGCAGCCCCGCAATCCGCTCCTCCAGCTCCGCCATTAGTTCCGGTCTGGCTCCGGGCATGGCCTGCAGCAGCAAGCCGCCAGCCCCAATCGGCAACCCTTCGCTGTCGAACTGAATACTCAACGCAATGGCCGTGGGGGTCTGCTCCGAGGTCTGAAAATAATGGCTGAGATCCATGGCCAGGTTCCCGTGCTCCAGCATCACCGTTCCGGTGAACGGCTGGCTACCCCCTTCCAAGTACGTGCTCACCGAGAGAAATCCCGCTCCGAAAAAGGGGGAGAGATCAAACGACTCCAGCGGCTTTTCCAGGGGGATCGGATTCTGCCGCAGATAGCCGCGCACCTCGCCCGCCCCGTTGGCTTCCGCCACCAGCCCTTTAATCGGGCCGGAACACTCGATCCGCAGAGCAAGCCGGTCCTTGTCCCCCTTGAGGCCCGTGGCCAGCATGATCGCAGCCAGGCACCCATGCCCCAGCACCAAAGTCTCCAGCAGCCCAAGCCCGTGCCGGGTGCGCATCTCGTTGACCAAACCGGTGCCCTGCACCAGCACCCCGCGCACGCCTTTATCGCCCAAAAGAAAACGGATCCGTGTGTCAGCCGACTGTCTCACAATGCCCCCAAATACTGGCCGAATTCCGTCTTGACCTCCTCAAAGGGCACGGCAAAGCCGATTCCCTGGGCATCGCGGAGCACCATGGTGTTGATGCCGATGAGGCCGCCCTGCTCGTCGATCAGCGGCCCGCCGCTGTTGCCGGGGTTGATCGGGGCGTCGGTCTGGATGAACTTCCTGCCCTTGTGCTCGCGGTAGCCGGAGATGATCCCTCCGGTCACGGTGTGCCTTAACCCCATGGGGCTGCCGATGGAATAGACCTTCTGCCCCTGGCCGAAACGGCGGCTGTCCGTTATTGCCTGGATAAAGGGGGCGTTGTAGCAATCCACCGAGAGCAGGGCCAGGTCCGTGCGGTCGCTCATCTTCAGCGATTGCACGGGCAATTCGCTGCCGTCGATCAGGACAACCGTGATGTCGGAACTCCACGAGGAGCGTTCTATCCTCTGGAGTTGGCCGACGATTTCCTTGTGCATGGCGCTGTATTTCTCATACGCTTCCTGCCGCCGCTGCAGCTCCTCTTCCACCTGCCGCCGCACCCCCGGATCCCGGATACCGGCGAGCTGCTTCTGCAGCACCTCCCTGTTGCGCCGGTCCCGCTCAAGGTCATTGGCCAGCTTGTCCGCCTTGCCCTTGAATTCCTTCAACTGGGCGGCGTCAAATTCCACCACATGCCGGTTGGTGATAATGTAGCCGTTGGGGGTGACAAAAAAACCCGAACCGCTCCCCCACGGAGTTTTTATAAAAACCGTGGCGTTGCGGGCATGCTCCAGGGGATTGCCGGCGGGAAAGGCGGCGGCCAGTTTTCCGGCCAGCCCTTCGGCGATTTGCGGCTGAGCCATCGTCGTTTGCGGCAACGCAGGCTGCCGCGCGCCCCTCTCCTCCGAGCCTGATTCCTGGGAAAAAACAGCCGGTTGCCCGGCATCGGGCACTGTTTGCTGTTGCGGAGGCGCGAACACATACCAGCCGGCCAGCAGCCCAACCACCATGGCGAACAGCCACCCTCCCAACCCTGGCCACGTCTTTGTCGGCGCTACGGCGAGGGGCTCTCTTTCGACGTCGTCCGGCAGATCTTTGTCCTGCTCCTTTTTCTGGAGCCGGGAGAAAATCACCCCGCAGCGTTCGCATTCCTGTTCGCCAGCTTGCGCATGGCCGCATTTTGGACACTCCACACTCGCCCTCCCATGGTCAATCGCCGGGCAACACAGTATTGCCCGATGAAAAGGTATACACCATTGGCCAGGATCTTGACAAATTCTTGCCATAAAAAAAAGCCCGCTTTTTCCAAGCGGGCTTTTTTATCTCCTGAATACGGCGGAAAACTATTGGGAAATTCCCCACAGCGGGGTATGCCGCTTGGAAACCGGGGTAATGGCGATCTCCCGGCTAGCCCGCTGGCCGCCAGGGTCCGTGGCGGTTACCCGGATGACGATCCTTGGTTTGTGCTCTTTTTGAAAGGAAGAGGGGACAATAAAGGACACTGTCGAACCTTCTCCGTAGCGCTTCTCCAATTGCACCGGCACTCCGGCAATTTGCTCCCAGTTGTAGCGGAGCCCGCCCGGCGAATCATCCTTGCTGAGTCCGGCGTTTAGCACCACGGTTTCCCCCACGAAGTACGAATCAGCCACCGGCTCCAGGATCAGAACCGGGGGCTTATCGTTGCGCGTGACCGTGATGATCACCTTACCGGCCTTGGAATATACCCCGGCTGCCTTGAAGCGGTAGCGGATCTCCTCCTTGCCGCCGAAATATCTGTCCGGCTCATACCGATGCCGGCCGCGGTCGAGACGACGCAAGCCGCCGTGCAGGGGCGGACCGCCGAGGATCTCCACCGACACCTTGGCGTCAAAGGGTTCGGCATTGGCCCCGGCCCAGATCTTTTTCCAGTTAATGGTGAGCGGCACTGTGCTCAAGGTCTTGAAATACATATTTTGCGCCGTCACCACCGGGCACTCTTCCGGCGGGGCTGCTTCCGCCACCACCGGCGCCACATCCTCCGGCCCCATGACCACAACCTTGGCCGGACCGCTGACAAGCTGCCCGTCGGAGGCGCGGAATTCAAAGCTGTCTTCCCCGGGAAAATCCTTGTTGGGCAGATAGGTGATCGTGGGCAGATCGCCCGAGATCCGGCCGAACTTGGGAGGGGAAACAATTTCAAATTTCAGGGGATCGTTGTTTTCATCGGTGCCGGAAAGCTCAATGGCCAAGGATTCATTGGGTTTTGCCATGCGCCAGCGGGATTCGCTGGCCACCGGCGCCACATTGACCGGGGCCATGGGCGCGGCTACAACCGGCGGTGCTTTCTCCTGGACGACCGGCGGCGGGGGAGCCGGCATCTCGCCCTTCTTGTTTTTCATCATGTACCAATACCCGCCTCCTCCCAGCAGCAAGACAAGAAAGAACACCCCGATAGCCATGCTTTTTTTATTCCCGGCTTTCGGCGGTGGGGCAAAGGGACTATCCGTGCTCGAATCAGAGCGATTTTCCCGACTGTTCTCCATTGTGGCCTCCGCAAGAAAATCCGGCACAGCGGCTGGTGAGACCGAGGCAAAGATATCCTCTTCGCCCATCCCCCCCTGCGGAGCTGTGCCAACGGTATTTGTTTCATCGGGGATATCAGGCAGGTCGCCGAAATCGAACTCATCGTCGTCAAACCCGCCATTATCCGGCAAACCGAAACTCTCTTCGCCGGGGGTGCTGGACCCGGTTTTTTCGTTCCCACCCTGAGCCACCTCGGCAAAACTCACCGTTTCCGCTCCGGCCGATTCATCGTCACCCATGTCGGAAAAAAGATGGTCCAGATCATCCTTACTGGGAGCGCCCAAGCCTTGGGTCATGGCAGATTCGTCCGCCCCTTTTTCCTCTTCCGTGCCGGAAAACAGGCCGTCGATATCGGACTGATCCAGGTCAAAATCTTCGCCGACCGCAACGGCCGGATCTTCGCCGCCCCCAAGCAGGGAATCGATATCGGATTGGTCCAGCTCGGCAAAGCCTTCTCCGCCCCCGCCCGCCGCGGAAACAGACGGACCGGAACCGCCGCCCAGGAGAGCGTCAATATCGGACTGATCCAGCTCCCCGCCATCGTCGCCGATCGCCGGAGGCGGTCCGCTGGCTGCCGTTCCGCCGCCAAGCAGGGAGTCGATGTCGGACTGATCCAGTTCACCGGACTCCTCTTCCGCCGAGGCGCCGGGCGTGTCTTCCGCCAGATCGTCCAGCCAGTCGTCTATTTCAAGACCTGATTTTTCTTCCGCCATACCTCACCCGTGTCAGCAGCTCGCGAAAACGCTTACTGCATGTAAACATAGCTATGAAGCGCCCGATAAATGGGTTCCGACATCTCGACGTTCACCACATAGGAACGCCGGTCGCCCCGGGTATTGGCCGCGATGATATGAATCCGCAGATAGCCGTTCACTTCCTGCAGAATCCCGGAGACCCGCTGCTCATGCTCGCCGGCCGACGGGGACCGCCACACGGCCAGGGACTCATTGCCGATCACCGCGGCCATTTGCTCGGCCAAGGTGGCGCCGAGCAGGGACACCCGCTGCCGGGTGGAAAATTCACTGAGCACGATAAAGGGCTCGATGGTCACCGGCTCGGCGGCAAAAAAACCGTGCAGATGCTCCATGGCGTCGCTGCCCACCATGGCGATCAGATTGGGCAGCGAGGCGTAATTTCTCTGGCTGAGCATGCCTTCGGTGGCCGCACCCTTGCCGTCCTCCTCTTTTTCCGTGGCCAAGGCGGCTCCGGTTGCCCAAAAAACGCAGAGCAAAACAAGCAGCAGTATCTGCGTCGGGAAAACGATTTTTTTCACGGTTCCGGATATCTTCATGCGCGCGGCTCCTCTTACCGGCCAATGCCCTTTACGGCGATTTTATAGGGCGCCTCGGCCTGCTGGAACAGGCCGAGCAGTTCCCGGTTAAGAGGCATCGAGTAGCGCCAGGAGGTCTTCACCGCCCCATCGGCAAGCCGAACCAGGCGGCCTTGGACGACAAGGGTCTTGCGGGTATTGGCAAAGGTGGTCACCACCACATATTCGAGTTCCGGCATTTTGTTCGCCAGCTCGCCGATGTTCCGGGAGAGGATGAATTCTCCGGTCTGGGGGAGGATGGTGATATCCTTGCCCATGCGCAGCTCGGTTACATTGAGGCCGCGGTCCGCCAGATCGGTGAGCAGGTATTCGCCCATGACCCGGCCAAACTCGGTATCCCGCTTGAGATCGGAAAGGGGCACGGCATTGACCACGGCAATTCTGCCGGCAAGGCTCTGCCCTTCCGCTTCCCCTTGCAGCTCATAATAGACCTTCCCGGCCACTTCCTTGGCCATGTCTGCCAAGAGAATTTCCGAGCCCATGTTTTTTGCGCTCTCGGGCATGTACTGATACACGTTGTACTTGGTCGGCACCCTGCGCACTTCCGCCGCCCCCCCGTCGTTCGTCACCCTGCCGGCAACGGTCTTGACTTCCAGCTTGCCGCCACCAGGCTGGGTGGCATCCTGCTGAACCGTTACACATCCCGCGCCAGCAAACAACACCAGCCCCAGGCAACAGAGTATCGCCTCTCTCCTTCCCTTTTTCATCCTGTCCTCCCTGAACCGTGTATGCGCTTTTTCCATAAAAAGCCATGTTTCCGTGCATCCCTGCGGCTATCGTATCACACTTGCTGCAACTCTTTATCCTGTCCGTCACAATTCCAGTTTTTTCAGATACAGCGGCTCCGGTTTTTCCATCCGGACGGAAGCGGTGTCCGCCAGCAACTCCTCAGCCAGTTGATTTCTCGGAATAATGGCCGTTGCCGAGGAGAGGAGCTTGGCGCTCCGGTTGTCGATGATCCTGGCGTTGATGACGATGCTGTCCTTGCTGGGGGTGTAGGTGCCGGTGAGCATGGCCCCGGCGGCCGCGCTCTGGCTGATCTCGTCGGGATTGCGGGAAAGGCCGAACTCGCCGCGCTTTTCCTGCAGCATGATCGCCTGACTTTTCCGGACCTCCACCACCTCATAGTGGTGCTGCTGCATCTCGCTCATCAACTGCTCCGCCACATACCGCCCAAAAGACGAGGTGCGGGTCAGTTTTTTGAGCTCGACAAAGGTGCAGACCAGTACGCCCTGATCCAGACCGCGGTTTTCCGGGTCGCCACTCGCCAGATTGCGGAACAGCTCGTTGGCCAACCCCTGTATCTCCGTGCGCAGGGCGGCTGCCTCGCTCACCGTGAGCAACGGGGGCACGGCCGGCGCAACGGCCTCTGCCTTGGGCGTGCCAGCCTTTCCCTGGCTGAAGGGCCAGAAGGCTGCGGCCTGGGCCGGAAAAACCAGCAGGGCCAGGAGTGTCATTGCCGGAAGAAAAGAAGGGATAGGCCAACGAGGGCATGATTTCCTTGGGAATTGCATATGTCGCCGTTCTCCTTTATTATGTGACGCCGGTAAGCCGCCTTGGCGTTGTGCGACGGCTTTGGCGGCAAAGAGTTCCCCGTTTGTCCTTAATCATCGGTTGGCCGGCGCATTGTCTTTAACAAAAAATGCTATGCAAATTGAGAGGATAGGCGTCTTGCGGATGTCCGAAGCCCCCCCGCCCGAGGCAATGAAGCGCTCCGGCAACAACATGTGGTATGAGTGTCGAGAATGACAGCTATATCTTGCGAAAAACAACACCGTGCTCCAGGGTGGATTTTTTTCCGCCTTTCGCGGAAGGGGCTGAGTCCATGACCGAAACTGACAGTTGGCTGGCGGAAGAGCTGCTCATTGTCCGCCACTCCGGAGAGATCCCGGAAATCGCCTTCCACTCCTCCCTCTACTATCTCTGCGAAGACCCGGACGGGCCGCAACTCACCCTGGGCCAAAACGAGCTGGATCTCCTGCGCCAGCAGGTGGTGGCCCGTTACCGGGAGATCCTGCTGCGGGATCTCAGCCCGGAAAACCGGGACGCCCGCATCTTTCGGGGGTTGAAACGGTGCATCTTCAATTGGGAGCGGCTGGGAAAATTCTGTACCCGCCAGACCATGGAGATCGAGGCGACGCTACGCCAAGAGATCGCCGAGGCCTTGCGCTGCTTCCTGCAACAGGAGGCGGACGAGGTGCGGGCAGGGCTGCGGCAATCCTGCCTCAACTGCACCAGGGAGGAATTGGACGGTTTTGCCAGGGAGATAGGGGTGGGGCCGGAAGAGCTGCCGGAAGATATTGAGATGCTGTTCTGTTCGCAGAGCTAGGGGTTACTAACAACGGCCCTTCGACAGGGCTCAGGGCGAACGGTTGTTCTTAATCGCGTAAAAAAATCCGCTCGTGCTGAGCCTGTCGAAGCACCTGTCCGAGCCAAAGGCTGATTTGTTACGAGCGGATTTTTTTAATAAGGGAGGTGGTGGAGTAGTTTTCCACCAACGGAATGGAAAGCACCCGGCCGCCAGCAGCCAGCACCTCCGGCGCGCCGACTATTTTTTCCACCGGCCAGTCGCCGCCCTTGACCAGCACCTCTGGCATCAGGGTGGTGATCAGCCTCTGCGGCGTTTCCTCGCCAAAGATCACCACATGGTCCACGCAGCCCAGGGCGGCCAGAATCCTGGCCCTGCTCTGCTCGTGGTTCACCGGCCGATCATCCCCCTTGCCCAAAGCCCGCACCGAAGCGTCGCTGTTGACCCCCACCACCAGGCAATCGCCTTCCCTGCGGGCCTGCTCCAGATAGGTGACATGCCCCTGGTGCAAAATATCGAAACAGCCGTTGGTGAACACCACCTTGCGGCCCACCGCCCGATAGCGGGCAGTCAGTTCGGCCAGATCCTCACGCTCGACGATCTTGTCCTCATCGGCAAACCGATACACCGCAGGCCCCACGGTGTTGAAGCGCTGCCGCAGCTCCTGCATCCGGGCCGGGTCGATCTCGACCCACGCCTCAGCCGCTTCCGATCCAGCCTCGGCCAAGATCGTGCCGTCCGGCCCGATGACCAGGGAATGGCCGCCGAACTCGGTTTTTCCCGTTATCCCGCAGCGGTTACAGGCCACGACACAGATCTGGTTCTCGATGGCCCGCGCCACGGCCAGGGTCCGCCACTGCTCCCGCCGGGCCTCTGGCCACTGCGCGCTTACCGCCAGCAGCCCCGCGCCCTTGCCGGCTTGGGATTTGGCCAGCTCGGGGAAGCGGAGATCGTAGCACACCAGCCCTGCCACCAGGCCAAGCCCGGTTGCCACGGGTTGGGGATTGTCCCCAGGGATGAAATGACGATCCTCGGCCATTGGGGCGAAGAGGTGCTGCTTGCGGATCGACCCGCAAACCCCGTCCGGACCGACGATGTACAGGGTATTATAGATGACACTGCCCACCTCGGTGAGCACCTCCTCGGGCAGGGACCCGGCCAGATGTATGGAGTACTGCCCGGCCAGCCGCTGCAGCTCGTCCAGCACCCCCTCTGTTTGCAGGGCGAAATGCTGGAGGTGCTCGTAGGCAAAGCCGCAGCTCCACAGCTCGGGCAAAACGATGATCCCGGGTCCGTTGGGGGCCAGACGAGCCAAGCCAGCCCGCACCGCGGCAAGATTCGCCTCCGGTTCGCCCAACTGCACGTCAAACTGCAAAAACCCGGCATGGTAGCGGGTAATGTCGATGATATTTTTCATGGGGTTAGAATGACCCGCTCCGTGGCTTTTGTCAATACACGGTTGGGAAGCCAGGGTGCTGTTTCATCCCCGACTCTTGCCCCCGTGCCACAGGCCGAAAAATTCCCTCCCGGGGGAAGGGTAGGGAGAGGGGGAAACAGCTATGCCACCGGCAAGACGTCATTCCCGCGCAGGCGGGAATCCAATGGTAATCAGAAAAAATCTTGCCCATTGCGCACACCCATGGGCTATAAGAAATAGACAGGCACGGCACACGAACACCCCCCTCTGCAATTCAGCCCAAGGCAGCCCAATGAACAACAACGATATCCTGCGCAGTCTCCGCTATGCCTTTGCCTGGAACGAGGCGAAAATGCTCGCCATCTTCGGTCTGGCCGAGCACCGGGTAACCGCAGAGCAGATCAGCGGTTGGCTGAAAAAAGAGGATGAGCCGGGGTATCAGCCATGCAGCGACACGCAACTCGCCATCTTCCTCAACGGCGTGATCAACGAAAAACGCGGCAAGAAAGAAGGTCCGCAACCCGTGCCGGAGCAGCGCTTGACCAACAATATCATCCTGCGGAAACTGAAAATCGCCCTGAACCTGAAAGACGAAGACATGCTGGCGACTCTGGCCCAGGCCGAAGTCCGCCTGAGCAAACACGAACTCAGCGCCTTTTTTCGCAGGCCGGACCACCCGCACTACCGCGAGTGCAAGGATCAAATCCTGCGTGGTTTTCTCAAGGGGGTGGGGCTTAAATGCCGTGCGCCACTCGATTAACACCGACAACTGTTTTTTTGTCCGCGGAAGAATATTTAAGCCATCACCATGCTTTTTCAGGTACACTTTTTATAGGTAGTCGGCAGGGGAAAACACCATAGAATATGCAGGGAGAACAGCCATGGACTTTGACGGCCTCAGCCATCTGATGAATGCCAGTGAAAAGCTGGAGATGGGTATTGCGGAACTGTACTCCCTGTTCGGGAAAGCGCTGCCCGAGGATAGAACTTTTTGGGAACAGCTCAGCTTTGAAGAAAAGAATCACGCGGACCTGATTGCCTCGATCCATGAGACTTTTATCCCCCTCGGCGAGGAGTTCCCCACCTCCATCCTGGCCTGGACCAGAACCGAGGTCGACAGGGCAAACCAGATTGTCACCGACTACCTTTCCGCTTTTGCCCAGGCCGCACCGGATCGCGAGAAAATCTTTAATGCCGCTCTTGATTTGGAACTTGCCGCAGGCGAGATCCATTTTCAGTGTTTTATGAAAAAAAAACCTGAAAACATACTGGAGGAGATGTTCCAGCAGCTCAACCAGGAGGATAAGGACCATAGCCAGCGAATCCACGCCTATATGCAACAGCATGGCATTGCAATAACCAAAAGAATGCTCTTTCCCCACGAGCCCGAGGAATGCTCGGATTAACAAGCCCCCCCCCTTTTGCAACCTCGCCTAAAAGAAATTAGCCCAATTCCCTTGCTTAATCCGGAACATACAGACAACACCCCGTATTTTTTCAGCATTGACAATCTGTTAGGTGTATGGGATTATTACACAATTTTGTTTCTCTGGCCGAATGAGAACCTGGGGCATTCTCCGAAATCCCCATACCATGCTAATCGGACACACAAAGTACGAAAGGGGATAAACTACTATGGATTTTATTTGGGGAATTTTTAAGTTGTTCTTTTGGGGCGGAGTTATTCTCGCCGGAATCGCATTATTTTCATACAATAAACTTCAGCGTTTTTCCCAAGACATTAAAGAAAAGGCTTCAAATGTCCAAATCGCGATCAGCAAAAAGTTGACCCTGATAAATCAGTTGATCGATGTGGTTAAGGGATTCCAGGAAAGTGAACAGTTTACGCATCTTAAAATCTCTCAGGATAGTACCGCGACAAATTTGATGAATGCGTATCAACAGTCCGGAACACTGCTGACATCATTACAAGGAATGGCTGAGAAATTTCCAAATTTAAAAGCCAATGAACAATATCATCGCTTGGTTGACAGCATACAACACTGTGAGTCAGATATTCAACAATGCAGAAAAGACTACAATTCAGCAGTGAAGGAATACAACTCCACTTGTCTTTCAATTCCAACAGTATTTATCGCAAGATTTATCGGATTTTCAAGTGCCCCTTATCTTGAATTCGATATATCTGGCGTAAAGGATATAACTAGCCTGAAAGAATTTAAGACTGATGACGGAGAAAGGCTTCAGCAGTTATTGGCGAGTGCAGGGAATCAGCTCGCAGGGGCAACCAGAAATATTGCAAACCACGCAGGGCAAGCGGGAAAATTGCTGTCGGAAAAAATTAAAGAAAAATCTACTCCAAAATATTTTTATATGATCCCCGGAGGAGTACCTAAAGGTCCCTTGTCATTCCCTGATATACAAAACCTCTTGTATCAACAAAAAATTGAGGGCAATGTCTTGGTTGCCGAAGTTGAGTCTCAAGATTGGCGTAGTATTGAATCCGTGGCTGCACAACAACGATAAACAAGCGCTGAAAAAAAATACCGAGCTCCGTTCCCGCATAAATAGGGGCCGGAGCTCGGTTTCCATAATCTTTCTTCTCCCAGTTATTCCGCAAAACCCTCCCCACTTTCCCCTCAAGTTTTCCACCCTCCCTCCCGAAAAGCACAACAGCACGGCTGCGCCTTCCAACCGCCGTGTCACACCGCAACCAACACCGGGAGTCTTGCCGATGAACATCCCAACCAATTCCATCCAGGGACCAGCCGCCTCCACCGACTACCAATCCCTGTATTCCGCCCGCGCCGGCAAGTCCACCTTCGAGCAGACCCTTGCCCAGACGCAGTCGTCCTCTTTCTCCCTGACCACGGCGGAAGGCGATCAGGTCACCCTTTCGGGTCTGAGCCGGAATTACCAGTACACCCAGGCAGTGAGCTGGTTCAACCCTGCATCCTCGGGGGTGAATTATGCCAGCAGCTCCACCTCCGCCGAAGCCATGGGCATCTCGGTGCAGGGCGACCTCAATGCGCAGGAGCTTGCCGACATCACCCGGCTGGTGGGGGAACTGACCTCCATTGCCTCTACCTTTTTTTCCGGAGACCATGAGGAGGCCCTGACCAGGGCGATGGACTTCGGCGAAATGTCCATGGGCTCGGTCTCCTCCTTTGCCGCTTCGTTCAGCAGACAAACCGTCACCCAGACCCGGATCGCCAGCTATCAGCCCCTGCCCGCCGCGACGGACCTCAGCGACCCGAATCTCAAGGAGCTCTACGATACCCTGACCGGCGAGGGGGAAGAGCGGGATTACGCCGAAATGCTTGAGGCCCGCTGGCAGCAGATCCTCAAGGCCCTGGATGAAATGAAGGCCAACGAACTGGATGGCTTATTCGCCCGGAGGATGGAGCCCACGCCGGTGCCGGTGGAAGAGCTGAACGCCGAAGCGCCAGAAGCGGTGGCACCGCCATCCGGGCCGCCAGCGGAGCGGGCCGCCCAACAGATGCTGTCCCGCATGGAACAACTCCTCACCGACCACCCGAAACTGACCCCCTTTGCCAAAGCCCTGGCCACCACGGCCATGGAAAAAGCCGCTCGCCAGACCGAACAGCCCCTGCCGGACACAGCCAAGGCGCTGGGCGAGCTGAAAAACGGTTTCCTCAACCAACTGCACCAGCGATTTCTGCCGCCGAACCCGCCGACAGCATTCACCCCGCTCACCCCGGCATAGCACGTCCTGCAACTCGGCTGCTGATCACCACTTGACCACATTCACCAAGGCCGGGCCACGCTGCACGGTCCGCTGGTATTCCACCGCCGGATCGCCAAAGGCCATGGCATAGCCCAAGGTATGATTTTCAGGGATGCCGAGCTTGCCCGTCACCTCGGGGCAAACACCTAAAGCCATCATACAGATGCCGTCCCAAACCGTGCCCACCCCGTGACCATGGGCGAGTAACTGGAAGGTGGTCAGGGCGATCAAGGCGTCCTGGGTTGGGCAGGGGGCGTCCGCCGGAGCGCTGGTGATGAGCAGATGCGGGGCGCCCCGAAAAAGGATGTCCTTGCCCTCCTCCTGCCAGGCCTTGGCTGTCCAGCCCAGGTATTGACCGACAAAGCCCTGCGGCAGCCCGCCGAGATCCTTCAACGTGACCAACCGATCCATGAGATACTCGCGCAGCCTGTGCATCACCGCCCGCTCCCGGACCACGGTGAACAACACCGAGCGGGCATTGACCCCGGTGGGCGCATGGCAGGAAACCGCAAGCAGGTGGTCGATCAGCTCCGGGGCCAAATCCCGGTCGCGATAGCGGCGCACCGCCCTTCTGCCCTTGATCAGGGTTGCAAGCTGGGCCGGGTCCGGCAGGTTGCCCTGCAGCACGGTGCTCACCTCGGGGTCCTTGCCGAGAATCGAGACCGCCGCGGTGGGGCAGATGGCCAGGCAGTGCTGGCACTGGAAGCAGCCCGCCTCATCGGTTATTTTCGGGTATCCGTCCATGGCGATGACACCGGCGGGGCAGTCAAGCGCGCATTCGCCGCACTGGATGCAGCGCTCCTCATCGATGCGAAATTGCAGCATGGGAAACCTCCTTGTGTTTTCAGGACGTGTGCAACGTCTGGAATATATTGCTCGATTATCGCGGCTGAAGCCGCTTCTACAACACCCGATATTCCCCGACCCGGGAGGAGCGGCTTCAGCCGCGAGAGATAGCTCCCATGGAACCGCCGGAATATAGTCTTGTATTAGCGCATTTTCCCAGGGAGCGCCAAGAGAATTGCTCCGGCCGGCATCCGAGTGGTAACGACAAGCCCGACCCTCGTCTTTCCGGACCTGCTGATGTTGAGCATGAACGGCCGGGAAAACCGGTTACCCGCAGACCTTCCTCCCCAACATATCTCCGCCCACTACCGTCTCTTCCCGGAAAGGATGCTTGACAAGCCCCGCCTTCCTGCTATCTTTGTGGCAATAATCCATCCCTTGCCAACACTTCCCCGGAGACCGGAGAATTATGAAAAAAACCGTTACCTTTCTGCCCGACAACGTCACCATCGAGGTGGATACCGGCGAAAACCTGCTGAGCGCCGCGGCCAAAGCCGGGCTCTATATCCAGGCCTCCTGCGGCGGCGACGGGGTGTGCGGCAAGTGCAAGGTCAAGATCGAGCAAGGCGAGGTTGCCGCCAACAAGGCCATGCAGCTCAAGGCCGAGGAGCACGCCGAGGGGTTCCGCCTTGCCTGCCAGTCTTCGGTCATCGAGGATCTGGTGGTCTCGATCCCGGTCGCCACCAGCAAGGACGGCAAGGCCCTCAAGGCCAAACCCAAGACCACCCGCGCCATCTCGGCCCGGTCGCTGGACCATCTGATCGGCACCTGGCAGGTGGCGCCGCCGGTGGAGAAGCGTTTCCTCACCCTGGAGCCGCCGACGCTCGAAGACAACGTGCCCGACCTCCAGCGGCTGATGCGGGCCATCAAGAAAAAATGCCACGACTGCGCCGAGCCCACCTACGATCACCCGGAGCTGTTGATGGAGCTGCCCTTCACCCTGCGGGAGGCCAACTGGCAGGTGACGGCCATCATGCTGCGCGGCAAGCGGGCCGAGGAGCCGGACCGCATCATCGCCGTGGAGCCGGGGGACACCACGGGCAACCTCTACGGACTGGCGGTGGACATCGGCACCACCACGGTGTGCGGAGTCTTGATCGACCTCAACTCCGGCGAGGTGATCGCCGAGGCCTCGGCCTACAACGACCAGATCAGTTGCGGCGAGGATGTCATCTCCCGGATCATCTATTCCCAGCGGCCCGGCGGCCTCAAGGCGCTGCAGGAAAAGGTGGTGCGCACCATCAACGCGGTGATCGAAACGGTGTGCAAAAAGGTGATGATCAGCCCCAGCGACATCAGCTACATCATGGCCGCGGGCAACACCATCATGAGCCACCTGCTCCTGGGCCTGAACCCGAAATACCTGCGGGAATCGCCCTATGTTCCGGCCTGCAGCCATTTTCCCCTGACCCGCGCCGCATCCTTAGGCATCCACGCCCATCCCTCGGTGCGCCTCTTCCTCTACCCGGCAGTGGCGAGTTATGTGGGCGGCGATATCATCTCCGGGGTGCATGCCTGCCAGATGTACAAAAGCCCGGAGCTGACCCTGTTCATCGATATCGGCACCAACGGCGAAATCGTGGTGGGCAACGAGGAATGGATGGTGTGCGCCGCCTGCTCCGCCGGCCCCGCCTTCGAGGGCGGCGGCATCCGCCACGGCATGCGCGCCAATGCCGGGGCCATCGAAAACTTCCACATCCACCCAGAAACCCTGGAGCCGATGATCATCACCATCGACCGCATCAAGCCTTGCGGCATCTGCGGCTCCGGGCTCATCGCCATCGTGGCCGAGCTGCTGGAGGCGGGGGTCATCGACCAGCAGGGCAAGTTCAACCGCAGCCTGGATCATCCCCGCATCCGCCAAGGAATCGACGGCTACGAGTACGTGCTGGCCTGGTCCAAGGACACCCTCATGGGCGAGGACATCGCCATCACCGAGGTAGACCTGGACAACCTGACCCGGGCCAAGGGCGCCATGTACGCGGGCTACGTCACCTTGCTCGAATCCGTGGGCATGACCTTCGACGATCTGGACCGGGTGATCATGGCCGGCAACTTCGGGGCCTACATCGATCTTGAGCAGGCAATCTGCATCGGGTTGCTCCCGGACATCGACCGCGACAAGTTCTATTACCTGGGCAACGCCTCCATGCTCGGCTGCCAGATCAGCCTCACCGACCATGTCCGCTTCCGGGAACGGATGATGGTCAGCTCGCTGATTACCAACTTGGAGCTGTCGGAGAGCAGTCAGTTCATGAACCACTACATGGCCTCGCTCTTTTTGCCCCACACCGACATGGCGCTCTTCCCCACAGTGCGGGAGAAACTGCCGCGGTAAATTCAGCAGCACCGCATCTGCGTTGTCATCGGCCTGCTCATGTGCAAATAGCACACTTCGCAGACCTCTTCCTAGCATCTGCGGCACTGCTGAATTTACCGCCATGCCAACATGCCAAGACGAGATTTTTTACGAGTCCATCAATACTCCATGGAAGACATCGAACCCGACTTGGCGATCTGCCTGATCCACAACCCGGCCCAGCCCGAAGGGCTGTTCCCCTTTCTGGACGCGCTTCTGCCCCAGGCCGACCAGGTGGCCCTGGAGATCATCGTGGTGGCCGATCAGCCCGAGCATCCGGCCCTCACCCGGCTGGAACGGGCCTTCCCGGAGATCGTCATTCTGGAAAACAGCGGGGGCGATCACCCGGCCAAGGCCCGCAACCACGCCTGCCGGTTGGCCGCGGCCCGCTATCTCTCCTTCTGGGACGAAAATCTCCGCCCGCAGCCCGGCTGTCTGGCCGGGCTGGTCCGTTTTCTCGATGAAAACCCCGAAGCGGGGTTGGCCGCGCCCCGGATCGTTGACCCCAGAGGCATGGTCCTCCCCTCGGCGCGCTCCGCCCCGACCCTGGCCGCGCTTCTCTGCCTGCACACCTCCCTGGGGAGGTTGCTCCCGGCCGCCCCGCTGATCCTCAAGCAGCACCTTCTTCTGGAACAGGACCATCTGCGCTCCTTCGAACCGGAGTGGCTCCTGGACACCTGTCTGGTGATACGGCGGGAGGTGGTGGAGGAGATCGGTCTGCTGGACGAGGGCTTTGCCGCCCACTACGCCGATGCCGATTATTGCCTGCGCGCACACCAGGCGGGCTGGCATCTCCACTACCTGGCCGAGGGTGTGGCGCTCCAAACCGGGGCCGCATCCTCCCCCGCGCCGGCCATTCCCGTTGCCGAAAATATCCCGCGCCTGGTGGGCGACTGCACCCGTCTGCTCTTGAAAAAATGGCTGCGCCCCGCGCAGATGCCCGCGTGATTCACGGACAAACCCCCTGTTGAAACCCTGTTGGCGAATTGTTGATTGGCTGTTGAAAACCTGTTGATTTATCCCGGTACGCCCCGCAATCCCTTATCGGGGGCGGGATTTCTCAGTTTTTCCCCAATGGCTCCACCCGCGTGCCCGCTGTTGATTTCCCGCGCGTTTCACGTGAAACCCTGTCCGTAATTCCGCGACAAAACACCACGCTGGGCAAAAACTACTCGGTTGGCGGCCGGGAGCTGGATACAAATTATCCAGACTTTCCCTTGGCCAAAAAAATCATCGCCACTCCGATCTGGAATTATCCTCGGTAAATCAGGAGAATGGTGCACTGTCTGTTGGTTATGGCATGATTTGTGATATACTGACGCACAGAGTTTTGCAGACCCGTTTTTCCCACAATACATATTTCATCACAAGGAGAACCACCCCCATGAAGACACGCACGATGCTCCGGATCAGCGCCATCCTGGCAGGCTCCCTGCTCACCGCCACCATGGCCTGGGCCGCCACCGACTACAGCGCCATGACCAACGAGGAGCTGGCCGCAAAGCGCGGAAGCATGAAACAGTCCACGGTGGAAGAACGCAACGCCTTCCAGAACGAATGGCAAAACCGGGTCCAGAAGATGAGCCCGGAAGAACGGCAAAAGGCCGTGGGCCAGCCCGGAAATGCCCCCCGTGACGGATCTGGCCAGAAAAACGGCCAGAGGCAAGGCATGGGCAGCTCCGGCGGCGGTATGAGCTCCGGCGGAGGCATGGGCTCAGGCGGTTCCGGCATGAACCGGGGCTCCATGGGTGGCGGACGGCGATAAACCCAAACCTTGGCAACACCTTTGGAGGCAAAACCATGGCGCTCGTGACTGCGACAGGACTTGAAAAAACCTACATCATCGGTGAGGTACGGGTGGAGGCGATCCGGGGGGTGGATTTCACCATCGAGCCCGGCGCCTTTGTCTCCTTTGTCGGACCATCGGGCAGCGGCAAATCGACGCTGCTCAACATGATCGGCTGCCTGGATAAACCGACCAGCGGCAGTCTCAGCGTGGCCGGCACCGAGGTGGCAAGCCTCGACCGCAGGGAAGGGGCCCGCTTCCGGGGCGAGACCCTCGGCTTCATCTTCCAGGACTTCAACCTGCTGCCGGTGCTTTCCGTCTACGAAAACATCGAATACCCCCTGCTCATGGTGCTGGAAACCCCGGCCTCCGAACGGCGCGACCGGGTCATGACGCTGCTCAAAGCGGTGGGCATGGAGAAACAGCAAAAACAGTACCCCGACCAGATCTCCGGCGGCCAGAAGCAGCGGGTGGCCGTGGCAAGGGCGCTCATCACCAACCCCAAGCTGGTGCTGGCCGACGAGCCCACCGCCAATCTGGACCATCAGACCGCCTACAAGGTCATCGAACTGATGAAGACGATGCGGGACGAATCCGGCACCACCTTCATCTTCTCCACCCACGACCCCAAGGTGGTGGGCGAGGCGGAGACAATCTATACCCTGGAAGACGGCAAGCTGATGAACCACGGCAAGGGAGGACAAAACCATGGGTAGCCTCGTGAAGATCGCTGTCCGCAACCTGCTACGCTACAAGCGTCGCACCCTGCTCACCGCCTCCCTCATCGCCATCGGCGTGATCTTTGTCCTGGTCTTCGTGGCGGTGACCGGCTCCTTCAAGGCAATGATGATCGCCCAGAACACCGACGCCATGCTGGGCCATCTCCAGGTCCACCGCAAGGGCTATGTGGCCTCCATCGATAACCTGCCCCTCAATCTCAACCTCATGGGTGGGGCCATAGCCCGCCTCGAAAAGGTCCTCGACGCCCAGCCGGAGATCGCGGCCTACTCGCCCCGGATCAAGTTCGGGGCCATGTTCAGCACCTTCACCGAAACCACCAACATCCGCTTGAACGGAGTGGAGCCCGAGCGGGAGCTTGCCACGGTGCCGCTTCTGGCGGGCCGGGTGCTGGAAGGGGACAAGACCCTTGTGCGCGGCAAGCTCTGGCTGCCGGAGCTTTTGGCCAAGGGGATGAAGGTCAAGGTGGGCGACACAGTGGTGATCGTGGCCACCAACAAAGATGGCTCGGTAAACGGCAAGCCCATGGTGGTGAGCGCGATCCTGGAGAGCGCCACCGGACCCGGCGGCCGGGACGGCTATCTCCACAGCGAGGACGCCGCCGAGATCCTAAGGCTGGAAGGCCGCGAGGTGAGCGAGGTGGCTATCCGCCTCAAGGGGTTCGACCAGCTTGACGCAGTGAGCGCCCGGCTCGACACCCTCCTTGCCAAGGAACTCAACCAGATGCAGAAGCCGATCTTCGAGCTGCACACCTGGGAGAAGCTCTCGCCCTTTTTCAACATCGCAAAAATGATCGACGTGATGACCTTCTTCATCAAGCTGATGCTCATCGCCATAGTGCTCGTCAGCATCATGAATGTAATGATTATGGCGGTCTACGAGCGGATCCGCGAGATCGGCACCATGGCGGCCATCGGCACCCTGCCGGGCAAGGTGCTGGGCCTTTTTCTGCTGGAAGGCTTCAGCCTGGGAGTGGCGGGGGCGATCAGCGGCGGGGTTCTGGGAACAGCGCTGGTCTGGGTGCTCAATATCTCCCATATCTCCTACGACTTCGGCCGCCAGAAGGGGTTGATCCTTCAGGCCACGGTCGATCCCAAGGAGCTTCTGATGATCTCGCTCATCGTCATCGCCGGCGCGGTGCTGGCCAGCCTGCAACCCGCCTTCAAGGCCTCGCGCATGGATCCGATCAAAGCGCTTAGACATTTATAGGAAGAAGGAAGATTGTTCACCCCAACCAAGGAGGAACCACCATGACCAGAAAGATGCTCATCCCGCTGCTTGTTGTTGCTCTCTCGCTTTTTGCCGCCTCCGGTGCCCTGGCGGCGGCCGGCAAGGCCGTCATTGCCGTGGCCGCCGAGGGGTCTGCCCCAACGGCCCAAATCAGCAAGCTGGCGGCCCGGGCCCCCTATTTCCTCCTTTTCGACGACAAGGGTCAATTGGCCGAGGCCCTGGCCAACCCCTATCGGCAAGGCGCCGGCGGCGCCGGCCCCCAGGTGGTTGACTTTCTCGCGGCCAAGGGGATCAAAACCGTGATCGCCGGGGAGTTTGGGGCCAACATGACCAATGCCATGAAAAACAAGGGCATGACCCATCGAACCGCTACCGGCCCTGCCGTCGAGGCGGTAAAGGCAAAATAGGAGGAAGAAAGCCATGTCCCGCATCGTCGCAGCCCTTGTTGCCCTGTTCTTTGCCGCCAGCCCGGCCCTCGCCCTGACCGCCGACGAGGTGCTTGCCAGGGTGGACCGCAATCTTGAACCCGAATCCTCGGAGACATACCGCAAGCTCATCAACATTGAGCCGGACGGCAGCAAGAAGGAGTTCGTCCTCTATAGCGTCCGCAAGGGCCGCGACAAGATGGTGGCCCTTTTCCTCGCCCCGGCCAGTGAAAAGGGCCGCGCCACCCTGCGCCTCGACGACAACATGTGGCTCTACATCCCCAATGTTGGCAAGCCCATCCGCATCACCAGCCTGCAATCGGTGGTGGGCGGGGTCTTCAACAACTCCGACATCCTCCGCCTCGACTACAGCACCGAATATGCGCCGACCAAGATGGAAGAGGCAGGCGGCGCCTACCTCATCGATCTCAAGGCGAAAAGCGCCACCGTGGCCTACGACCGCATAAAGATGACGGTGGACAAAAAAGCCCTGGTGCCGACCAGGATCGAATGCTACGCCGCCAGCGGCATGCTCATCAAGACCCTTTATTACAAGGAGATCAAGGACTTCGGCGGCGGCATCGTCCGCCCCTCGGTGCTTGAAACCGACAGCCCCCTGTACAAGGGGTACAAGTCGGTGATGATCTATGCCAAGATCCAGAAAAAAGAGATGGCCGACGAGATCTTCACCCTCAACTACCTGCCCCGGGTAGTTGAGCTGCGATGAAAATAGCGCCCCACCGGCAAACCCTTGCCGCCCTGCTCGGACTCCTCTCGCTTGCCACCTTCCCCGCCTTGGCCGGGGCGGAAGAGGAATACGGCTTCGACCTGGAGGAGTTCGAAAAAAAAGACCGGGTGTGGGGAGGGTATGTGGAGGCCAAATGGGACCGGAGCGATATCAACCAGGACGGAGCCTTCTCCGCCCTCAATTTGTACAAAAACCCGCGTTCCTCCCTGGAGAGCCTGAGCTCAACCCTCCAGCTTGACGGCAGCGTGAGCCGGGGGATGACAACCTTCAAATGGGTTCTGCAGGCAACCGGCACGCAGGACGATCTTGCCTGGCACGACCGGGCGGATATTTTTGAAGGGTATGCCAGCATCAAGGCGACCCCGAACCTCACCCTCGATCTGGGCAAAAAGGTTTTCAAATGGGGCAAGGGATACGCCTGGAATCCCGTGGGCTTCATCGACCGGGCCAAGGACCCCAATAACCCGGAAGAGGCCATGGAAGGGTATCTCGGGGCGGGCTTTGATCTGATCAAAAGCTACGGCGGAGAGTTGCAGACCGTGGCCCTTACCGGTGTGGCCCTGCCGGTCTGGCAAGGAGTGAACGAGGATTTCGGCGAACGGGAGAATGTGAACCTGGCGGCCAAGCTCTACCTGCTGTACAAGGATACGGACATCGATCTGCTCTGGTACGGCGGCAACAGCCGGACCACCCGCTATGGCGTGGATTTTTCCAAAAACCTGGCCGCCAACCTCGAGGTGCACGGCGAACTGGCCCATATCCCCAAACAGCGGTACAAGGTGCTCAGCGGGGATACCCTTGTCCAACGGGAAACCAGCGACACCAGTTATCTCCTCGGCGCCCGCTATCTGACGGAAACCGACCTCACCGCCATTGTCGAGTTCTATCACAACGACGACGGCTACACCGAGCAGGAAACGGATCGCTTTTTCCAGCTCGTTGCCGACGGCTACAGCCAGTTTCAGGCAACGGGAAACGACGCCCTGCTCCAGCGGGCGGAGGTCGCCTCCGAGTCCGGATACGACAGAGCGCAAAACGGGCGCAACTACCTCTATGTGCGCCTCACCCAAAAGGAGCCCTATGACATTCTCTACTTCAGCCCCGGAATAACCGTCATCGTCAACCTCGACGACCAGAGCCGCTCCATCAGCCCGGAAATTGTCTATACCGGATTTACCAACTGGGAAACGCGCCTGCGCTTTTCCTGGCTCAGCGGCGCCGAATCGAGCGAGTACGGCGAAAAGCAAAACAGCAACAAACTGGAGCTGAGGGCTCGTTATTTCTTCTGATTGCATGACGTCCCATCGCCAAGCTCCAGAAAAGGCCATGACCCCGGGCAGCCCAAACATATCAGGTGAGCCATCATGCCGGACACATTGAATCAGGCAAAACTTTTCCAAATTATCACAAACAACCTGCCGGTTGGCTACATGGTCATCAATAAAGAGGGCCTGATTGTCGAGTTTAATAAAACAGCGGAAAACATAACCGGCTTCAGCCGGGATGAGGTGCTGGGCACACCGCATGAACTGTTCCATGCCTCACCCGCGACCCATGCCTGTCCGCTTCTGGAACATGTTTTTGCACACCGGCAAGGGGCCGTGAACACCGAAACGGAAATTGTCAGAAAGGATGGGTTGAAAATCAATATATCCGTAACCACCATCCCGCTGCTGGATGAAAATGGAATTTTTCATGGCGGCGCGGCGCTTTTTCGCAATATTACCTCCTTGAAAAAAATGCAACGGGAGCGGGAAAATATCCTTTCCATGTTTGCCCACGACATGAAGAACCCGCTGCTGGCCTCGATCGGCTTCATCAACAGGATCCTCGAAGGAAAAACCGGCAACATCACTGAAAAGCAGCAACAATATCTCTCTGTCGTCAGCAATAATATGAAAAATATTGAGGCGCTGATAACCGGGTTTCTGGATTTCTCCCGCCTCGAACAGCACGAATGTCTCCCGGTTTTTTCCGAGACAGCCCTTGTGCCGCTCGTCAAGAAAATCTTCACAAATCTCTCCATTGCCGCCGAGAGAAAACAGGTCGAACTTCGATTCGAGGCGCCCCCGGAAACCGGGTTTCTTGCACACGCGGATCCCTTTATGCTTGAGCGGGCATTAACCAACATCATTGCCAATGCCGTGAAATATACAGTCCCCAAAAGCACCGTGACTGTCGGCCTGACCCGTCAAGGCACATCCTTTCTCTTTTCGGTTGCCGATACAGGCCCGGGCATTCCTCCGGAAAAGCTCCCCCTGATCTTTGAGCCTTTTTACCGCGGAGAAAACCATGACGGAAACGGCTCCGGCTTGGGCCTGGCAATTTCTAAAACCATCCTGGCGTGTCACGGCGGGAGCGTTGAAGTGGAAAGCTGCCCGGAAAAAGGCAGCACCTTTTTCATCCGGTTGCCGCAGGGCGACATGCGCCGGCCATAACCCTGGAAATTCACACATCCTAGGCATGAGGGAGAAACGGCATGAACCATTTTGAGATGCATAAAAATCAGGTGCAGTCGACCATCGCGGAACTCCAGGCCATGATCGAAAAGCTTCGGGTTCTCGAAGAATCTTTTCTCGGCCAGGAGGAAGCCCTGTTTGTCATTTCCGAATTTGCCTATGACTGGGAATATTGGCAGGATGTTGCCGGGAATTACCACTATGTTTCCCCCTCCTGCGAGAGCATAACCGGTTACTCCCCCGATGATTTTTACAAAAAGCCCAGCCTGCTTCAGGATATTATTGTTCCCGATGACTGGCATAAGTGGAAGGAACACCGGCACACCATGACCGAAAGCGGCAAGGTAGAGCCGTTGGAATTCATGATCCGCTCACGGGACGGGGAAATAAAATGGATTCACCATGTGTGCAGAACAGTATTTAACAGCGCCGGGGAAAACATCGGCATCCGGGGCAGCAACCGCGATATTTCCGATCTGAAAGCCTTGCAGGAAAAACTCGCACATGTGGCAAGCCATGATCCGCTCACCGGCCTTGCCAACAGATCACTTTTCATGGAGCATCTCACCCATGGCATGGCTGAGGCAGCACGCATGGACTGGATGCTGGTCGTGGCCTATATCGACCTGGACGGCTTCAAGCAGATCAATGACACATATGGCCACGAAGCAGGGGACCATGTCTTGAAGCGGGTTGCCAGGGATCTGAAAAAGATCATGCGCCAAGAGGACATCATCGCCCGATTCGGCGGCGACGAGTTTGTCGGCCTCTTCCATGTGAATTCCCATGCCGATGCCGCGACGCTAAAAAAGAAGATTCTGGAGCAAATCGGCACGGAAATTATCTGCGATACATTTCAAACCAGCATACAACTCAGCATCGGCATGAGTGTGTATCCCACGGACAGTACCGATATCGACACGCTCTTCAAGATTGCCGACCGGGAAATGTACGCCATGAAAAACCAGAGCAAGCCTTACAGCGAAAAGGAAAAATAAGGCTTTTTACCGGGATGCGACCGATAGGTATATCCACCGATTTCCGCGCCAATTCGACACTTTTTTACACCGCTTCGCCCTGTTGCCTGTTGACATCCGTTGTGTAAAACGCTATTTTCCCACGTTACCATGCACTCTTACACGCGGGAAAACCGCCGTTTCCATCGGGAGCGGCAGAAATAGTTACGATTGAAACCACAGCACGGGAGAAAACAATGAAGGTAGCAGCCATCGCGGAAAGCATCAACATCATGGGCAAGAGAAGCGGCACCGCCATGAAGGAACGGAACCCCGGCCCGGTTCAGGAAATGGCCAAGGAAGAGTCGGCCGCAGGCGCCTCCTACCTGGACCTCAACATCGGACCGGCCCGCAAGGACGGAATCGAGTTGATGCCTTGGATTGTACAGACCGTGGAAGCGGCAAGCTCCGTGCCCCTCTGCCTGGATACCACCAACACCGACGCCATGGCCGCCGGATTCAAGGTAGTGAAAAACCGCGAAGCCGCGATCATGAACTCCATCTCCGCCCAGCCCGAGCGGATGGAAAAACTCATCCCCGTTGCCGCCGAGGCCGGTTGCAATGTTATCGCCCTGCTCTGGGGTCCGGAGGGCATGCCCCGCGACTCCAACGAACGTTGCGCCATGGCCGTTGACCTGATGATGGCCCTGGCCGAGGCTGGTATCCCCAACGAAAAAATGCTCTTCGACCCGATCGGCACCCCCATCACCCTGGGCGCCGACCAGATCGCCTCCGGTCTTGAGTTCATGTCCATGCTGCAGGAGATCGCTCCCGGCGCAGGCTCCACCGTGGGTTTGTCCAACGTCAGCAACGGCGTGGCCGAGCATCTGCGCAAGTACCTGGACCGCACCTACCTGATCATGCTGATGAAGCACGGGATCACCACCGCCATCGTCAATTCCTACGACAGCGAGCTCATGGCGATCTGCAAGGGCGAGCGCCAGAACCTGGTGGACATGGTCCATGGCATGATGGACGGCAACGACCCCGATCCTTCCGGCCTCACCGGCACCGCGCTGGAGCACTATAAAACCTATAAGGTGCTCTCCGGCCAGAACGTGTTCAGCGAGTCCTGGCTGACTCTGTAAAAAAGCGGTATCATATGGAGGCCGCTTTCTCGAATTCGGGACGGCCTTTCTCAAAGAGGGGGCTGCGGCCTCCTCTTTTTTTGTTTGGAGGTTTGGCAGTTACAATCCCATTGGCACGCAGCCGAGCACCGGAAAAGCTGCCGAAAAGGGAGGTTGCACTGTTTGAGCGTAGCGAGTTTGCAACATCCCGGCAGCTTTGAGGAGTACCCCTGCGGGGCATAAACTCCGGGCATCCCGCCTACGGCGGGACAAGAGACACAGGGTGCCCTTTCTTTGGTTCGTTTCTTTGGGCAAGCAAAGAAATGAACAGAAGGAAAAAACGTATTCCTCTGACTGCTCTTTATTTGAGGCCTAGAAGTTATGGCAGACATTCCCACGCACCACATGATCTACGGCAACCTCGTTGATTACGTCACCGGCGAACCGCTGGTGGACACCGACGACGAGCGCTACCGCCAGAAACTGGCCCGGCTGCTCGTGGAAGAACGGGGCTTTGCCAAAAACGAATTGGAGATGCGGCGCAGGATCGAAACCCTGTTCGCCCATCAGTTCGTGGCCTCAAAAATCGATATCGTGGTGAGCATCGGGGAACAGCGGGTGATGGTGCTCCGCTACGGCCCCGGTTCGCTGGTGACCAGGGAACGGGCCGCCATTGCCGCGGCCAGGGTATTGGAAGAAGATCAGATGATCCCCCTGGCGGTGGTGACCAACGGCGAAGACGGTGAGCTGCTGAACGCGAAAACCGGCAAGGTGCTGGCCACCGGGCTTGAAGCCATCCCCACCAGGGAGCAGATTGTCGCCATGCTGCCCGACCTGGATTTCACCCCCGTCGTCCCGCAACGGCGGGAACCGGAGCTGCGCATCTTGAATGCCTTTGATGTGGAGGTCTGCTGCGCGGGCGGGCCTTGTGCGTTGCCAGGGGCGAAAGAAGGCTGAATTTTTTTTTGCCACGAAACCCACGAAAGAACACGAAATAAAAAACCTGTTTCCCCAGAAAAAAGCCCGCCACGACCTGCGCACCCATAAAAATTTTCGTGGTTTTCGTGGCAAAAGTAATCCCTTGGAGAAAGCACCATGACACAGCACTGGAGCAAGACAAGCTGGCAGAAATTCACCGCCCTGCAGCAGCCCAACTGGCCGGATAAAAACGAGTTTACCGAGACGGTGCAGACCATCTCCAAGCTCCCCCCCCTGGTCTTTGCCGGGGAGATCCGCACCCTGAAGAAACAACTGGCCTTGGCCGCCGAGGGCAATGCCTTCCTGCTCCAGGGCGGCGACTGCGCCGAGGAGTTCTCCATGTGCACCGCCCCTTCCATCCGGGAGCTCTTGAAGGTTATCCTCCAGATGGCGGTGATCATGAGCTACGCGGGCGGCAAGCCGGTGATCAAGGTGGGCCGCATGGCCGGGCAGTACGCCAAGCCCCGCTCCGCCGACACCGAGATGATAAACGGCGTGGAGCTGCCCAGCTACCGGGGCGACATGGTCAATGCCATCGAGCCGACCCCCGAGGCCCGGCGGCCCGATCCGCAGCGGATGCTCAAGGGCTACCACCTGGCCTGCGCCACCATGAACATCCTGCGCGCCTTCACCATGGGCGGCTATGCCTCTTTGGAGCGGGTGCATTCCTGGAACAACGAGTTCGTGGGCCGCTCCCCCCAGGGGCAGCTCTACGACAAGCTGGCCCGCCAGATCGACCAGGCCATCAACTTCATGCGCATCGTGGGCATCGACACCGATATCCCCCAGCTCAATCAGGCCAGCTTCTTTACCTCCCACGAAGCGCTGCTCCTGGGCTACGAGCAGGCCCTGACCCGCCAGGATTCAACTTCCGGCGACTGGTACGACTGCTCGGCCCACATGCTCTGGATCGGCGAGCGCACCCGCCAGATCGACGGGGCGCATGTGGAATTTTTCCGGGGGGTGCATAACCCCATCGGGGTCAAGATCGGCCCCAACCACGACATCGACGATGTGAAAAAGCTGGTCAGTATTCTCAACCCGGACAACGAGCCGGGCCGCTTGACCCTCATCACCCGGTTCGGCGCGAAGAAGATCAACAACGGCTTGCCGAATCTGGCACGGGAGATGAAAAAAGAAGGCTTCAAGCTGGTCTGGAGCTGCGACCCCATGCACGGCAACACCTACACCGCCGAGTGCGGCCACAAGACCCGGAATTTCGACGAGATCATGAGCGAGATCCGCTCGTTCTTCGAGATCCACTGGAGCGAGGGCACAGTGCCCGGCGGGGTGCATTTTGAGATGACCGGGGACAACGTCACCGAATGCACCGGCGGCGGGAGAAAGATCCTCGATCACCATCTGGCCCAAAACTACCTGACCAACTGCGACCCGCGCCTCAACGCCGAGCAGAGCCTGGAGCTGGCCTTCCAGATCGCGGAGCTGATGCGGGAGAAGTAAGGACCTCGCAAAAAAGGAAAAACCGCTTTTCTTTAAAAGACCCCTCTCCCCTCGCGGGAGAGGGGTAGGGTGAGAGGGAAGTCGACAGAGGCAACCCTGCTGGCACATTCACCCACCCCCCAGCCCCCACCCGGCAAGGGAGGGGGAGCCTAATACAAAAAAAGCCCGGTGCATTCTCCATGCATCGGGCTTTTTTTGTATTCGCTTTCCTGAAAAAACTTACAGTCTCGGCGGCCCCGCCAGGATCATCTCGGCAATGGTCTTGTTGACCTTGGGCAATTGGCCCTGCTGTACGCCGAGCAATTCCTGCTCCAAGGCAACCAGCTCCCGGAAGAGAGGCGCCCGCTCCACCATGGGCACAGCCGGCCGATCCCCTACGATCTCCTGGCAGCGGAAACAGCCGGGGAATTTCTGCACCTTGCCGTTGGGAAAGGTAAGACTGGACGGCACCCCGTGCATCCGGCAGATCATCAGCCGGTGGAGGTACAGGCCGCAACGCCCCTCTTCGTTGAGCGGACACATGCGCTGCGGCCGTTCATTCCTGGCCAAGGCCCGCTCGCTGGCCGCAACATATTCGGCCGCCCGGGTTTCGATTCCCTTGCGGCGTTCCGGCGCTAACTCCATCAGCCCCACCCAGAGGTACGCCCACTCCACATGGGTGTGGTGCAGAAAATAGGAATCGCAGCAATTGTCCGGGCAGCCGTCGCAGGTGAAATCGAGCTGCCTGGCAACGAGGTCGTAGGCCTTTTCCATGCGGCTGTACAGATCGGCGATTTTCGCGGCAAGTTCCGGTTGCAGAATAGAGGCTTCCATGCTTAGGTATCCTTGTTGTCTTGACAAAAAAATCAATCTACCCGAAAACGAGCATTCCTTCAAAGAGTTCCACCATGCCCTCGCTCCTTCCCTGTTTCAAGGCCTACGACATCCGGGGCCGCGTGCCCGCTGAACTCAACGACTCCCTGGCCTTCAGCATCGGCCAGGCGTACAGCGCCCAATTCGCCCCGAAAAAAGTGGCCATCGGCCATGACATCCGGATCTCCAGCCCCTCCTTGGCCAAGGCGCTGATCAACGGCTTTCTCGCGGCCGGGGTGGATGTGGTGGATCTGGGGATGGCCGGCACCGAGGAGATCTACTTCGCGGCCTTCCATCTTGAAGTGGAAGGAGGGATCATCGTCACCGCCAGCCACAACCCGGCGGATTACAACGGCATGAAGCTGGTACGCCAAGGAGCAAGGCCCATTTCCGGCGACACCGGCCTGCGGGAGATCGAGCGGTTGGCCGCGGCAGAGCATCGGGTTACAGCAAATCAGCCCGGCACTCTGACCCAATTGGACAACAAACCCGCCTACATCGAGCACCTGCTGGGCTATGTTGACCGGCAGGCATTGAGGCCGCTCAAAATCGTGGCCAATGCGGGCAACGGCTGCGCCGGGCCGGTGATCGACCGGCTGGCCGCGAAACTGCCCTTTGAATTCATGCGGGTGCAGTGGCAGCCGGACGGCTCCTTTCCCAATGGGGTGCCCAACCCCCTGCTCCCGGAAAACCGGGAAGTCACGGCCCAGGCGGTTCGCGAACATGGCGCGGATTTCGGCCTTGCCTGGGACGGCGATTTTGACCGCTGCTTCTTCTTTGACGAACAGGGCGGGTTTATCGAGGGCTACTACCTGGTGGGTCTGCTGGCCCAGGCCATGCTGGCCAAACATCCAGGGGGCAAGATCATCCACGACCCGAGGTTGATTTGGAACACCCGGGAGCTGGTGGAGCAGTCCGGCGGCCTGCCGGTGATGAGCAAGACCGGGCACGCCTTTATCAAGGAGCGCATGCGGAGTGAGGATGCGGTGTACGGCGGCGAGATGAGCGCCCACCATTATTTCCGCGATTTTGCCTACTGCGATTCGGGCATGATCCCTTGGCTGCTGGTCGCCGAGATCTTGAGCGGAACGGGCCGCCCCCTGTCCCAACTGGTGCGCGCCCGGCAGGCAGCCTTTCCGGTGAGCGGCGAGATCAACAGCCGGGTGGCAAACCCGGACGCGGTCATCGCCACGGTGGAGGATTTTTACGCCGAAACCCCCGGGGCAAAGGATTACACCGACGGCCTCAGCTTCACCGCGGAGCGATTCCGCTTCAACATCCGCAAATCCAACACCGAACCGGTCCTGCGCCTTAATGTGGAAACCAGGGGCGATGCCGCGCTGCTGGAGGCAAAAACCGCGGAGCTGCTCACCCTGATCCGGGGCTAAATCAGGCTTATTCTGCCCCCGCCCCAAACAAAGTCTGCCGATGCATCTCCTTTGCTTGACGAATATTTTTTTTTGCTGCTACCATGAAGTTTTCCGCAACACGCTCGCAACACTTCCGTCAGGAGAGAGGATGCACAACACCCCACACGCCGGTCTGCTGACTAGTTGTTGTCATGACCGCACGCAGGTGATCCGTTAATGGATATCCGCGCCAAAGCCATCCTTTCGGTGATGCTTACCATCGCCATCCTGACCTCGGCCTTCGTTTTCATGTCCATTCAGCAGCGGAATGGACACCTTGCGGGCGCAATCCAGACCAAGAGGGAAAGCGCCACGTTTCTGGCGGAAAACATGCAGGAACAGATGTTTGCCGCCTACAAGTCGCGGATTGTCAGCCTTGCCACCACCAAGCATGATGTGATCGATGCCTTTGCCAAGCGCGACCGGGAGGCCCTCTATCAAGCAACCTTGCCCTTTTACAAGACGATCAGAGGAGAAAACCCCTACTTCACCATCATGCATTTCCACCTGCCGAACAACTCCTCGTTTCTGCGCATGCATCTTCCGGAAATGCATGGCGATGAACTGGCCGAGATCCGCCCCATTGTCCGTGAGGTGAACAGCAGCCGCAAGCAGCGCGCCGGCTATGAGGTCGGCAAAATGGGGCTTTTTTACCGAGTGGTCCAGCCGGTATTCAAGAAAGGGCAATACCTCGGCGCCCTGGAGTTCGGCCTCAGCCATGAGCAGCTTGTCACACTGCTCCAGCAGCGCATCAGCCCCGAAATCGCCGTTGCCGTCAAATCGGAGGGTTGGCAAAAGGCCACCCTGGTTGCCGACCAAAAGATCAAACAGGGGGAATATACCTTCCTGCCCAAACAAAACTCCATTTTCGGAAAAATTGGCGAATCGGTTCTTCTGGTGCAGGACAATACCCGCCGCTACACCGTCGACGGCAAGACATATCTCCTCTTCTCCAATATCGAACTGCAAAATTTCCAGAAGGAACCCATTGCCAAGATCCTGGTCGCCCTGGATATCAGTGAAGAACTGGCCAAAGCCAGGACGTTCATCAACAAGGTTGTCCTGCTCGCCCTGCTTCTTCTGCTCATCTCCAGCCTGGTCCTCTACTTCAGCTTTGGCCAGTTGCTCACCCGAATTCTCACCCTCAACACCTCGTTGAGCAAGAGTAATCAGGAACTCACCACTGCTAAAGCCTATGTGGATAATATCCTTGCCTCCATGCACGACGGCCTGCTGGTGACCACGGCGGACGGCTCGATCAGCAAGGCAAACCTGGCGCTCTGCCGGTTGCTTGGCTATTCGGAAGCGGAGCTTCTCGGAAAAAAAGTCTTTTCCTTCCTTGAAAACCCCACGGAGATCGAAGCTGCTTTTGCTTCCCACGGGAGCACGGACTATGCCATCACTTCGACGGAGCACCGGCTCGTCACCAAGGACGGAGCGCGCCTCCCGATCCTTTTCTCGGCCTCCTCCCTCACCGACGAGGCTGACGGATTCTTCGGCATTGTCTGCATTGTCACCGATATCACCGAGCGCATACTTGCGGAAACCGCCCTGCGCGAAGCGCACGACCTGCTGGAACAGCGGGTTATTGAGCGCACCGGGGAACTCGCCGAGGCCAACGCCGCCCTGACCCGGGAGATGGCGGAGCGCAAGCGCGCCGAGGCTGAACTCCGCCAGGCCCAGAAAATGCGGGCCATCGGCACCCTGGCCGGCGGCATTGCCCACGATTTCAACAACATCCTCGCCGCCATCATCGGCTACACCCAACTGGCCCTGACCAGGGTCACTTCGGACGATACCGCTCGCACCTATCTCAGCGAGGTTTTCATTGCCGGCGAACGGGCCAGGAAACTGGTCCAGCAGATCCTTACCTTCAGCAGGCAGAGCGAACAGGAAAAAAAGCCCATCGCCATCCATTTGATCGTCAGGGAGGCCTTGACGCTGCTGCGCGCCTCCCTGCCGGCCAACATCGAAATCGTGCAGAATATCACGGCAAGCTGCGGGCCCGTGCTCGCCGACCCCACCCAGATCCACCAGGTGGTTATGAACCTCTGCACCAACGCCTACCACGCGATGCAGGAAAAAGGCGGCACCCTGACGGTTTCTCTTTTTGAAACAGCGGCGGAAAATATCGCCCCGCCGCTGCCCGCCGGCGACTATGTGCAGCTTGTGGTGAGCGACACCGGCTGCGGCATGGACACCACCACCCAGGAACGGATCTTTGAACCCTATTTTACCACCAAGGAGACGGGTAAGGGCACCGGCCTCGGCCTGGCCGCGACCCACGGCATCGTCGAGGGGCTCGGCGGCCAGATCAGGATGGTCAGCACCACGGGCCTCGGCACCACCTTCAGCATCTACCTGCCCCTGCACAAACAACTTCAGGCCGAGCCCCTGGCACCGTTGGGGACAAAGGATATCCGGGGCGGCAACGAGCGGATCCTGGTGGTGGATGACGAACAGGAACTCGTCCGCCTCCTCGAAGTGGTTCTCAGCCGATACGGCTACAGGGTTACCAGCTTCTCGGACAGCACTGCCGCCTCGGCATGGTTCGACGCCAATCCGGGCTCGGTGGATCTGGTGATCACCGACATGGCCATGCCCAAGCTGACCGGCCAGGACCTTGCCCGCGCGATTCTGGCAAAACGGCCGGAACTGCCCATCATTCTCTGTAGCGGATACAGCGAGGTGATCAATGCGGAGCGCGCGAAACAACTCGGCATCCGCGCCTTCTTTCTCAAACCCTTACAGGAAGAGGAGCTGGCCGGTTTGGTGCGGGAGGTGCTGGACGCAGGGCCCGGCCGGGACAAGTAGATCCGTGGTGTTTTTTTCAGGAAGGTTGAAAACAGCGGGCTGCAGAGACGTGGCGACCCCATTTTTCAATGGGCGGTCACCGTCGCCAGCAATCCATGCAGGCTCGCGCAGATAGCTAGGGCGAGGCCCGTTTTGCGGTGGGTGCCGGTTTTCACCTGTATCCACCGGAGGCCGGAAGAAAGCTGAAACAGGATCAGCATAAAATTGATGATCCCGAGGAGCTGCACCAGGGAGATTCCGCCGATCCGCATACCGTCACCCCTTTTGCACTATTGAAAGCCGTCAGGAACTATCGCAGGCCGACGGTCGCCGTTGCCGTGTTGGCGCTGCCATGGACATTACAGACCGCGGCAGATTCCAGGGTGGTTGGCCCGGTCACCTCATATTCAAAGGTCCGGCTGAACTCGGCCGAGTCCGGAAGATTGAACGCGCCGAACTCCCAACTGGCAGCTTCCTGGCCGTTGATGATGAGATTCAGCCGTTTGGTGTAGTGCAAAAAATTATTGGCGCTGTGTCTGGCAAAAAGGGTGATGGTGATCTTTTCCCCTTGCCCCGCATGCGCCGGGGCTTCCAGACGGACAGCCGACTTGTCCGCCAAGGCGGAACCCGCATCAAGAAAGAGCAACGCCCCGACCACTGCCAGCATTATTTTTTTCATGGTGCCTCCTTTCGTACGCTTCATTGAAACAACCCTTGGCTTGATTATACTTCACATGGCGTCGACAATGGCATTAAAAGTTGTGCTGGGACGCATGGCCTGTCTGGTCTTTGCCGCCTCGGGCCGGTAATAGCCGCCGATATCCACCGGCTGCCCCTGGGCGGAATTCAGCTCACCGACAATCTTCCCCTCGTTGTCGGAAAGCGCCTGCGCCACCTTGGCAAACCGTCCCTGCACCTCTATATCCTTGCTCTGTCCGGCCAGGGCCTGGGCCCAGTAGAGGGCCAGGTAAAAATGGCTGCCCCGGGTATCCAGCTCCCCCACCTTGCGGGAGGGTGACTTCTCGTTTTCCAGAAATTTGCCGATGGCGGCATCCAGCGTCTCCGCAAGCAATTGCGCCTTTTCGTTCTTGAAGGTGGCGTAAATATGCTCGAAGGAGGGCACCAGGGCACAGAATTCCCCCAGCGAATCCCAGCGCAGATGGCCTTCCTTTAAAAACTGCTCCACATGCTTGGGCGCCGAGCCGCCGGCGCCGGTTTCGAACATCCCTCCCCCGTTCATCAACGGCACGATGGAGAGCATCTTGGCGCTGGTGCCCAGCTCCAGGATGGGGAAGAGATCGGTGAGATAGTCGCGCAGCACGTTGCCGGTCACGGAAATGGTATCCTCGCCCTTGCGGATGCGCGCCAGGGAGAAGCGCATGGCCTCCACCGGCTGCATGATGCGGATATCGAGACCGCTGGTGTCGTGGCTGGGCAGGTATTGCTTCACCTTGGCGATGAGCTGAGCATCGTGGGCCCGGTTGGCATCGAGCCAGAAGATGGCCGGCGCACCGGTGGCCCTGGCGCGGATCACCGCCAGCTTGACCCAGTCCTGAATGGGCGCATCCTTGGTCTGGCAGCCCCGGAAGATGTCGCCCTCTTCCACCTCTTGCGCCAGCAGGGTCTCGCCGGAAGCGGCGTCCACCACCCGGATCGTCCCCTTGCCCGGAGCCATGAAGGTCTTGTCGTGGGAGCCGTACTCCTCGGCCTTTTGCGCCATCAGCCCGACATTGGCCACCGAGCCCATGGTGGCGGGATCAAAGGCGCCGTTGATTTTGCAATCGGCCACCACCTCCTGGTAGATCGTGGCATAGCAACGGTCCGGCACCATGGCGATGGTGTCGTGCAGCGCATCGTCCGCCCCCCACATCCTGCCGCCGTCGCGGATCACCACCGGCATGGAGGCATCGACGATCACGTTGTTGGGCACATGCAGGTTGGTGATCCCCTTGCTGGAATCCACCATGGCCAGTGCGCAGTTCTTTGTATAGGTCGCCTGGATGTCCGCCTCGATCGCCAGCCGCTCTGCTTCGGGCAGGGACTGGATCTTGGCGTAGAGGTCCCCCAGGCCGTTGTTGACGTTGACCCCCAGTTTCTTGATGATCGCCGCGTGTTTCTCGAAAACATCCTGATAAAAGACCGAGACGCAGTGGCCGAACATCACCGGGTCGGAGACCTTCATCATGGTCGCCTTGAGGTGCAAGGAGAGCAGCACCCCGTCTTTTTTCGCCGCCGCGATCTGCTCGGCGTAGAAAGCGCGCAAGGAGCGGACATTCATGGCCGAGGCATCGAAGATCTCGCCGGGCAGCAGCGGGGTTTTGGGCTTGAGCACCGTGGCACCGCCATCCGCGCCGACAAACTCGATCCGCGCCTCGCAGGGTTTTGCCATGGTCACCGACCGTTCGCTGCCGTAGAAATCGCCCGCGGTCATATGCGCCACCCGGGTCTTGGATGCGGCGGGCCACGGTTTCATCATCCGGTGCGGGTTTTTCTGGCCAAACCGCTTCACCGAGGCCGCTGCCCGCCGGTCAGAGTTTCCTTCGCGCAGCACCGGGTTCACCGCGCTGCCCAAGACCTTAGCAAATCTGGCCTGCAGCTCTTTTTCCGCCTCGGTTTTCGGCGCCTCCGGATAGTCCGGGATGGCATAGCCCTTTTCCTGCAGCTCCTTGATCGCCCCTTTCAATTGGGGGATGGAGGCGCTGATATTGGGCTGCTTGATGATATTGGTTGCGGGCAGCTTGACGAGCTTGCCCAACTCGCCCAGATAATCGGGGATTTTCTGGCTCTCGGTCAGGTTTTCCGGAAAGTTGGCGATGATTCTCCCGGCCAGGGAGATATCCATGGTGGTAACGGCAATACCCGAGCCCTTGGTATAGGCCTGGAGGATAGGCAGCAGGGAATAGGTTGCCAGGGCGGGCGCTTCATCGACTTCCGTGTAGATAATCTTCTGGGTGGTCATATGGGTTCTTCCTTCATTGGTATGTACAATCGAGGCAATGGCTTACGTTGCGTAATCCGTAACCGAAGCCCACAGAATTAGCACATACCGTCCGGGATTGCAAATAGCATGTGTGGCCGCGCAGCCTGCCCCGCCCGCGCCCGCGCCGTTTCGGGGTTCGCTCTTTTTCCTCTTCCCGGTTGCTTTTTGCCGCCCAAACACCGTAGAGTGTCTGTACAAATCCATTCACTCCCGGAGCACGCTACGGCATGACCGAATTCACCTGGAAAGACGAATACAGCCTCGGCAACGCGCAGATCGACGCGGAACACCAACGGCTGCTTGAGCTGGCCAACGCTGTCGCCACCCTTGCCAACAGCGGGGAACAAATGGCGCGGATCAAGGAGAACATCGTCGCCCTCTACGACTATGTGAAAACCCATTTTCAGCACGAGGAAGAGTACATGCTCCAGCTCGGCTACCCGCAGTATGAGGAACACAAAAAACTGCACGAAGGGATCATCGCCGAGATGAACACCATCATGAAACACAGCGGCAACCTGGATATGCTGGTGTACAAATTCAAACGGCTCATGCACGTCTGGGTGCTGGAGCATATCCTGACCGAAGATTCGCGAATAGCCCAAGCCAAAAAACAGAAAGAGGTCTCGGATGAACCAGCAAGCGAGGCCGGTTGAAACCATGCCAGCCATCCCCAAAACCGTTCCCCCCTGGGTCATCTACCTGTTTTTGGTGATCGGCCTGCTTTCCGCCGTGGCTTTTCGGCTGCTGACCATCATCAACACCTTTGCCCCCGCCCTGCTGCGGCCGGTCTGGTATTTCGGGGTCATCGGCTACATCTTCTTTTTCGCCTACCGCTACCATATCTCCGAGAAACGGAAAAACGCCATCCGCGCCAACCGGCTGCTGGAAAAGATCCAGGGTCAGGGCGAAATCACCAGCGAAGACCGGACGCTCATCGCCTATGTGCTCTCCTCCATCATCAAGTCCAAGGAGAACCTCAACTACCTGTTCATCTTTGTTCTCTCCATTGCCGCGGTAGCCGTGGATATCCTGCTCGCCCTCCAGGGCCGTTAAGGAAATACGGGGTACTCTGTATTCTGCGCGCAAGCCGGTGCTCAAGACGCAAACCTCTTGTCTTTTGCGATTTTTCCATTATAAAACCGTTACTGCCTGCAGATAAACCCTCCGCATACTGGATGCCGAAACGCCATGAAAACGATTCTGGTGGTGGACAACCACCCTGTTGTCTTGAAACTTCTGGTGGAATTCCTGAAAAAGCAGGGCCATGAAGTGATCACCGCCGAAGACGGGCTCGCGGCCTTGGAGTTTCTCAAAAAAGCACGGCCGGACATCATTTTTACCGATCTGATCATGCCCAACATCGGTGGGGAAAAACTCTGCCAGGTGATCCGCAGCCGTCCCGAGCTGAAAAATCTCCACATCATCATCTACTCGGCCACGGTGCTGGAGGATGCAACCAATATCCTCAACCTCGGGGCCGATGCCTGCATCGCCAAGGGGCCATTCAAAAATACCGAAACGCATATCGCCAAGGTCATCGAGCATATCGACAATGGCACCCTCCATGAACTGAAGGGCACGATCCTCGGCGGCGAAGACCTGTACAAGCGGCATATCACCTCGGAGCTGCTCTTTTCCAAGCGGCATTACGAGAGTATCTTCAACTCCATGCCCGAGGGGGTGATGGAGTTCACCCTGGACGGCAAGATCTTCCACGCCAACGCCGCGGCCCTTGCCCTATGCGGCCTGCGGGAGGAGGACCTGCTGGCCTCCGGTTTTCCCGAGCTTTTCACCGGCACCCACCGGGAACGGTTGCACACCCTGTTGCACACCCTTGGCCACGCTCCGGTGGTCATCGACGAGACCGAACCCGTCCTGCTCAACGGCAAGATGGTCACCATGAAGCCGCCACCCTGCTTGGCGATACCTTCCGGCTGGCGGATGTTGTCGCCCGGCTGGGCGGGGACGAATTTGTCATCCTCTGCACCGACAACTCGGCGCTGGGCAACCAGGAAACCATTCTCAGCCGGTTGAGCGAAAACATCGACAAAGCCAACCGGTTGACAACCCGGCAATACCGGCTGTCCCTCAGTGTCGGGGTGGGCCGCTACGAGCATCAGGCCCCGTGCTCCATTGACGAGCTGCTCCACCGGGCAGACCAGGCCATGTATAAAAACAAGGAAGACAAAAAGGCCCGCCGCCAGGATGGGTATAAACAGTAAGGCCGCGGGCTGATGCTGCTTTTTCCCAATCTCTTACCATAAAAAAATATCCCTTTTTCCCGTGGATTTTTTCGCAGGGACGATTATAGTAAAAATTATCATTAACCATCAATCAGGTGACTCATGGAAATAAGCGTTGATAAAAATGTCGTGGAATTCAAGCCGGGCAACGCCCAGGAAACCGCAGCCATGGAGCTGCTGTGGCGGGTCATTGTGGACTGCATGCGGGAGAACAAAAAGCTGGTGCCCATCGGCGAGTACATCCCCACCAAGGAAAACCTGGCCCGCTTTGTCATCGAGTAGCTTCCCGGCGGACAACACCTGTTACTGTTCGGTCTGCAACAAGGACCTGAAGGTGAAAAAGAACAGCGAGATTCCGAAATGCTGCGGCAGGAACATGGAAACCATGGCCTGATCCGCCCCGCAACTATCCAGCCTAAAAGGAGAGCCATCATGGACAAGTTTGAATGCCCCTGCGGTTATGTGTACGACCCGGCGGAAGGCGACTACGAACACGGCATCGAGCCCGGCACCGCCTTTGCCGACCTGCCCGATGACTGGGTCTGCCCCAAGTGCGGCGCGGAAAAAGAAAATTTTTACAAGGTGTAACCGCGCACTCGGACTCAACCCCGTCCAAACCGCCCCCTGAAACCCCTCCCTGGTTTTCAGGGGGTACTTTTTTCAGGAGTTCCGCACCCTGGAGCTTCCTGCACCGCCTCGCCCATCCTTTTGCTTTTCATTCCCTAAAAAAAAGGTACAATCTCGTTGCCGGGGACGCGCAATAACCCCGGAGAGACTTTTTTGACAATCTCAGCCGCACAACGCGGCAGCGGAATCCAGCCATGAACATCAACAACGAAGATCAGGCCAGGGAGGCCATCTCCCTCTGGCGGACAGAGCCACCCAAGGCGCAGCTCAAAAACCTGCGCTTTGCCCTGGAATCCCTGGAACTCAGCCAGATGTACTATGAACAGAAGGGCAACGAACAGGGGGCGGCGCGGGTTGTCGCCTGCCAGACCATCATCAGCGGCCGCATCGCCGAAATCGAAGCCGAATAAATAAGCCCAGGAGTCAGAAGCGCGCCATGCACACCATGTTCGCCACCATAGGCATGATCCTCGCCGTTGCCGGGCTTGTCGTTTCCGTGGCCTTCTGGATCCCGGGTCTCTGCAACCGGACCCGGCTTAAAGAGATCCTCGGTTCCAGATATCCGCTGGTCTATGTGGTCTATGTCGCCAACGGCCCCATGCTCCTGCTGCTTGGCGTCATCCTGCTGATCACCTTCCGCTGAACACTCTAAAAAGAGGACACCATAATGAGCACTGACACACAATACGGCTGGAACCCCGCCTTGGGCATGACCCTGCTGGCCAAACTGAAAAGCGACCTCAAGGCTGCCATGCTGAGCAAAAACGAGACGGTCAAGGGCGCGCTGCGCATCATCATCAGCGAATTCCCCACCAAGATCACCACCCCCATCACTCTGGAGAGCGGCAAAAAGAGCACGCGGGCCAAGCGGGACGACGAGATCACCGACGACGACATCATCAGCCTGATCATGGGGCTGTGCAAGTCGGAACGGCAGACCCTGGAGTACAAAAAAGAGACAACCTCCGAATACCTGGAAATCCTTGAAGCATACCTGCCCAAGATGGCCACGGAAGAGGAGATCACCGCCTGGGCCAAGGAAAACATCGACCTCTCCCAGTTCAAGAGCCCCATACAGGCCATGGGCCCGATCATGAAGCATTTCGGCAAGAGCGCGGACGGCAATGTGGTGAAGAAGGTGCTGGCGGAGATGGCGGGTTAGGATACCCCCATGTTCGAACAGGCTTTCAGAAATATCGACGACGTTCTCCGCAAAGAGGCGGGCTGCACCACCGAGCTCGATTACACCGAGCAGACCTCCTGGCTCCTGTTCCTGAAATACCTCGACAGTCTGGAGCAGGACAAGGCCATGGAAGCCGGGTTGGAGGGAAAGAAGTACTCCTTCATCCTCGACCCGCCTTACCGTTGGGAATCCTGGGCCGCGCCCAAGGGCGCCGACGGCCGGCTCGACCACAACAAGGCGCAGACCGGCGACGATCTGCGCGATTTCGTGGACCGCAAGCTCTTCCCCTACCTGCACGGCTTCAAGCAGAAGGCCAGCGGCCCGAACACCATCGAATACAAGATCGGCCAGATCTTCGGCGAGATCAAGAACAAGATCCACAGCGGCTACAACCTGCGCGAGATCATCGACCACATCGACGAGCTGCGCTTCCGCTCCCAGACCGAGAAGCACGAACTTTCCCACCTCTACGAAGCCAAGATCAAGAACATGGGCAACGCCGGGCGCAACGGCGGCGAATACTACACCCCGCGCCCGCTGATCCGCGCCATGGTGCGGGTGGTCAAGCCCAAGATCGGCGAACGCATCTACGACGGCGCCTGCGGCTCGGCGGGCTTCTTGTGCGAGGCCTTCGACTTTCTTAAAGCCCGGCCCAAGCTGACCACCACCGACCTCAAGACCTTGCAGGAGCGCACCTTTTACGGCAAGGAAAAGAAGTCGCTGGCCTACGTGATTGCGATCATGAACATGATCCTGCACGGCATCGAGGCGCCCAACATCATCCACACCAACACCCTGGCCGAAAACCTCGCCGATATCCAGGACAAGGACCGCTTCGATATAATCCTGGCCAACCCGCCCTTCGGCGGCAAGGAGCGCAAGGAGGTGCAGCAGAACTTCCCCATCCGCACCGGGGAAACCGCCTTCCTCTTTCTCCAGCACTTCATCAAGATGCTCAAACCAGGCGGCCGGGCCGGGGTGGTGATCAAGAACACCTTCCTCTCCAATACCGACAACGCCTCAATAAGCCTGCGCAAGCTGTTGCTGGATTCCTGCAACCTGCATACGGTGCTCGACTGCCCCGGCGGCACCTTCCAAGGGGCGGGGGTAAAAACCGTGGTGCTCTTCTTCGAGAAGGGCGCGCCGACCCGGAAGGTCTGGTACTACTCGCTCGACCTTGGCCGCAACCTGGGCAAAACCAACCCGCTCAACGATGACGACCTTGCCGAGTTTGTGGAGCTGCAAAAAACAAAAGCCGACTCGCCCAAGTCCTGGAGCGTGGACGCAGCCAGCATCGACCCAGCCACCTTTGACCTTTCGGTGAAAAACCCCGATGGCGGCGAGGAGATCATCCACCGGAGCCCCCGGGCGATCATGGACGAAATCGCCTTGCTGGATAACGAGAGCGCCGAGGTGCTGGCCAAGATCAAAAGGCTTTTATAAGTCCTATAGGACACATACGACCTATCGACCTATGGAAAACCAAAAAACCCCGCCAATAATCCTGCCCCACGGCAACTACCAGGAACTGCTTTCCTACCAGAAGGCCGAGGTGGTCTACGACCTGACCTTCCGGTTTTGCGAAAGGCATCTCAAAAAAGGGGACCGCACCATAGACCAGATGGTGCAGGCGGCCCGCTCCGGCAAACAGAACATCGTCGAAGGCAGCAAGGCCTCGGGCACCTCCAAGGAGATGGAGATCAAGCTGACCAACGTGGCAAGGGCCAGCCTGGAGGAGTTGCTGGAAGACTACCGCGATTACCTGCGGGTGCGGGATTGTGCCCTCTGGGACAAGGACTCCAAGGAAGCGCAGTATGTGCGAAAGCTGGGCAATAAGTCCCATACGACCTATGAAACCTACAGGCAGTTTGTGGAAACCCGCCCCGCCGAGGTGGCGGCCAACATCGCCGTCTGCCTGATCCACCAGACCAACTACCTGCTGGACCAGCAGATTCGCCGGCTGGAAAAAGATTTCCTCAAGGAAGGCGGCCTGCGCGAGCGCATGACCCGCGCCCGTTTGCAGGCGCGGGACCAGCAGCGAAAAGGATGGGGGAAGAAATGAAGGCGGGGTGGGAAAGAAGAAGGTTAGTGGATGTTCTGAATATCCAGAACGGCTATGCCTTTGACTCCAAAGGATTTAATCCTACCAAGGGGGTGCCGCTCGTTCGTATTAGAAGCCTCAAGGCGGGCATTGAAACGGAAACCCGTTTTGATGGCGAGTACGATGCTCGGTACCTAGTCAGAGCTGGGGATCTATTGGTCGGCATGGACGGCGAGTTCGGGTGCTATGAGTGGAAAGGTGAACCATCTTTACTGAACCAACGAGTTTGCAGGCTGCAAGGATTTTCCCATGAACTTCTTCCGCGCTTTCTTTATTACGGCGTAAATGATTATCTGAAGGCGATTGAGGAGGTAACCGGTTTTGCCACAGTGAAGCACCTGTCGTCGAAGCAAATCCTTGAGATTGAGTTCCCAGTTCCTCCTCTTCGAGAACAGCAACGCATCGTCACCATCCTCGACCAGGCGTTTGCCTCCATCGCTACTGCCAAAGCCAACGCCGAAAAGAACCTGCAAAACAGCCGCGGACTCTTTGAAAGCCACCTGCAATCCGTCTTCACCCAGCGTGGCGAGGGGTGGGTGGAGAAGAAGTTGGGCGATGTGTGCGAGCTATTCCAAGGCTTATGCATAAACGCCAAAACAAAGCACCTCCTTGTTGAAAAGAGCAGCCTGCCACTGTTACGAATTAAAGATCTCCGAACGAACTCGGCTGAACAATTCGTGGCTGAAAGTGGGTGGCCTAAGAATGCACACGTGTGTGAGTCCGAAATTATTTACACAAGAACAGGACAAATTGGCTTGGTCTTCCGTGGGCGCGTTGGCATTCTTCACAACAACTGCTTCAAGGTCAGACCAAAGCCAGTTCTGAATACCGACTATCTGTTTTGGTGGTTACAGAATCCCGCGTTTAGAGCGAAAATTACCATTCTGGCATCGAAAGCGGCTCAACCGGACATAACGCACTCGTTGTTCAAAGAACAGCCAATCTTACTGCCACCACGCGACTATCAGGATCAGGCGATCGCCCTCATTGATAAAATGCGTGCCGAAACCCAACGCCTCGAATCCATCTACCAGCAAAAACTCGCCGCCTTGGAGGCGCTGAAAAAATCCCTGCTCCACCAGGCCTTCAGCGGACAATTGTAAGGAGCCGAACCATGTCGATTCAGCCCGTGCTTTTTGAAACCCACGAAATCCGCAGACTCTATGACGAAAAAACCGAAACCTGGTGGTTCTCGGTGGTGGACATCATCCAGGTGTTGATCCAGCAGCCGGACTACCAGACCGCACGCAAGTACTGGAACAAGCTGAAAGAGCGATTGGGCAAGGAAGGAAGTCAACTGGTGACAAATTGTCACCAGTTGAAAATGACCGCCGAGGATGGCAAGCAGCGGCTCACCGACGTGGCCACCGCCGAAACCCTGTTGCGTTTGGTGCAGTCCGTCCCCAGCCCCAAGGCGGAGCCGATCAAGCTCTGGCTGGCCAAGGTCGGCTACGAGCGTATGCGGGAAATGGCCGATCCGGCACTGTCGCTGGATCGCGCCCGCGAAACCTGGCAGAAGCACGGACGCAGCGAGAAGTGGATTCAGCAGCGCATGACCGGCCAGGAAACGCGGAACAAGCTGACCGATTACTGGGCAAACCACGAAATCAAGAAAAGCGAGGAATTTGCCATGCTCACCAACATCATTCACCAGGAATGGTCCGGGGTGAGCGTGAAAACGCACAAAGCGATGAAGGGGTTGCGGGATCACAATCTGCGCGACCACATGAGCGAGGCTGAACTGATTTTTACCGCCCTGGCGGAGTTATCGACGCGACAGATCGCCGAGACGGATGAGGCGACCGGGATGGCAGAAAACAAGGTGGCGGCAAAAAAAGGTGGTACAATTGCCAAGCAGGCGCGAAAAGCGCTGGAGGCCAAGACCGGCAAACCGGTGGTGTCCGGCGACAATTTTCTGCCACCCGCCAAGCCGCGCTCCAAGAAGGTGAAGTAGGCCGGGAAGGCTGCTTGACAGAAAACTGGACGTATACTTGACATCACAGTTGAGAAAACCATGAACGAAGCCGAAACCCGAGCCGAGCATATCGACCCCGCCCTGAAAGCGGCTGGCTGGGGCGTGGTGGAAGGCAGCCGCATCCGCCGCGAGTACCCCATCACCCTGGGCCGCATCGAGGGAGCCGGCCGCCGGGGCAAAGCGCTCACCGCCGACTATGTACTGGAGTTTCGCAACACCAAGCTGGCCGTGGTGGAGGCCAAGGCCTGGGACAAGCCGCTGACCGAGGGCGCGGCCCAGGCCAAGGATTACGCAGGCAAGCTGGCGGTACGCTTTGCCTACTCAACAAACGGCCAGGGCATTTATCAAATCGATATGGCTCATGGGACTCATGAGTCCTATACGACCCATAAGTCCCATAAAAACGAAACCGAAATCCCCCACTACCCGACCCCCGAAGACCTCTGGAACCGCACCTTCGCCAGCCAAAACACCTGGCGCGACCGCTTTGCCGGTGTGCCTTTCGAGGACCGGGGCGGCTACTTTCAGGGCCGCTACTACCAAGACATTGCCGTCGAGCGAGTGCTTGCGGCCATAGCCGACCGAAAACAGCGCATCCTCCTGACCCTGGCCACCGGCACCGGCAAAACTTTCATCGCCTTCCAGATTGCCTGGAAGCTCTTCCACAGCCGCTGGAACCTGAACGACTGGCAGAAGGAGGGCGAGCCGAGCCGCCGCCCGCGCATCCTCTTCCTGGCCGACCGCAACATCCTGGCCAACCAGGCGTACAACGCCTTTTCCGCCTTTCCCGAAGACGCGCTGGTGCGCATTGAGCCCGACGAGATCAAAAAGAAAGGCAAGGTGCCCAAGAACGGCAGCCTGTTTTTTACCATCTTCCAGACCTTCATGAGCGGACCGCCCAAGGATGGCCACCCCTCCCCTTATTTCGGCGAGTACCCGTCCGACTTCTTCGATTGCATCGTCATCGACGAGTGCCATCGGGGCGGGGCCAACGACGAGAGCAACTGGCGCGCCATCCTCGACTACTTCGCCCCGGCGGTGCAGCTCGGCCTGACCGCCACGCCCAAACGGCGCGACAACGTGGACACCTACGCCTACTTCGGCGAGCCCGTGTATGTTTATTCGCTCAAGGACGGAATCAACGACGGCTTTCTGACCCCGTTTCGGGTGCGGCAGATTTCCACCACCCTGGACGAGTACGTCTACACCCCCGACGACACGCTGGTCGAAGGGGAGATCGAGGCGGGCAAGCGGTACACGGAGCCCGATTTCAACCGGATCATCGAGATCCGGGAGCGGGAAAGGAAGCGGGTTGAAATCTTCATGGCCCAGATCGACCAGCGGGAGAAAACCCTGGTCTTTTGCGCCACCCAGGACCACGCCCTGGCGGTGCGCGACCTCATCAACCAAATCAAGACCAGCCGCGACCCGAACTACTGCCAGCGGGTAACGGCCAACGACGGCGCTTTAGGCGAACAGCACCTGCGGGACTTCCAGGACAACGAGAAAACCATCCCCACCATCCTCACCACCTCGCAAAAGCTCTCCACCGGGGTGGACGCCCGCAACATCCGCAATATCGTGCTGATGCGCCCGATCAATTCGATGATCGAGTTCAAGCAGATCATCGGCCGCGGCACCCGGCTTTACGACGGCAAGGACTATTTCACCATCTACGACTTCGTCAAGGCGCACCATCATTTCAACGACCCGGAATGGGACGGCGAACCGCTGGAACCGGACGTTCCCATACGTCCCATGGCTCCCATAAGTCCCATCGAAAAAGAAAACCGCACAAGCGAACCAACAGCGGAATACAGCAAACGCCAAAAGATCAAGGTCAAACTGGCCGACGGCAAGGCCAGGACCATTCAGCACATGACGGCGACGAGCTTTTGGCACCCGGATGGCACGCCTATGTCGGCAGAGCAATTCATGGTGGCCTTGTTCGGCAGGCTGCCGGACTTTTTCAAGAATGAAGAGGAACTCCGTACCTTATGGAGTGCGCCGGATACGCGGAGAAAGCTGCTGGAGGGGCTAGCCGAAAAAGGCTTCGGCAGGGAGCAACTGGCCGAGATGCAGAAGATCATCGATGCGGAAAAGAGCGACCTGTTCGACGTGCTGGCCCATGTGGCCTATGCCCTGGCCCCGCTTACCCGCGAAGAACGCGCCGGGAAAGCGAAGGTCATCATCAGCACGCATTTCAACAGCAAGCAACAGGTTTTTCTCGACTTCGTATTGTCCCACTATGTCAGCGTCGGGGTGGAAGAGCTTGATCAAGGGAAGCTGACGCCGCTGCTGCGCCTGAAATATCACGATTCGCTTGCCGATGCCGTGGCCGACCTCGGCAAGCCGGAGGATATCGGCAAGGTATTTTCCGGCTTCCAGAAGTATCTGTATCAGCAGCAGGCCGTGGCATGAAAAAGAGCAGCCCGCCTACACAGCCGGAGCCCCTTCCCCCAGCAACGCCTTGAACTCCTCATCGTCCAGGGCCTCTTTCTCCAGCAGGGTTTTCGCTATCTTTTCCAGCAGGGGCCGCTGTTCGGTCAGGGTCTTTTCCACTCCAACCATGCGCTCGTCGATGATCTTGCGCACCTCCTCGTCGATGAGCAAGGCGGTCTGGTCGCTGAACTCCTTCTGTTGGAACATCCCCTGCTGCAAAAACTGGTTGGCCTGTTGCAGGTAGGTGACCTGGCCGAGTTTTTCGTTCATCCCGTACATGGCCACCATGCTGCGGGCAATGTCCGTGGCGCGCTGCAGATCGTTCTGGGCGCCGGTGGTGATCTCGTTGAAGATGACCTTTTCCGCCCCCCTGCCCCCCAACAGCACGTCGATTTTCTCCAGCAGCTCGGTCTTGGACATCAAAAACCGGTCCTCGGTGGGCAGTTGCATGGTGTAGCCCAGAGCGCCGATGCCCCGGGGCACGATGCTGATCTTGTGCACCTTTTCCGCGGTTTTACGGAAGGTGGCCACCAGGGCGTGCCCGGTTTCGTGGTAGGCCACGGTCTTTTTTTCCGTCTCGTTCAGCACCCGGTTCTTTTTTTCCAGCCCGGCGACGATCCGGTCGATGGCCGCTTCAAACTCCGTACCCTCCACCTGCTCCTTGCCCTTGCGCACCGCGAGCAGGGTGGCCTCGTTGACCAGATTGGCAAGGTCCGCCCCGGTAAAACCAGGGGTGCGGCGGGCGATGATCTCCAGATCAACCCCCACAGCAAGTTTGATCCCCTTGGCATGCACCGCCAAAATGGCCACCCGTTCCTTGAGGTCGGGCCGGTCCACCAGGATATGCCGGTCGAAACGGCCCGGCCTGAGCAGGGCCGGGTCCAAAATCTCGGGCCGGTTGGTGGCGGCGAGGATCACCACCCCCTTGTTCACCTCAAAGCCATCCATCTCGGCGAGCAACTGGTTGAGGGTCTGCTCGCGTTCGTCGTGGCCGCCCATCATGCCGCTGCCCCTGGCCTTACCCAGAGAATCCAGCTCGTCGATGAACACGATGCAGGGCGCCTTGGCGTTGGCCTGCTCAAAGAGATCGCGCACCCTGGCCGCGCCTAAGCCCACGAACATCTCGATGAAATCCGAGCCGCTGATGGAGAAAAACGGCACCCCGGATTCGCCGGCCACCGCCTTGGCCAGCAAGGTTTTGCCCGTGCCCGGAGGCCCGACCAGGAGAATGCCCTTGGGGATCTTGGCGCCCAGCCGAGTGAATTTTTCCGGGGTCTTCAAAAACTCGATCACCTCGGCCAGCTCCACCTTGGCCTCCTCCTGGCCGGCCACCGAGTTAAAATCCACCCCCAGATCGGTCTGGGCGATAATCTTGGCCTTGGATTTGCCCAGGGTCATCATGCCCCCGGCCCCTCCCTGGCCCATGCGTTTCATCATGAACATCCAGATCCCGACAAAAAAGAGGGTGGGCAGAACCCAGGAGAGCAGCGTGCGCAAAAAGGTGTTCTCGTTGGCCGCGATGATATCGACCCCGTGTTTTTCCAAAAAATCCACGAGGTTGCGGTCGTCTATCCGAGGGGTCACAAAGAGGGCCTTGGGAAACATCGGCTCCTTCTTGTTGCTCTCGATTTTTTCATACCCTTTGAGCAGGGTGGAGGAAATGACCACGGAGTTGATCTTTTTTTCCGCCACATGCGCCTTGAACTGGCTGTAGGAAACATTGTTGATCTGCGGCGAAAGCCAGTTCTGGAGGAGGATGAAGATGGCCACGGCGATGAACAGGTAGCTGAGAGAAAACTGGAATTTTTTTTCCATTGCCAATATATCCTTTGGATTACGGTCCGCTCAGGCGGGGAACGCACGATCTTCCCTGCCCGGACCTTGCTTTCATGGTATAAGAGAATTGTTTTTTTTGCAAAGCCGCAGAATGGAGCCCGTGGAAAATGAATCCCGCCGATGAAATCGTTTTGATCGTTGATGAGCAGAACCACGAGGTGGCACAGGTTTCCCGGCGGGTGATGCGGGAGGGCGGCCTGATCCACCGGGCCTGCTACATCCTGGTCTTTAACCGGAACCAAGAAATCTTTGTCCAAAAACGGACCATGACCAAGGATATCTATCCCGGGTACCTGGATGTGGCCACCGGCGGCGTGGTCCTAGCCGGGGAATCCTACGAGGTTTCCGCCAAGCGCGAACTGGCCGAAGAGCTTGGGGTGCGCAAGGCTTCCCTCACCAGCCATTTCGATTTTTACCATGCGGCGGACAACAACCGGGTCTGGGGCAGGGTTTTCTCCTGCACCGCCGAGGGCCCGTTCGTGCTCCAGCCCGAAGAGGTGGAGGATGGTTTTTTTCTCGGGATGGATGAGTTGCAATCCCTTGCCGCGGCCGAACAATTTACCCCGGATGGCCTTATGGTCCTGAAGAGATTCATGGCCGGATGAGACGTTTTTTTACAGCCCTCCTCGACCTCCTGCTGCCCTCGTTCTGCCTGGCTTGTGAAAAGCCGCTGGGCTCGGCGCCGGAGCTCTTGTTTTGCCCGGACTGCCTCACGAGGCTTACGTTCATCCACAGCCCGCTCTGCCCCTGCTGCGGCAGGGTCTATCTTGTTGCCGCCGCCGGCGACCACCTTTGCGGAGCCTGCCTTGCCGCCCCCCGTCATTTCACGCGGGCCAGGGCGCTCTTTCTCTACGAAGAGCCGCTGAAAGAGGTGATCCACCGCTTCAAGTACCAGGGAAAGACCGCCTGTTTGCCAAGCTTTGCCCGCTTTGCCAAAAACCATCCCCTGTTGGCTGATCTGGAAGGAGTTGACAGGATCGTCCCTGTGCCCTTGCATCCAAGCCGCCTGCGGGAACGCGGCTTCAACCAGGCCCTGCTCCTGGCCCGCGCCTTGTTTCCTAAAGACCGCCGGATCGTCCCCGATCTTTTGGTCCGTACCCGGCCGACCGAGCCCCAGACCAGTTTCAACGGGACAGCCCGCCGCGCCAACCTGAAAAACGCCTTTGAGGTTGTGAAACCGCACCGATTTGCAGGAAAAAATATTCTCCTCATCGATGATGTGTTCACCACCGGCACCACGGTGAACGAATGCGCCCGGGTTCTCAAAAAGGCAGGGGCCGCCGAAGTGATGGTGCTGACCCTGGCCAGGGTCAAGGAAGATTATTATTAGGTAACTATCCAGCAGCACCACATCTGCTTTGTCATAGGCCTGCTCGCATAGCTGGGCTATTGCTCGCCGTCCTATTCCGCGCATCTGCGGCACTGCTGAATATTTACCGCCTGCGGGCGTCTAGGGGCTTTGATCTTACGACTATTAATCCTTGGCAGCGGAAAAAATCCGGTTTACCCTGTAGCCATCAACCGATGAGGAATATACCCATGAATCTCCATGTCCTTGCCACCCTCGCCGCCCTTGTTGTTGCCGGTCTGACCTTTGCCTTCATGCTCAAGAAGCAGCGGGAAATCGACTGTCCGTCCTGACTGTTGATCTACGCCACTATTGGTATGGGTCTCATATCATATTATCTTTTCACCTTTTTTCTCTGATCTCCCGGGGCGGACATGCGCGTTTTTGGAAAACCCTATCGAACCATCTGGCCGTCTGAGAAAGACAACGCCACCATACACATCATCGACCAGCGCCATCTTCCCCACCGCTTTGTGGTGGAGGAGCTGCGCACGGTTTCCGAGGTATGCACGGCCATCCGGGAGATGCATGTCCGCGGGGCCGGGCTCATCGGCGCCACGGCTGGTTTCGGCATGCACCTTGCCGCCCTTGCCGCACCGGAACATGACTTTGCCGGATTCATGCGGAAGGCGGCCGATGATCTGGTGCGCACCCGGCCCACTGCCAGCAATCTGGCCTGGGCGGTAAAGCGGCAGCTTGAGGCGATCACGCAAGAAACCACCCTGGCGGCACAACGGGCCAAGGCCTTTGCGGTTGCCTGCGAGATAGCCGATGAGGACGCGGAGTTCTGCCGCAGGATCGGGGAGCACGGCAAGGGGATCATCGCCGAACTGAGCCGCAGGAAAAACGGCGGGGTGGTCAATATCCTCACCCACTGCAATGCGGGCTGGCTCGCCTTTGTGGATTACGGTTCCGCCACCGCCCCCATCTACGCCGCCCATGCCGAGGGAATCAAGGTGCATGTCTGGGTGGATGAAACCCGCCCCTGGCTACAAGGGGCCAAGCTCACCGCCTGGGAACTCAAAGAGGAAGGGGTGGCGCACACCCTGATCGCCGACAACACCGGCGGCCATCTCATGCAGCACGGGATGGTGGACATGGTCATCGTCGGCACCGACCGCACCACCCGCTGCGGCGACGTGGCCAACAAGATCGGCACCTATCTCAAGGCGCTGGCTGCCCACGACAACGGGGTGCCCTTTTATGTGGCCCTGCCCTCCTCCACCTTTGACTGGGGAATTCGGGACGGTCTGAGTGAGATACCCATCGAACAGCGGAGCGGCGAGGAGATCACCCATATCCGGGGCTTGAACGAGGCGGCGGAAATGACCACCATCGCCATTGCCCCGCCGGCTACCCCCTGCGCGAACTACGGCTTTGACGTCACCCCGGCCCGTTTGATTACCGGACTGATCAGCGAACGGGGGGTCATGCAGGCAAGCGAAGGGGATATCCTGCGGCTATACCCGGAACAGAAGTGAAAACCTCCTTTGCATTTTTAGAGCTGTTAACATCCCTTTGGCACGCCGCCGAGCACCGGAAAAGCTGCCGAAAAGGGAGGTTGCACTGTTTGAGCGCAGCGAGTTTGCAACATCCCGGCAGCTTTGAGGAGCACAGGGCATCCCGCCTTCGGCGGGACAAGTGTCTGGGGGCCCTTTCTTTGGTTCGTTTCTTTGGGCAAGCAAAGAAATGAACAAAGGGTAGAAAAGGCACAAGGAGAACGATACTGCGAAGCAGATGCGGTATCCTGTAACAGGTGACCTCAGACCAACCCCAAACTCTCCATAACCGTCTCGTGAAACAAAGGCCGGAACTGCTTGATCCGTGAATTCTCCCGGCTGGGATGGACCCGGTTGCTCAACAGAACCATAACCAGATCGCGGGTCGGATCGATCCAAAAAGAGGTCCCGGTGAAGCCGAGATGGCCCACGCTGGCCGGATCCAGATATCTGCCGCCGCTGGAACCGGTGGCGGAAGGGGTGTCAAAGCCCAGCGCCCAGGTGGAGCCGGGAATCTCCTGCCGTGTTAGAAACCGGCGCAAATCGCTTGCCAGGTAGTTGGGATGCTCCTCCCTGCCCTGCCATTGATCCAACAGATGTTCTCCCATCTCCAGCACCCCCTCGATGGTTCCAAACAACCCTGCGTGCCCAGCCACCCCTCCCAGGGCATGGCTGTTTTCATCGCTCGCCTCGCCGCAGAGGAGGCGCTTGCGAAAGGCACACTCTTCCGTGGGCGCGATGCGTTTCTTTTGCGTGGCCCCTGCCGGGCCGTAGAATATCCTTTCCGCAATCCCAAGAGGCCCGGCGATTTTTTCCCTGAAAAACCGGTCCAACTCCCAACCACTTTTCCTTTCCACAATCAGGCCGAGCAATAGAAAGCCAAGATCGCTGTACACCGAGGCGCTGCCCGGTTCATAGGCTGGAGATTCCGCGAGGAGCAGATTAAGGAGCGCCTCCTTTCTTTTGGCCTCGGGCAGGCGGAGCAATTCGAGATAATAGGGTTTATGGGCCGAAAAGCCTGCGGAATGGCAGAGAATATCCTTGAGCGAGACCCTGTGCAGGAATGAATCCCTTGCCAGGGGAAAGATATCCGAGATCCGCTCGGCACGTTGCAGTTGTTGTTCTTTCAACAGGATGAGCAGCGCCAGGGTGGTGGCCAGCGGCTTGGTCAGCGAGGCGAGGTCGTACACCGTGGCTTCATCAACCCTGTTTTCCCGGCTGTAGGTGGTGTGTCCGTATGCTTGAAGTATCCTTTCTCGCTTCTCCGGCGCTCCCCACACAACACCCATTGCGGCCCCGGGAAAAGTTCGGAGCTGGATCGCCTCGTTAAAAATATTATAACAGTTTGATATTACTGTTTTTTTATTATTTGTATTCATACAATGAAAAAATATTCTGCTCCTTGTGCGGGTTAGTCACAAAAATGGGTGTTCCGGCGGCTCGAAAATTACCATAATACAGTATCTTTTTATTTATTATCATTGAATTTTTTTTGATTTTACACTATCTTTTTGTAGCTGTTTTTTTAAAAGTGCAGCCGTTGACGTAATTTTTAATATTTTATAATGAAATCAACAAATTAAATGGTTTTTATTATTGTGATTCGCTTAATGTCTGTGCACAATTTTTTCAACACCTTCTCAACCGCGTCTGTCGATACTCTGTTCACTCTGTTTGCACAACCTGTTGATAACTCGTTTTATAACCTTTTCCAATTTTTTCCAGTCTGTTTTGATTTAAAAAATATTTAAAATTTTCAGGAGGTTAATGTCTTTTTAAACATATCAACACCTGTAATAACCATAATCTTTTAAATATACATAAAACTACTACTACTTCATGGAGTGCCCCTTATGTCCCTTATTTTTAACATCTCCCGTGATGATTTTTTGACAGGTCTTGCTTCCCTGCAAAATGTAACCGGTAAAAAGGGAAATATCGCCATTCTCTCCAATATCTTGATCGAGTCCAAAACAGACTCCCTCCTTCTGACTGCCACGGATCTGGAAATAGGCATCCGAAACAGTCTGCCCGCGGAGATACTCTCCCCCGGCTCCATCACCCTGCCTGCCAAGAAGCTTTTTGAAATAGTCCGGGAATCCGGCGCGGATCAGATCCACGTCGAGATCATGGAAAACAACTGGGCAAAGATCACCGCGGATTCCACGGATTACAAGCTGGCCGGCATGCCCAGCGAAGAATACCCCGCCTTTCCCGAGTATGATGAAAACAATCTTGTCGCCCTGGCCAGCGACAGGATCAAGGATCTCATCGATAAAACGATATTTTCCGTGGCTCCGGAAGGGGAATCCCAATTCAATCTCACCGGAGTTCTGGTGGAAAAGGATGTTGCGGACGGCAAGAATATGCTCCGCATGGTTTCCTCTGACGGGCACCGTCTTTCTTTGTGCGAAACGAACGTGGACAACGATTTGAGCGGGTTGAAGATGGAAAAGATCATCCTCATTCCCCGTAAAGGCATGCAGGAGATACGAAAATTCACGGAAAATTCAGCGGAAATAAAAATATCGTTTGAAGAAAAACAAGCGGTTATCAAAACAGACCATTCCATCATCGTTGTTCGTTTGATGAATGGTGATTTTCCTGATTATAAAAATATAATCAATATGATTAAAAAAGAAAAATGCATAGAGTTGAAAAGAGTTCAGTTCATGAACTCGATGAAGAAGATGAATCTCTTCACCGAAGACCGTTACAACGCCGTGCAGTTTCAGATAAAACCAGGCAAACTTGTGCTTTCCTCGCAGAGCATGGATATAGGCAGCGCAAAGGATGAAATAGCTATCACCTATGATGAAGCTCCCCTAAAGCTCGGGTTCAACGGAAAATATTTTATTGAAACCATGCAGGTCATGTCCAGCGAGACCATTAAGGCCTATATCAATTCGGAAGAAAGCCCCTGCATGATCCAAGGCGACGACGATCCAGGCTTTGCCAGCATCATCATGCCCATGAAAATATAAAGGTCTGTGAAACAAAATAAAGACTACACAGGGGCAACCTTTGTAATCGCGGCTTTTTGCGATTTCAACAAGATATAAAAAGAGTTAGTCGAAATATTCCAACGCACCAAAAAAATTAGAAAAAAAAGACGAGGGCTCATACTTTGACTGAAGGACAGAACAACTACGGAGCGGATCAGATCAAGGTTCTTTCCGGCCTTGAAGGGGTCCGGATGCGGCCGGCCATGTACATCGGCAATACGGCGGAAGAGGGGCTGCACCATCTCATCTACGAGGTGGTGGACAACAGTATCGACGAGGCCCTGGCCGGGCACTGCACGGACATCAAAGTAATCTTTCATGCGGACGGCAGTTGCAGCGTCGAGGACAACGGCCGCGGCATCCCGGTGGAGATGCACGAAGAAGGCGTCTCCGCCCTTGAGCTGGTTATGTGCACCCTGCACGCGGGCGGCAAATTTGATCACGACACCTACAAGGTGTCCGGCGGTCTGCACGGCGTCGGCGTCTCGGTGGTCAACGCCTTAAGCAAATGGACCACGGCCGAGGTGAAAAGAAACGGCAAGATCCATCGCCAAACATATCACCTTGGTATCCGCCAGGGCGACATGGAAACCTTTGGCGAGTCGGAAAAGACCGGCACCAAGATAACCTTCCTGCCGGACCCGGAGATATTCAAGGAAACCACCGAGTTCAAGTACGAGATCATCCAGGCCCGCATGCGGGAAGTGGCTTTTTTGAACAAGGAGGTCAAGATCCTCCTGCACGACGAGCGGACCGGGGCCGAGGATATCTTTCATTTTGAAGGAGGGATCAATTCCTATATCGAATATCTCAACCGCAACCGGACCCATATCCATCCCGACCCGGTCTTTATCTCCGGCGAACGGGACAATGTCCAGGTGGAGGTGGCTTTTCAGTATTTCGACGGCTATTCCGAGCGGCTCTTTTCCTTTGTCAACAACATCAATACCAAGGAAGGCGGCACCCATGTCGCCGGTTTCCGCGGGGCGCTGACCCGCTGTATCAACAAGTATGCCAGTGATGACGTGGTGCCCAAAAACATGAAGGAGAAGATGGGCGGCGACGATGTGCGCGAGGGATTGACTTGCGTGGTTTCCGTTCGCGTTCCCGACCCGCAGTTTGAAGGGCAGACCAAGACCAAGCTGGGCAACAGCGAGGTAAAATCCATCGTCGAGGCTATTTGTCACGAAAAGCTTTCCATTTACCTGGAGCAGAATCCCCAGGTGGCCAGAAAGATTCTCACCAAGGTGGTGGATGCGGCCCGCGCCCGCGAGGCGGCCCGCCGCGCCAAGGAACTCTCCCGCAAGAAGGGCTCCGGCCTTGATCTGCTGATGGCGGGCAAGCTGGCGGAATGCCAGTCCAAGGACCCCAAGGACCGGGAAATCTTCCTGGTGGAGGGCGATTCCGCAGGCGGTTCGGCCAAACAGGGACGGGACCGCTCCGTGCAGGCCATTCTCCCCCTGCGCGGCAAGATCATGAACGTGGAAAAGGCCCGCTTCGACAAGATCCTTTCCAGCGAGGAAATAAAGCAGATCATCTCCGCCCTGGGCACCGGCATCGGCCGCGATGAGTTTGATCTCGATAAACTCCGCTACCACAAGATCATCATCATGACCGATGCCGACGTGGACGGTGCGCATATCCGCACCCTGCTCCTCACCTTTTTCTATCGGCAGATGCTGCCCCTGGTGGAAAACGGCAATATCTACATCGGCCAGCCGCCCCTGTTCCGCCTGGGCCGCGGCAAGAAGGAACAGTATTTTTCCGACGAGGAAGAGCTCAACCAGTATCTCTTCGCCCAGGCCAGCACCAGCGTGCAGGTAACGGTGGGGGCCAGCAAGGAGAAGATGGCGGGCGAGGATCTCATCGGGTTGCTGAAAAACCTTTCCAGCTACCAGAAGATCATCGAGTACCTGACCCGCATCAATCTCTGGGAAGAGATGGTTCACTTCCTGCTGGACAACGACATCACCTCGGCGGATCAGTTTGAAGACCGGAATCTGGTGGAACACCTCAACGAAGAGCTGCACCACAAGGATTTAATCCTCGGCGCTGTCCGCCCCTGCCGTTGGCGGCCGAGCTGCTGGGAGTTCGACGCGGCCATCAAGGACAAGGCCCACATGATGATCACCGTGGGCCCCCAGATCCCGCTGATCAGCGAATACCGCTCCGCCATCCGCCAGTACGGGCAGATCAAACAGTATCTCACCTCCCCGTTCACCGTGGAGACCGCCAACAAGGAGATTGTGGTGCCAAACTGGCAGGAGCTGCTCACCGTGGTCCGCCAGGAGTCTTTCCGGGGCAGCAACCTCCAGCGCTACAAGGGTCTCGGTGAAATGAATCCCGAGCAGCTCTGGGATACCACGATGAATCCGGAAAAACGGACCCTGCTGCGGGTGAGCATCGACGATGCGGCCTTGGCCGACGATATGTTCACCTGCCTCATGGGCGACAAGGTCGAGCCCCGCAGGGATTTCATCCAGAACCATGCGCTTGAGGTGGCGGACCTCGATATTTAGCAGCGTTTATCCCCCTTCCTCGATGGGAGGGGGTGAGGGGGTGGGTGAAGTTGCAACCAGCCGATCCACTAGCTAGTTCCCCCCCTCCCTAACCCTCCCCCGCCAGGGGGGAGGGAATTTAAGAGACTCGGGTGTAACACATTCAGGATGGTCTCCATCCATTGAACAAGGATTTTTAATATGTCGGAAGAAATGACCCAAAATTTGCCGATTGCCTCGATCTCCATCGAGAAGGAACTGAAGAAATCCTACCTCGATTACGCCATGAGCGTCATCATTGGCCGGGCCCTGCCCGATGTGCGCGACGGCCTCAAGCCCGTGCATCGCCGCGCCCTCTTTGCCATGCGGGAGCTGAGCAACTTCCACAACCGGCCCCACCTTAAGTCGGCCCGTATTGTCGGTGATGTTATCGGTAAGTACCACCCGCACGGCGATACCGCGGCCTACGACACCATCGTCCGCATGGCCCAGGATTTCTCCATGCGTTATCCCTTGGTCGACGGCCAGGGCAACTTTGGTTCGGTGGACGGCGATTCCCCTGCGGCCATGCGGTATACCGAAGCGCGGATGACCAAGATCGACCAGGAGATCATCGCGGACCTTGAAAAGGAAACCGTTGATTTCGTGCCCACCTACGACAACTCCCATATGGAGCCGGTGGTTTTTCCCTCCCGAATCCCCAATCTGCTGATCAACGGCTCTTCCGGCATTGCCGTGGGCATGGCCACCAATATCCCGCCCCACAATCTGGTGGAGGTGATGAACGGCCTGATCGCCATGATCGACGACCCCAACATCACGGTCAACCAGTTGATGGACCATATCACCGGACCCGATCTCCCCACCGGCGCTTATATCTGCGGCAGGGCCGGCATCCGCGAGGCCTATGAAACAGGGCGCGGCTCCATTCTCATGCGTTCCAAGACCGATGTGGAAAAGAGCAAGAGCGGCCGGGAATCCATCATCATCACCGAGATTCCCTACCAGCAGAACAAGGCGTTCCTCATCGAGAAGATCGCCCTGTTGGTCAAGGAAAAACGGATAGAGACCATCTCCGAGGTGCGCGACGAATCCGACCGCCATGGGATGCGCATCGTGCTTGAGCTGAAAAAGGACGCCATTGCCGAGGTGGTGATCAACCAGTTGTACAAGCTGACCCCGCTGCAGCGGAGCATGGGCATCATCCTGCTCTCCATCGTCAACAACCGGCCCGAGATTTTGAACCTGCGGCAGATTTTGGAATATTTCCTCCTGCACCGCAAGACCATCGTCTACCGCCGCACTGCCTACGACCTCAAAAAGGCCGAGGAAAAGGCCCACATTTTGGAAGGGCTCAAGATCGCCATCACCAACCTCGACGAGGTGGTGGAGCTGATCAAGAAATCCGCCAACCCCCAGGAAGCCAAGCTCGGCCTCATCGCCCGCTTCTCCCTTTCTGAGATTCAGGCCCAGTCCATCCTGGAGATGCGGCTGCACCGGCTCACCGGCTTGGAGCGGGAAAAGATCGTCAGCGAGTACGAAGAGCTGATGAAACAGATCACCTGGTTCAAGCAGGTGCTGGCCGACCAGAATCTGGTCATGAAGATCATCCGCGACGAGTTCACCGAGATCATCGAGCAGTACGGCGATGAGCGGCGCACCGAGATCATCGAAGCCCCGGACGAGATTCTGCCTGAAGACATGATCATGCAGGAAGAGATGGTGGTCACCGTTACCCACGAGGGCTACATCAAGCGCAACCCGGTTGACCTCTACCGCTCCCAGCGGCGCGGCGGCAAGGGGATCAAGGGCACCACCACCATCGAGGAGGATTTCGTCTCCAACATGTACACGGCCTCCACCCACGCCACCTTCCTTTTTTTCACCAACCACGGCAAGGTCTTCTGGCGCAAGGTTTACGAGATCCCGCAGGCCGGGCGCATCGCCAGGGGCAAGGCCATCGTCAATCTCCTGGAGCTGACCGAGGGCGAAAAGGTTATGGCCATCCTGCCGGTTTCCACCTTCGATATCCCCGAGGGCCAGGAATGCCACATCATGATGATCACCAAGAAGGGCGTGGTCAAGAAAACCGTGCTCACCGAGTTCCGCCGCCCCATCCGGCGCGGCAAGATCGCCCTCACCATCCGCGAGGATGACGAGATTTTGGGTGCGGTCCTGACCAACGGCAGCAACGATATCATGGTCGTCACCCGCAAGGGCATGTCGATCCGCTTCAACGAGCAAAACGTCCGCAGCATGGGCCGCACCGCGACCGGGGTCAAGGGCATCAACCTGGCCGAGGGCGACGAGGTGGTCTCCGTGGATGTGGTGCACGAGGGCTCCTCGGTGGTGGTGGTCACGGAAAACGGCTACGGCAAGCGCAGCGAGGTGGATGAATACCGGCTGATCAAGCGCGGCGGCAAGGGAGTTTTCGCCATCAAGGCCAGCGAGCGCAACGGCCTGGTGGTTGGGGCCTTGCAGGTGACGGACGAAGACGAGCTGATGATGATCACCAACGGCGGCAAGATCATCCGCATCTCCATGCGCGATCTGCGGGTCATCGGCCGGAACACTCAGGGCGTGCGGCTCTTCAAGCTGGATGAGGGCGAGAAGGTCATGGCGGTGGATCGCATGGCCGAGATCATTTCCGATGATGAGGAAGGTGAGGACGAGGAAACCGCAGAGTGACGCAAAAAGTTGCATTTTGCAATTTTAAGTCGTAAAATGTATCCATGAGAGAGACTTATCATGGAGGTGTGTTATGGCAATGGCGGTAAGAATATCGGAAGAGTTGGTCGGCGAGGCGAAACGGTTCAGTAAAATCGAGCACCGATCCCTGACCGGCCAGATCGAGCATTGGGCGCGGATTGGCAAATGCTCGGAAGAAAACCCGGATCTCACCTACAGCCTTATCAAGGAGATTTTGATGGGGCTTGAAGAGCTGGAGCACGACGAGAAGACAGAGTATCAATTCGGTTGATGATCCATGAAGATTTATCAATCACACTCGTTTGCGAAAAAAGTTAAAAAATTCAACGAGAAAGAGAAGTCTGAGTTAGACAACGAAATCAGGCAGATTATAGAAAACCCCTCCCTTGGCTCGGAAAAGAAAGGCGACTTGCGGGGTGTTTTTGTCCATAAGTTCACAGTGCAGAGCCAGATGTATCTTCTTGCCTACCGCTGTATCAAGGACGAAAGTCTTGAGCTTATCATGATCGGGCCCCACGAAAATTACTACCGGGATTTGAAGACGTATTTGAAAAGCGGATGAGGTAGGAGAGATTATGCAATGTGCTGGAGGAATGTTCTCGTACAGAAATCTATAGTTCAATAAGCGACACCAAAACACTGGGGGTTAGCGATGGCGGCGGTCTCGTGGATAATTGGCATTGGTGTCATATTTTTTATGGTTTTTCTTGTTTCATGTGGACCATCAATCGTCATTTTACGAACAACAACAGTGCCCCAAAAACAACGAATTATTTGGGCGATAGTAGCCATTCTGGTTATTCCGTTGTATTTCTCTATAACCAAGCTTAGCATATTTTTGTTTCCTGAAATCTGGGCATGGATATCGAATGGCGTGAATGGTGGGTCATCATTGAAGGTTCGCCTTTATTTTGCGTTATACGTACTACTCCCCGTGTTTGTTTTGGTTGTTTTTCGGATTAAAAATAAAACTAAATAACAGTATTTGCTTCCATGGCCCCTCCTGAAAACATAGCGGTAATTGGCGCAGGGAGCTGGGGAACCGCCCTGGCCAAGCTCCTTGGCGACAAGGGGTTCAGCGTGGATCTCTGGGCGCATCGTCCGGACCATGTGGCCGGGCTTCTGCGGGATCGGGAAAACACCACCTACCTCCCCGGCTTTCCCTTGCCCACTACGGTGTACCCTACCGCCGATCTTGCCCAAGCGGTTTCCAACAAGCCGGTGGTGGTCATGGTGGTTCCCTCCCATGTTTACCGGGAGGTCTTCACCCTCCTTGCCCCCCATCTGGCTCCCAACGCTGCGATCATCTCCGCCACCAAGGGCGTTGAGAACGAGACCCTGCTCACCATGAATCAGGTGATGGCGGAGGTGTTGGCCTCCCTGCGTCCGGATTTCAAGGGGCAGCTCGGGGTGTTGGCCGGGCCGAGCTTTGCCAAGGAGGTGGCCGCTGGAATCCCCACGGCAGTGACGGTCGCCGCCCCCACCATCGAGGGGGCTCGTTTTTTTCAGGATATCTTTCACACCGAACGGTTCCGTGTCTACGCAGGCACCGATGTGATCGGCATGGAGCTGGGCGGGGCGCTCAAGAACATCGTCGCCATTGCCGCAGGCATCTGCGACGGGTTGGGCTACGGCACCAACACCCGCGCCGCCCTCATCACCCGGGGGCTGGCCGAGATCACCCGCCTCGGGGTGGCCATGGGCGCCAAGCCCCTTACCTTTTCCGGCCTGGCGGGCATGGGCGATCTGGTTCTTACCTGCACCGGGGATCTGAGCCGCAACCGGCAGGTTGGCCTCAAGCTTGGCCAGGGCAAGACTTTGCAGCAGATCCTTGCCGAGATGAAGATGGTTGCCGAGGGGATAAAAACCACCCGTTCCGCCATGGCCCTGGCGAAAAAGATCGGGGTGGAGATGCCCATTTTGGAGCAGGTGTATGCTATGATCTATGAGGATAAGCCGTGCGGTGAGGCGGTTCAGTCCCTGCTTGGCCGGGATTCGAAAGAGGAAATGGAAGAGGTTTGATGTATCTGCCTCTGATTTTTTTAGCTATGCAAGCAGTAAGTCAGCACGATCCGATGAGAAAATTGCAACATGCAAAAAAATCCCCTCTCCCCTGGCGGGAGAGGGATAGGGAGAGGGGGAAGGTGCATGAGGTGAGGCTGTTGGCCATTTCACCCACCCCCCAGCCCCCTCCCGTCAAGGGAGGGGGGGCTTTATGATGGCTGCCGCCAAGAATGGGTGCCACCCGAGCGGATCGTATGTGGCTATTTTTTTTTCCATCCACTACGTGCTCAAGGCGGAACAGTTGTTGAAAGGTGGCAACATCGCCCTGGATGTGGTGCCGGTGCCCCGGGAAATCAGTGGGGATTGCGGCATGGCCATCACCTTTGCTCCGGCAGAGCTTGCCAAGGTGCAGGGTATTCTGGCCTCTGCCGGTATCGCCATTGCCCGGATTTTTTGTAAGGAAGCGGAAGGGGTTTTTCGCGAGATACCTTGGAAGACGGATTCGTAAGAACCCGGAAGGTGATTTAAAGCGGTGCTTCGACAGGGCTCAGCACGAACGGAATATTAATTGTTTGCCTGGCACAGTCAAGTCATTCCCGCGCAGGCGGGAATCCAGAGGAATTAGCTAGATCGTATGGATTCCCGCCTGCGCGGGAATGACGTTAAAGAATTAGGGGATAATCTGAATTTTTTCAGACAACACCGTTCGGCCTGAGCCTGTCGAAGGCCCGTTGTTATATGACCCAAAATGGAAGGAACAATGACCAAACTGAAACTGACCAGCACCGTCAAAGCCGCTGGTTGAGCCGCCAAATTGAGTCCGGGGGACCTGGACCAATTATTGTGCGGTCTTGACCTGCCCACCGATCCGAATCTGATCGCGGGCGCGGCAACGGGCGAGGATGCCGGGGTGTATCGTCTCAACGACGATACCGCCCTCATCCAGACGGTGGATTTTTTCACCCCCATTGTCGACGATCCCTACCAGTTCGGGCAGGTGGCCGCGGCCAATGCGCTTTCCGACGTCTACGCCATGGGCGGCAAACCGCTTTTGGCCATGAACCTGGTGGCCTTTCCCATCAAGGAGCTGGGCCGTGCCGTCCTGCAGGAGATCCTGCGCGGTGGGCTGGATAAGATCAAGGAGGCCGGGGCCTTGCTGGTGGGCGGGCATTCCATCGAAGACCCCGAGTTGAAATACGGACTTTCCGTAACCGGGGTGGTGCATCCCAACCGGGTGCTCCTCAACTCCGGCGCCCGGTTGGGCGATCTGCTGCTGCTCACCAAGCCCCTGGGCACTGGCATCCTTTCCACCGCTCTCAAAGGCGGGTTGGCGGCCAAAGGCACCGAGGCCATGATCACCCGGGTCATGGCCACCCTGAACCGGGAGGCGGCCCAGCTCATGCAGACCGTAGGGGCGCATGCCTGCACCGACATCACCGGTTTCGGGCTGGTGGGGCATCTCTACGAGATGGCTCTTGCCTCGGGCGTGGCCATCCGCATCGACTCGCGGGCCGTGCCGATCTTGCCCGAGACCCTGCACCATGCCTCCATGGGCATCATCCCGGAGGGAGCCCACAAGAACAAGGCCTTCTACGCCCCGCACATGCACAGCGCCTTGGAAGAAATGGATCCCATGGAGATGGTTCTCTGCGATCCGCAAACCTCCGGCGGCCTGCTCATTGCCGCTTCCGTCGAAGGGATCAACTCCATTGCCGAACGGTTGGGCAAACGGGACTATCCCCTGGATTTCGGCATCATCGGCGAAGTGGTGGCTGGCAAACCCGGAACCATTGAAATCATGTGATGGACAGGGTATAGCATCAAGTATGCTCAAATTTTTTCTCGATCGCAGCCATAAGGAAAAAGAGAACAGCGGGCCGGTGGCGGACGAACTGATCCGGCTGGTGCTCGATTCCGGGGTTTCCAGCAGCACCGCGGCCTATGTCCTGACCTGGGCCCTTTTTCTCATGGTGCGGACGGTTGCCTCGCCAAGCCTGCTGACCGGCTGGCTACTCGCCATGACGCTTATTTTCCTGCTGAGGCTCGTGGCCACCCGTTGTTACCGGAAAAAGGCCAAGGATCATGGGCTGATATCCTATCCCTGTGTGAACACCTATGTGGGGTTGGTTTTTCTCACCGGCGTTTTATGGGGGGTGGGGATATTCTGTTTTTTTCAAACCGGATCGATGCTGGCGCAGATGGGGCTTGTTTTTATTGCCGCCGGTCTTACCGCCGGGGCAATTCCCCTTCTCTCTCCCCTGCGCAAGCTCTATTACTGGTATATCTGTCTGCCGCTCCTGCCCTTGTCCTACAGGCTTTTCGAGCAGGGCGGCACCCAATACCTGGTCATGGGGACCATCATCTTATTTTACATCCTGGTGTTGATTAATTCCGCCACCATCATGCAGAGATCCCTGGTCTCCGCCCTGGAGACGCGGTATGCCAACGATGCCCTGGTGGCGCACCTGAGGCAGGCCAGCGAGGAAAGCGAATCCCTCAACCTGGAGTTGATTGCCGAGAACGACAGGCGCAAGGCCACGGAGAGCGAGTTGGTTCTGGCTCGCGACGCCGCCGAGGCGGCGAGCCGGGCCAAGGATGAGTTTCTCGCCAACATGAGCCATGAGATCCGGACGCCGATGAACGGCATCCTCGGCACCCTGCAGCTTTTGCAGGACACCAAGATGGATGCGGCCCAGATCGATTATGTCAAGACCGCCTATTCCTCGGCCGAGGGGTTGCTGTCCATCCTGAACGACATCCTGGATTTTTCCAAAATCGCCGCCCGCAAGCTGGTGCTGGAGGATATTCCCTTCAGCCTGCGGGCACTGGTGGACGAATTGGTCACCCTGCTCTCCCATTCGGCAAAGGTCAAGGATGTGGCCCTGATCGCGGAGATCGATCCGCACCTGCCGGAAATGCTCATCGGCGACCCGACCCGGGTGCGGCAGGTGTTGACTAATTTCATCACCAATGCCATCAAGTTCACCGAGCAGGGCGAGGTTCGGGTTCGGGTTCGGTGCCTGTCCGCCTTTGCCTCCCGGGTGATGCTGCGGCTTGAGGTCCGCGACACCGGCATCGGCATCCCGGAGGAAAAACAGCACGATCTTTTCCAGAGCTTTACCCAGGGCGACGGCTCCACCACCAGAAAATACGGCGGCACCGGCCTGGGTCTGGCCATTGTCCGGCAGCTTATTTTAATGATGGGCGGGAAGATCGGGGTGGAGAGCGAGCCGGGCCAAGGCTCGCTCTTCTGGTGCGAGCTGGATTTCCCCGTGGCAACCATGGGGCGGCAGGGCGAGGAGCGAAAAACGGAAGCAACGCAGGCCGAAGGCGCCTTGCAGGGCCATATTCTGCTGGTGGAGGACAACAAGGTCAACCAGATGGTGGCCGCGAAGATGCTCGACGCCATGGGCTTGACCGTCGATCTTGCCGAAAACGGGGAAAAGGCGCTGGCCGCCCTGGCCGGAAAGCACTACGATCTGGTGTTGATGGATTGTCAGATGCCGCTGCTGGACGGCTACCAGGCAACGCGAGCCTTTCGCGCGCGGGAGCCCAAGGGAGAAAGACCGTTGCCGATTATCGCCATGACCGCCAATGCCATGCAGGGTGACCGGGAGAAATGCCTGGAAGCGGGCATGAACGATTACCTCGCCAAACCGGTGAAAAAAGAGCTGTTGCGCAAGCTCCTGGGGCAATGGCTTGCCCCTTCTTCCTAGCAGCCGGTTCCGGCTTGAAGGTGACACCCTTCCCCCATTACGAAGCAGGATTGCTCCAGCAAATATCGGCCGGCGAGGTTGCGGCCATCCTTCCCGGAAGCATTGAAATCGTCTGATGGACAGGGTATAGCATCAGTCATGCTTAACTTTTTTCTCGATCACAGCGGTAAGGAAAAAAACAGCCGCAGGCTGGTGACGAACGAACTGGTCAGGCTGGTGCTTGATTCGGGATATTCCAGCAATATTACGGTATTTATCCTGAGTGTTGCCTTGTGCCTGCTGGTGCAGTCGGCGCTTGCCTCTCCTGTTTGGCAAGGCTGGCTGGCAGGCATGACCGTGCTTTTTCTCCTCAAGCTGGGTGTTGTTTTTTGTTTTCACCGGCAGGAGAAAAACACGGAGCCCATGGCGCTGCGCTGCGCGCATGCCTATATCTATATGGTATCTTTCACCGGCATCATGTGGGGAATGGCGGTGATCTTCTTTTTCGCCTCAACCACCGGCATGGAGCAGGTGGCTTTGTTTTTCATTATTTCCGGGCTCACCGCCGGGGCCATCCCCATTCTCTCTCCTTTGCGCAATCTCTATTTTGTCTACATGGTCTGCCCCCTGCTGCCTTTTGTCTATTTGTTCCTGAAACACGGCGGCCAGTTTTATACCATTATGGCCAGCGTGATCATTTTGTATATCCTGATGTTGATCAAATCGGCAACCCACATGCAGGATGCCCTTGTTTCCTCTCTGGAGATGCGGTTTGCCAACGATATTCTGGTGCGGGATCTCCGCCAGGCCAATGAAGAAGCCGAAACGGCGAGCCGGGCCAAGGATGAGTTTCTCGCCAACATGAGCCATGAGATCCGGACGCCGATGAACGGCATCCTCGGCACCCTGCAGCTTTTGCAGGACACCAAGATGGATGCGGCCCAGATCGATTATGTCAAAACAGCCTATTCCTCGGCCGAGGCGCTGCTTGGTATTTTGAACGATATTCTTGATTTTTCCAAGATCGCCGCCGGCAAACTGGTTTTGGAGGAGATCCCCTTCAGTCTGCGCGCACTGGTGCGAGACCTGGCTACCCTGCTCGCCGGCCAGGCCCAGGCCAAAAATGTCGCCGTGGTTACGGAGATCGATCCACAGGTGCCGGAAATGCTCATCGGCGACCCGACCCGGATGCGTCAGGTGTTGCTCAATTTCATGACCAATGCCATCAAGTTTACCCATCACGGCGAGGTGAGGGTTCGGGTTCGGTGTCTGTCCTCTCTTGCCTCCCGGGTGAAGTTGCGGCTTGAAGTCCGCGACACCGGCATCGGCATCTCCGAGGAAAAACAGCACGATCTTTTCCAGAGCTTTACCCAGGGTGACGGCTCCACCACCCGGAAATACGGCGGCACCGGCCTGGGTCTGGCCATTGTCCGTCAGCTTGTTGTGCTGATGGGCGGAAAGATCGGGGTGGAGAGCGAGCCGGGCAAGGGCTCCGCTTTTTGGTGCGAATTGGATTTCCCGGTGGCAGCCATGGCCGTCCAGACCGAGGAGCAGGAAAGGGTCGTGGCCGAAGGCCCACTGCAGGGCCATATTCTGCTGGTGGAGGACAACAAGGTCAACCAGATGGTGGCCGCGAAGATGCTTGATGCCATGGGCTTGACCGTCGATCTTGCCGAAAACGGGGAAAAGGCGCTGGCCGCCCTGGCCGGAAAGCACTACGATCTGGTGTTGATGGATTGTCAGATGCCGGTGCTGGACGGCTACCAGGCAACGCGAGCCTTTCGCGCGCGGGAGCCCAAGGGAGAAAGACCGTTGCCGATTATCGCCATGACCGCCAACGCCATGCAGGGTGACCGGGAGAAATGCCTGGAAGCGGGCATGAACGATTACCTCGCCAAACCGGTGAAAAAAGAGCTGTTGCGCAAGCTTCTTGAGCAATGGCTTGCTCCTTCTTCTTAACTGCTTGTCATTATGTGTAAAATCGTGAAAAAGCTTGAGTTTGCCCCCCAATCCATGCTATAGATTCGGAACGGAACCGGTTGTTTTCTCCTTTTTTGAGGCGCCGAAACCGTTTGACAGTACCTGCAGACGTGTAACGAGGGACCGCGGACCGGTCCCTTAATTTTTTTACACCTCTGCAGATGGGCCAATTGTTGGCCGTTGCGCTATCCGCCAATTCTGTGCGTTGGGTTTTTTGATAGCGGTTGTTATGCATGCACATGAGGGAGGATGTATCAATGAATATGTATATCGGCAATCTTGCTTTTGGGGTCACCGAAGAAGAGCTGAAGGAACTTTTTTCCCAATACGGCGAGGTCGCCAGCATTAGTCTGGTCAAGGACCGGTTTTCCGGGCAGTCCAAGGGCTTCGGTTTTATCGAGATGCCCAGCAACTCCGAGGCGGACAAGGCGATCAAGGCTCTGAATAAGATGATGCTCAAGAACCGCGAACTGAAGGTGAATCAGGCCGAGGTAAAGAAAAAAGACAAAAAGCGCCGCCGTCCCAGCTACTGATCGGGATGTCGCAACGCAGCACGATGGGTATCGCAAAAAGCAGGTTGGTCCGGTTGGCCAACCTGCTTTTTTTATAGGGAACGGCCCGTAGCGGGCTTGTCCCCGGCCACGGCAACGAACAGCGCACCGCAGGCAAGGCGCACGGGAGAACGATGGATACCAGAATAGAAGCCCTGCTTGAGGCGATGAAAAAACTTGAGCAAGAGGTCCTGGAGGAGATAGAGAAGAAGGAGGCGGAGTTTTATTATCGCGTGGTCGGCCGCAAGGTCCGTTTCGAGGCGGAGGTAAAAAAACAACACCGGGCTCTCATGCAGCGGGTGTCGCGTTACCTGTCCGAGGCCCCCCTGCTCACTATCCTCACCGTGCCGTTCATCTGGTTCATTCTGATTCCGGCCCTGTTTCTGGACCTCTCGGTCACGGTGTTCCAGGCGGTTTGCTTCCGGGTTTACGGCATCCCCAGGGTTAAAAGGCGGCGCTACATCGTCGTCGACCGCCAGTCCCTGGCCTATCTCAACCTGATCGAGAAGCTCAACTGCATGTACTGCGGCTATGTCAACGGGTTGATCGCCTATGTCCGGGAGATTGGCGGCCGCACCGAACAGTATTGGTGTCCGATCAAGCATGCCCGGCGGATTGCCTCCATGCACAGCCGTTATGGGAAATTCCTGGAATACGGCGATGCCGAGAGCTACCGGAACCGTTTGGAGGAGATCCGTCGGGATTTCAGAGACCTGGAGGGAAAATAATGAGCAGGGGCGCGGTGAGCTGGGCAGCGATCTATCTGGCGGCTTTGGTTTGGTCCGCCATTGAGCCGAAGGATTTCTACACCTGGTTTCTCGAGGTGCTCCCAGCCCTGATCGGGGCTGGAGTGCTCGTTGCCACCCGCCGCCGCTTCCCGCTGACCCCCCTGGTCTACATCCTGATCCTGATCCATTGCCTGATTCTGATGCAAGGCGGGCATTACACCTACGCGGAAGAGCCTTTTTTCAACTGGCTCAAGGAGGTGTTCGGCTGGCCGCGCAACAACTACGACAAGGTGGGTCATTTTGCCCAGGGCTTTATCCCGGCCATGGTGACCAGGGAGATCCTGCTCCGCAAGGGGGTGGTCAGCGGGCGCGGCTGGCTCAGTTTTCTGGTGGTCTGCGTCTGTTTGGCGATCAGCGCCTTCTACGAATTGCTGGAGTGGTGGGTGGCAGTGCTTTCCGGCACCGGAGCCGATGCTTTTCTCGCCACCCAGGGGTATATTTGGGATACCCAGTCGGACATGGGGCTGGCCCTGCTGGGCGCCATCGTGGCCCTGCTCCTGCTGGGAAAAATACATGACCGGCAGATGGTGAAGCTGGGGGGGTTGGGATGAACTGCGATCGTTGCCATCAAGCGATGGAGCCCGGGGAAGAAGCGATGTTGCACGGTCAGGCGCTCTGCGAGGATTGTTACATGGATGCCTTTTCTCCAACCCGGACCTGCGACCCATGGGCGGTGCGCAGCGCCCAGCATTGCAAGGACAGCTTTGGCAGCGCCGCCGTAAGTGCGGAGCAGGCCAAGATCATCGATATCCTCAAGGAAACGGGCGGGGCTGACATCGCGTTTTTGTCTCAACGGCTGGGGACCGCGCCTGCGGATATCCAGCGGGAGATGGCCGCTCTGCGTCACATGGAAAAGGTGCGCGGCGCATTGCAGGACGGGAAAAAGATTTTTTGTCTCTGGTAAGCGCTGGTCAATGCATGCAAAAAAAGGAAACGGAAATGGTTACAGCGATTATTGTGATGAATGTTGAGCGGGGGAAGATCAACGAGGTGGCGGAAGCGCTCGCGGACATGGAGGGCATTTCCGAGGTGTATTCCGTCAGCGGCAGCCACGATCTGGTGGCCATTGCCAGGGTGGCGAGCAACGAAATGCTCTCGGCCTTGGTGACCCGGCAGATGCAGAAACTGGAGTCCATTCAAAAAACAGAAACCATGCTCGCCCTCCAGACTTACTCCCGCCATGCCCTGGAGAGCATGTTTTCCATCGGCTCGGACGGCGCCTGATTTCCGGGCAGGGCGTTGAAAAAAGCCGTCCCGGCTTTTTTCAACGCCCTGCTAGAGCTGAAGGGGTTGCCAGTCCCGCCCCTGGGACTCGGCCACCAGCCGGTTGGTGAGCGCGCCTTGGTATGTGGTTATGCCCCGGAACAGGGGTGGATCGTCCTTGGCTGCCTGGGCAAACCCCTTGTCGGCCATGGCCAGGGCATAAGGCAGGGTGGCGTTGGTCAGGGCAAAGGTGGAGGTACGCGGCACCGCGCCGGGCATGTTGGCCACGCAATAGTGGATGATCCCGTCCACCTCGTAGACCGGAGCGGAGTGAAAGGTGGGGCGCGAGGTTTCGGCGCAGCCGCCCTGGTCGATGGCTACGTCCACAATCACCGCGCCCTTTGGCATCAGGGAAAGCATCTCCCGGCTGATCAATCTCGGCGCCCGGCCTCCCACCACCAGCACCGCCCCCACCACCAGATCGGCCTTGGCAAGCTCCTCCTCGATGGTATGTTGGTTGATGGCCAGGGTTCGCACCCTGCCCCGGAAGAGGGTGTCCAGTTCCGCCAATTTGGGCAGGTTGCGGCCCAGCATGGCAACCTCCGCGCCCAGACCCATGGCCATCTGCGCCGCATTGACCGCCACGGTGCCGCTCCCCAGGATGGTGACATGACCCGGCGGTACGCCGGGCACCCCGGCCAGCAGCACCCCTCGTCCGCCCGCCTCCTTTTCCAGAAAATGGGCCCCCACCTGGATGGCCATGCGTCCGGCCACTTGGCTCATCGGCGCAAGGAGCGGCAAAAAACCGTTGTCGAGCTGCACCGTCTCGTAGGCCACCCCGGTTACCCTGGCGTCGAGCAGCGCCTGGGTCAATTCCGGCAGCGGGGCCAGGTGGAGATAGGTGTAGAGAATCAGGCCGGGTTTGAGCAGGGGATATTCCGGGGCCAGCGGCTCCTTGACCTTCATGACCAGATCGGCCTGGGTCCAGACCTCGGCGGCCGTGGCCGCGATTATGGCCCCAACCGCCCTGTATCCACCATCGTCAATGCCACTGCCCTCGCCCGCCCCCTGCTCAACCAGCACCGTATGCCCAGCCAGCACCAGGGACTTGACCCCGGAGGGTACGATCCCCACCCGGAACTCCTTTTCCTTGATCTCCTTGGGTACGCCGATGATCATGGGGCCTTCTCCTCAGACATGGTTTCTCAGCTTCAGCTCCACGGGATGCGGCTGCAGATAATACTGGCCGGCCAGATATGCTTCGTTGTATTTGCGCACGTAATGGTTGAGCAGGGTAAGCGGCACCAGCAGGGGCACATATTCCCGGTGGTACTGGTCGATCAGTTCGAGAAGCTCGGCTTTTTCCGCGGGGGAGAGCACCTTTTTGAAGTAGCCCATCAGGTGGAGGAGCACGTTGACCTGCTTTTTCACCGTGGGTTTGCAGGCCAGCGCGGTCATCAACCCCTTTTCGTAGTCGGCAAAGAGCGCTTCGGCGGGGTATTGCTTTGCCTGGGCCACGAATCTGCCCAAGGCGCGGTAGTGCGTTTCGCTGTGGGAAAAGAGCAGGAGCTTGTGGCGGGTATGGAACTCGATCAGGCTGCCCAGCCGCTGGTGGGCGGCAGCCTCCCGCCAGCGGCGGAGGACGAAGATCCGGGTGATGAAGTTCTCCCGCAAGGCCGGGTCGTGGAGGCGGCCTTCATCCTCCACCGGCAGCAGGGGAAAATGGTCCATGAAGGCCCGGGCAAAGAGGCCGACCCCCTTATGTTGGGGGGCGCCGGTGGAGGATTCGCTGTAGACCTTGACCCGCTCCATGCCGCTGGTGGGCGAACGGCTTTTGAAAATGAAGCCGCAGAGGTTTTCCGTTTCCAACTCGTGGACCCGTTTTTGGCACCAACTCTCCATCCGTTCGGTCAGGTCGATTTTGCTCTGGATGGTAATCAGCCTCGGCTTGGCAGGGTCACCCACCAAGCGCATGGGTTCGCGGGGTACGCCCAGGCCGCATTCCGCCTCCGGGCAGACCGGCAGGAACTCGACAAACCGGGCCAGGGTTTCCATAAGATACGGGTCGCGGGTATGGCCGCCGTCGTAGCGGACCTTCCGGCCGGTGAGGCAGGCGCTGATTCCGATTGTGATTGGGGTGTCCATGGAGGTATTGTAGCATGAAAAATAAGGAGAACAAAAGATGTCTCAGGGATTCAGACTTGGTGACTTCACGATCCGCTGGCTGCAGGGCGGGGAGTTCGAGATCGACGGCGGCTCCATGTTCGGGGTGGTGCCCCGGGTGTTGTGGGAGAAAAAATGCGCCTCCACTCCGGATAACCATGTGCTGCTGGCAAATTCGCCCATGCTGCTGCAAACGGGCCAGTCCAATGTGCTCATCGACACGGGTCTGGGCAACAAGCTGACACCCAAGCAGAGGGGGATTTTCCGGGTGCGGGCTGAATGGGATCTTGTTGCCGGCCTGTCCCGGCTTGGGCTCTGCCGCGACTCCATCAGCCACGTCATCCTCACCCACGGCGATTTCGACCATGCCGGCGGGGTCACCATGCTCAACGATAGCGGCGGGTTGGAGCTGACCTTTCCCGCGGCCATGTACTACCTGCAGCGCCAGGAATGGGAGGATGTGCTGGCCCCCAACATTCGCTCGGCCAGCGCCTACTGGCCGGAGAATTTCGCGGGGTTGGTCGCGGGGAAAAACCTGCATCTGGTCGAGGGCGAGGAGGAAATTCTGCCGGGGGTGCGGTTGGCGCGGACCGGCGGCCATACCAGGGGGCATCAGGCCGTCTGGCTCGAATCAGGAGGGCAAATCGCTCTGCATCTGGGAGATCTGCTGCCCATGCCCTGCAACAGCAACCCGCTCTGGATCACGGCCTACGACAACTTTCCCCTTGATTCCGTCGCGGCCAAGGAGCGGTTTCTGGGGCAGGCGGGTGCCAAGGATGCCTGGTTTCTTTTCTATCATGATCCGAAAATCCTGGCCTGCAAGCTCGATGGGGATGGCGCGGTTCGGGAAGCCTTTTATGGCAGCCAAAATCCATTGGCCGCCACCGAATCGTGCTTGAAAACTATCCCGCAATTCTGATTTTCGCTTCTGGTTAAGCCCTTTACTTGATGGCTTCTTCAAGAGCCACCGCGACCGCAACGGAGGCCCCGACCATGGGGTTGTTTCCCATGCCGAGAAATCCCATCATTTCCACATGGGCCGGCACGGAGGATGAGCCGGCGAATTGGGCGTCGGAGTGCATCCGCCCCATGGTGTCGGTCATGCCGTAGGAGGCGGGGCCGGAGCCCATGTTGTCCGGATGCAGGGTGCGACCGGTGCCGCCCCCCGATGCCACGGAGAAGTACTTCTTCCCCCGTTCCAGACACTCCTTCTTGTAGGTGCCAGCCACCGGGTGCTGGAAACGGGTGGGATTGGTGGAGTTGCCGGTGATGGAAACATCCACCCCTTCATGGTGGTTGATCGCTACCCCTTCCCGGACATCGTCCGCACCAAAACACCGAACCTTGGCCTTTTCCCCCTTGGAGTAAGCCACTTCACGCACGATTGCCAACGTTCCTGCGCCATAGTCGAATTGCGTCTGTACATATGTGAAGCCATTGATGCGGGAGATGATCTGGGCCGCGTCCTTGCCGAGTCCGTTCAGGATGACACGCAACGGCTCCTTGCGGGCTTTGTTGGCCGAGCGGGCAAGGCCGATGGCCCCTTCGGCGGCAGCAAACGATTCATGGCCAGCCAGGAAGGCGAAACACTTCGTCTCTTCCAAAAGCAGCATGGAGGCCAGATTACCGTGACCAAGGCCGACTTTGCGATCTTCCGCCACGGAGCCGGGGATGCAGAAGGCCTGGAGCCCCTCGCCCAGCGTCCGGGCAATGTCCACCGCCTTGGTCTCTCCCTTTTTCAGGGCGATTGCCGCACCGAGAATATACGCCCAACAGGCGTTCTCGAAACAGATCGGCTGGATGGACTTGACGATGCCATACACATCCACCCCCTTTTTTTCGCACAGCGCGCGGGCCTCTTCCAGTGAGGTCAAGCCATACTGGGCCAGCACGGGGGTGATTTTTCCAATTCTTCGTTCGTAACTTTCAAACAGGGCCATATCTAAAGTCCTCCCGCTTATTCGTGACGTGGATTGATGGTGCGAGTGGCTTCATCAAAGCGGCCGTAGCTTGCCGTCGCCTTGCCCAGAGCCTCGTTGGCGTCAATGCCCTTGTGGATCATCTCCATCATCTTGCCCAGATGAACAAACTCGTAGCCGATGACCTCATCGTTATCGTCCAGGGCTAGACGTGTTACATATCCTTCGGCCATTTCCAGATAGCGCACCCCCTTGGCCAAAGTGCCGTACATGGTCCCGACCTGGCTGCGCATGCCCTTGCCCAAATCTTCCAACCCGGCGCCGATGGGGAGCCCCCCTTCCGAAAAGGCGGTCTGGGACCGGCCATAAACGATTTGCAAGAACAGCTCCCGCATGGCGGTATTGATGGCATCGCACACCAGATCAGTGTTGAGCGCTTCCAGGATGGTCTTGCCCGGCAGAATCTCCGCTGCCATGGCTGCCGAATGGGTCATGCCCGAGCAGCCGATGGTCTCCACCAGCGCTTCTTCAATAAGGCCATCCTTGATGTTGAGGGTGAGTTTGCAGGCACCCTGCTGCGGGGCGCACCAGCCCACGCCATGGGTCAGCCCGGCGATATCCTTGATCTCTTTGGCCAGTGTCCAGCGTCCCTCCTGCGGAATCGGCGCTGGGCCGTGATTCGCGCCTTTGGCCACGCAGGTCATTTTTTCCACTTCCGCCGCGTAGAGCATTAACGACCTCCTTGTTGGTTATTCATTTTCATGCCGGTGAGTGTAACGGATCACCGTGGCTTTCTCCAGGGTGATCATGCCGCTTTCCATGATGGCATCCACCTTGGGCATGATTGCATCAATTTTCTCCTGGCTTTCCACAACCTCCACCACCATCGGCATATCGGCCGAGAGCTCAAGGAGCTTGTGAGTGTGATAAATTCGGTGAGCCCCGAAGCCGATCACGCCTTTCAAAACGGTGGCTCCGGCAAAACCCTCGGCGAGAAAAAGTTCTACGAGCACCTCGTAGAGGGGGCGGTGGCCGTGCATCTTGGCCTCCCCCACAAAAATCCGCATCAGAACTTTTTCCCCAATAAATTTGGACATGGATGGCTCCTCCTATGCTATTTGCCGGGCAACAAGAATTCCGAGCCAGGTGAATGTGAGGCATACCGCCACACTGGCCAGGATATTGAGAAATGCCGTGATAATCTGGCCATCTTCCATCAGCGTGAACGTTTCATAGCTGAAAGTGGAAAAGGTGGTCAACCCTCCCATAAAACCGATCGTAAGGCCGATGCGCAGATTTGGCGAAATGAGGGTACTCCGTAAGCCATATTCTATCACCAAACCGATGAGAAAGGCGCCGACAATGTTGACTGCAAATGTGCCATAGGGAAAGTCCCGTCCCAAAGGGGCATAGACCCAACTTGACAGATAATATCGGGCGAGGCAGCCCAACGCCCCGAATCCCGCGATGAAGGCAGCGGTTGTCATGTTCGCACCTCATGAAGAATACATCTGCTCTTGTTCGTTCTGCCCATGGAACACATCAAAATGAAGAACAACAGTGCGGAAAGGCTTGCCGTGGCCGCACCGAAGTAAAAGGTTGCCGCTGGCGAGACGCGATCCCACAATACTCCGCCGATCAGGCTGGCCGGGAACATGGCCAACCCTACAGTTGCAGCATAGACCCCGAAAGCGGTTGCCTTGAAATCGGGAGGAATGATGGTGGCCAGAAACGCCTTTTGAATCCCTTCGGTAAATCCCATGAACAGACCGTAGAGCCCGAACAGCAACCAGATGGTTTCCGTATTCCTGGCGACCGCAAAACCGTAATACAATCCGGCGAAGAGCACGAAGCCCAAGAGGATGATTCTCTTCCTGCCGAACCGATCCGCCGCCATCCCTGCCGGAATCGCCGACAAGGAATAAACAAGATTGAAGACCAGATAGACCGCCGGAATCATCACCGTCGGGATGCCGATCTGCTCTGCCCGTAGGATCAGAAAGGCGTCACTGGAATTGCCGAGGGCGAAGAGGGTCGCGATGATAAGGAAAAATTTCACCTTCCAGTCAAAATGGCGCCAACGCAGCGTTGGCCGTTCTGCATGGGGCGCGGGGCGCTTCTTCTTTTCTTTGACAAAGAGGATGATCAGGGCCACCGCTATGACGCCTGGTATCATGGAGAGCCAAAAGACCAAGCGGTAGTCGTTGCTGAAAAGTCCCAAAAGCGAGAGGGTGATGGCCGGGCCGACCACTGCCCCCAAGGTGTCCATGGAACGGTGGAAGCTGAAGGCCCTGCCCAGGTGGGTTGTTTGGGCGGATTCGGCAATGATCGCATCCCGTGGCGCGGTGCGGATTCCTTTGCCGACCCGGTCGGTAAAGCGTGAGGCCAAGACGTGCTGCCAGGCCCCGGCCAAGGCGATGATCGGACGGCTCAAAGTGGAAATGGTGTAGCCGATAACCATCAGGCCTTTGCGTTGCCCGTGTCGGTCGGAAAACCAGCCGGAAAAGACCTTGAGCAGGCTGGCCGTCGATTCGGCAAGCCCTTCGATCAGGCCGATCATGGACTTATTGACCCCGAGCACGTTGGCCAGGAAGAGCGGCACCAGCGGGTAGATCATTTCGGAACTCACATCCATGAAAAAGCTGACCAGTCCCGTAACAAAGACATTCCTGCTGAAGCCGAAATAGGTTTTTTCTTTTTCCAATGGGGCTTCCTCAATGTGGGGACATAAAAAAACTCCTACCCTTGGTTCAAGAGTAGGAGTCATTAGCTTCGTCGGGGAAGCGCTCAAAGGCGAACTCCATCGCCATTATTTCGAGTAAGACTAGATCATGATTCTCGTATTGTCAACTGTTAAGGGGGGTATCTTTTTGGTTGCCGCGCCACCATGGAGGACACTTTCACGCGGTTGCCATTCGCCTTGTTTTGGGTGAAGAAAGAAGTTCACAAAGGGATACAGCGTATTCCTCAGACTACAGAGATTGCGTGATGCTCGGATAAAATATTACGGCCAAAGGAGCAGTTCGTTCAACACCGTGGCCTGACGGGATTTTTGGGGGACATAATCGAGGAGCAGGCTGGCATCGCGTAGGTTGGGCACCTCCAGCAGTGCCAGCACTTCGGTCCGTCCTTTTTTGGTTGGCGGCTGGCGCAGGTGATGGACCAAGGCTTCGGCCAGCGAAGCGAAACTCTCGGGGGTTGCTGGGTTGGCCGAAGCGGGAAGGCATTCGCGGCTGATCAGCGAGAGGGCGTGGGAGCCAAGGAGTTCGCCCGCGTTGGCGGGTAAGGGAATCCTCCCCTGCTCTTTTGTGGCGTATTTTCTCGCAAGCAGTTCAAATTGGCGGCCCGGCGTATCGATGAACACACTGGGCCAGATGATCTCCGTGTGCGGGGCGGGAAGCGGGCTGAAATGGTTGAAGCCGCGCAGACGCATCTCGGCAACCACCTGTTCGTGGCGAAGCCACAGGGCGGGAAGATGGTCTTGCCAACGGAGGGTTTCCGGGTGGCGGGAATACCCCTTTTTGTGTTGGCTGAGAACGGTGTGGATGGCATGGATTTCCCGGTGTTCGCCCAACAGGCTTTGTCTGTTGAGAAATCCGGGATGAATGTCCCAAACCCGCATGCCTTGCTCCAATGAATTTTTTCTTGTTGATCCTGGCAAAAGGGGGTAACACATCCGCTCTTTACCACAGGATATCGAACGCGGGAGTTGCAGGAACATGGCTGAAAAACTAAAAATTCTGATTGCCGAAGACGAAGAGGTCACCCGTCATCTTTTTCAGATCGCCTTCCGGGACGAGGAACGGTTTGAATCCCGGCAGGTCACCAACGGAGAGGAGGCCCTGGTCGCCTTTAAAAGCTGGCAACCAGATATTGTCTTGATAGATATCATGATGCCGCAGATGAACGGCTTTGAAACCCTCCAGACCATCCGACAGACCCTGAACGACACAACCACCACGGTGATCATGGTCAGCGCAGTCACCGACAAGCAGGACATCGTGGCCTGCGCCAAACTCGGCATCCAGGGCTATGTGCTCAAGCCCTTTCAGGCAAAGACCCTGGCCGAGACCGTGGTCGGGTATCACCGCCAGCACAAAAAAGTCAAAAAACTTTCCTAGAGCGGCAGGATCTGCACCTCTTCCCGCACCGGATGGGCGCCCTGTAAAAACAGACCCTTTCGCCCGTCAATGCTGATCGGGTCGCCGAAACGGATCTCGCGGCCATTGATCTCGCAGCGCTCTTCCGCCTCGTACACCTTCAGGGCGTTGCAGCCCACGACACAGGTTTTTTCCAGCCGGATGGTGACCACCGCCGCATGCGAGGTCTGGCCGCCGCGCGCGGTGAGCAGACCATCGGCCATGGCGATCTCCTTGATATCCTCGGGCACGGTGTCCTGGCGGATGAGGATCAGCGGGGTAGCGGGGTCTTCCTCCTTGAGCTGCCGGATATTGGCCGCGGTGAACACGGCGCGGCCCGAGAGGGCGCTGCCGGAAACGCCGATGCCGGAGCCGAGCAACGCCTTATCCAATGCCTTGCCCTCGGTGAACACCGCGAATTTTTCCCGTTTCTTGATGGTGATCATATCCCTGGTTTGGAGCAGAAAGAGGTTTTCTTCCTCCGGACCTTCAAAGGTAAACTCGATCTCCTGGGGGTTCCAGCGCTTTTCATAGACCAGCTCCCGGGCAATACCGAGCAGCCGTTCGTACACCTTGGGGAATCTTGTTTCCAGGCTGTTTTCCTCGGGCCGGCCGTCCAGTTCCGCCTGCTCCACCGAGATGGGCTGGGTGGCGACTAAGCCGCTGACGATATCCTCGCCCTGGTCGCCCGTGGCATAATCGCCCCACAGGGCCACCCGGCTCACCTTGCGGTAGGGGTGGGCGGTGAAGAGCACGCCGCTGCCCGATTCCGGCCCCAGATTGCCGTAAACCATGGCCTGGACGATGACCGCCGTGCCCCAGGCCTCGGAAACATCCATCAATCCCCGGTATTCCTGGGTTTTCTGCGCATACCACGAGTTGAGCACCAGCTCCACCGCGCCGGTGAGCTGCTGCCAGGGATCGGCCGGAATGCAGATGCCGGCCTCGCGGATCTTCTCCTGGTACTCCAGGGCCAGCTCCCGCATTTGGGTGGCGGAAAAATCCTTTTTCACCGCGACGCCGTAACGGGTCTTGGCCTCGTTCATCTGGGTCTGGAAAATCTCGCGCTCCATGCCTTCGGCCATGGCCCAGGACTGGAGAAAGCGCCGGTAGTTGTCCCAAGCCAGATAGTCGATCTGACAAGACGGCGGATACCCCTGGCCGGAAGATCCGGCAAACCCCTGACTGATCTCCTCGCTCAGTCCCACGTTGTGGATGGTGGCCATCATCCCCGGCATGGAGATCGCGGCGCCGCTGCGCACGGAAAGGAGCAGCGGATTGGCCGGATCGCCGAAGCGCCGGCCGGTCTTTTTTTCCATTTCAGTCAGGGATTTTTTGATCTGGCCCATGAACTCGTCGCGGGCCTTGTAAAACCCCTTGATCACCGGCCAGCAGCGGAAGATCTCCGTGGTGATGATAAAGCCGGGGGGCACGGGTTTGTCGTCCGTGGCCAGCACGGTCAGGTTGAAGCCTTTGTTGCCCAAGAGGATCAGGTTGTTGGTGTGGTGGTTCTTGAGGTGCAGGTTGCTCAAGGCCCGGTCCGGGTTGTAGGTCATCAGCAGGTCGAGATCCTCTTCGCTCAGGATCTCCTTCTGGTGCTCCAGGGTTTGGTAGATGCGGGTGATGAAGTTGTCCAGATGCTGGAGGCCGAAGGTGGTGGCGATGAGATCCCGCATGAAGGTTTCTGAAAGCCTCAGGATGCTGGCCGGCAGATCGTCCGCCTCCCAGAGCGAGCGGTGTTTGGGCAGCAGGTTGGCCTCGCCGATCTTGGGGATGATGATGGAAAGGTTGTTCTCGTGGATGTTGGTGTAATAGGTGTAGATGATGTCCTTCACCCCCTCGGTGAAGCCCCGGAAGATGTCGAGGTACTGGGTGTAGGAGAAGCGTTTGATGTTAAACGAGCTGGTCAGGAGCGACATGTAGGTTTCCAGCCGCCGGCTGGTGATGCCGTCGATCTTCAGGGCCCGCAGATAGAGGCGCAAACATTTGATGATCCGGATAAAGGTGGCCCGGGTGATGAAGGCGAGGTTGACGGTCTCGGGCAGTTTTTCCAGATAGACGTTGGCCAGGTTTTCCAAGCGGAAGGTGAGGCCGAGGGCGTCGAATTTCTTCTCCCGGTAGCGGCCGTAGACCGAGGGGATGTCCACGGCGATGTGGCGTTTGTAGTAGATATCCTCCTTGGCCTCGAATTTCTCCGGGCTCTGGATGGTTTCCTTGAGCTGTTCCAGGGTGTCGAGCAGCGCCTCCAGGCACTGGAAGGTGTCGCAGATCTCCAGATCGCCCAGCAACTGCTCCATTTCCGGAAAACCGCTTTTGGCCGCGAGATGGAGCTGTTGCCGGATCTCCTGCACGCCGAGGTTGTACTTCTGGTGGCAGAGCTGGTACATCTCGACCATCAGGGTGAAGCGGCGGATCTCTTCGGATTTGAGCCCCTGCTGAGAGGCCAGCCAGGTGTCGCGGCGGTGGTCGTCCCAGGTCAGCAGCTCCTCGATCCGGGTGATGGGGCCATCATGGCCCAGCACCCGGCCCATCAGGGCGTGGAGATCGTCGACAAATGGCCCCTGGTTCGAGACCTCCGCGAGCACCTCCTCGGGCAGATAGGGCGCCAGGGTGGCTTTGTCCAGGGTCTGCCAGAACCTAAAGATCGCCTCGATGAAATCGACGATCAGGTTGCTCGACTCCACATGGCTCTGTTTGCGCAGGAAATGGATGAGCCGGTCCTTGCGGCGGTGCATCTCGTCGAGTTCGGTGGACACATCGCGGAGCTGCCCTTCCGCCCCGATTTCATTGAAAAAAACCGGCATCAACTTGGTGAACTGCTTGGCCAGGTTGTAGATGGGCTCGATGGGGTGGTTCAAGAGCTGGGTGATGTCGCGCTGGAAGAGGTCGGTGTCCTTGACGCAGGTGCCCGAGAGCTTGAGATTGATGATCAGGGCGGAAAACAGGGTGGAGCACCATTTGGGCTCCTGCATGATCAGGCTGAGCCAGACCCGGATGTTGTCCAGGTGGGCCGGGTTGGTGATGGGCTGCCAGTCGTCGTTGAGGCCCTGGAAATTGGCGTACTGAAAGCCGAAGCGCACGGTTTCAAAGAGGAAGGTTTCCACCAGCCGGCTGTTGCCGCGATGGAACACCTCGCTTCCCAGAACCTGGATGCATTGCAGCGAGGTGTGCGGGTATTTTTTGACATTGGCCTTGAGGAGCTGGAGTGTGGTGAGCAGGAAGCGCTCGATCTCCTCGAAGGTCTGCTGGCGGATGAGCTGGACCAGGCTCCGGTTGATCTCGCGCAGGGTTTCCTCGTGAATCAGTCCCAACCCCGCCGTATCCATGATCCGGAAAAGAAAGAGCAGCTTGCGGTTCTCGGCAAAGCGGTCCACGGCCAGTTCTTCGGTGACGGTCTCCTCTCCGAGCCGGTCCGGCGCCTCTTTGTAGAGGCGGATGATGTCCATGTGGTTGGGCAGGGCAAGCATGGCGCCCAAAGCGCCGGGGGCTGCCGGATCAAGCTGGGTGACGGTGGCGAGATGTTCGTTCAGCCGCTGATGGGAGATGGCGTTGAACAGGGTGCCGGAGCGCCAGCCCATGCAGAGATCGCCGCATTGCGCGGTAAACCAGGCGAGGGGGTCTTCCTCGTCCAGCCAGTACCGGTAGTTGAGGGTCAGAACCCGCTGCAGAAGCCGGGCGGCGCTTGTCTCGCCGCGGCAGCCGGGAGCGGCAAGGCACAACCCGTGCAGCCGGGCCAGGATCTTGCCCAGGGGATGGTGGCCTTGGACCAAAAAGAGCAGAATCTCGTCGTCCAGCGCGTGGAGTCGCTCAAAACACGCAGCCAGGGCGGTTTGATAGCGCGGCAGGCTGTCGGCGGCAAGCAGGGAGGTCTGTTTGTCCAGGTAGGCCAGCAACCCTTCCATGGCCGTGGCCAGCAGCGGTTCGTTCTTGCGGCAATCCTCCACCGCCTTGAGGAATATTCCGCAGAAAAGGGGGAAGGCCTGGGGCCCCTGCTCGTGCCGGAAATAATGGTCGATATTCTTGAGAACAAAGGAACGGAGCCGGGGCAGGATCATCTTCCAGTTGCGGAACGGATGGCTGACCTCATAGAGCAGGGTTTCCAGGGTTGTGCTTATCCCCCGGTAGTTGTTGACGATCTCAAGGAGCGGCAGCAGCGCCTCATCGATGGTCACCGAATCCACCGCGGTTTCAAGGAGGTTGGCCTTGAGCGCGTCCGATTCGAGTTCCGGCGGGGTGTGGTCGGTGGTCATGGCAATCCTGAGTAACTCAAAAGATTACAGCATAGAGCGGCGCGGAAGGCGTGAACCGTTCCAGTCGTGTCATGGTGCCACGAGGCGAGAACAGAGCAGGTCCGGGCCGCAACGCTAACTCCCCGACCTGCTCTGTGGAGGCCTGTTATTTCTTTGCGGGCTTTTTGGCGGCAGCTTTCACAGCCTTTGCCGGTGCTTTTTTTGCAGCAGGCTTGGCAGCCGGTTTTTTGGCTGCAGCCTTTGCGGCGGGCTTGGCCGCAACTTTCTTGGCGGGAGCCTTTGCTGTGGTTTTTGCAGCAGGCTTTGCTGTGGTTTTCTTGACTGCTTTTTTGGGGGATGCAGCGCTGGCGGCAGAAGTTTTTGGTTTGGCCGCTGTTTTTTTAGCGGCCGCAGCCTTTGCAGGCTTACTCGTTGTGACCTTGGCTGTAACCTTTGCAGCAACCTTTGCTGCGGGCTTGGTTGCTGTTTTTTTGGTCGTCGATGGTTTTGCAGGCTTACTTGTCGCAACTTTTCCAGGAACCTTGGCCTTTGGCATTCGTACTTCCTCCCTTGATTTTAATAACAAACAGCTAGTTGTAGGTCGGGTAGAGCAAAGCGAAACCCGACTTCGTCTAGGGTTCAAAAGGGGTCGGAACCCCTTTTGCCCGTGCTTCATCACCCAGAAATCTTCGCCGTTCGTGGGTCACGGCGGTAAAGAAAAAAGCCGCTCCTTTTGTTCTCGACCGCCGGTATGGCATGATTTACCTTCTGCGCTGGAGCTATTGCGTCGGGTTTCGCTTTGTTCTACCCGACCTTGCGACTCTATTTACAGTCAAAATCCCACTGACAGGTACGAATCCATGTTACGCATCGTTCGCCCTCATAGACTTGGCACTCTTTCCAGCAGCGCATGCAGCCCGGCATTTTCCGCGCGCTTTCCTTGTTCGGCGCCTGAATCCTTAAATCTTCCACGAACCGTGCCACTTCCTTTCCGTTTTGGTCCACGATAGCCTTCCCGTCGCGGGAAATCATGAGTTCTACCGTGGCAACTTCACGCTGCTCTTTTGCACTCTTCGGTTCGGCGGCAGCGGCGGACATGCCAGAAAAAAGGATCAGGAGTATCGCCGTTGTTGCGGTGTGAATACCCAGCATCTTGAAATGCATGATTTCCTCCTTTGGGATTATAGCGGTTTTTGGCTCTCCATCAGCAAAATCAAATCCAGCACCCGGTTGGAGTAGCCCCATTCGTTGTCGTACCAGGAGAGCACCTTGACCGAGGTGCCGATCACCTTGGTGGACAGGGCGTCCACCACCGAGGAGTGCGGGTTGCCCTGGTAGTCGATGGAGACCAGGGGCTCTTCGGAATAGCCGAGATACCGGTTGGCCGCTTCTTTCAGGGCCTGATTCACCTCCGGCACCGTGGTCGCCCTTTCCACCTCCATGACCGCATCCACCAGGGAGACGTTGGGGGTGGGCACCCGCACGGCCAGGCCGTCGAACTTGCCTTTCAGCTCGGGGATCACCAGGGAGACCGCGGCCGCGGCCCCGGTTTTGGTGGGGATCATGGAGAGCGCCGCGGCCCGGGCGCGACGCAGGTCGCTGTGCGGAAAATCCAGGATGGACTGGTCGTTGGTGTAGGAGTGGACCGTGGTCATCAACCCGGTCTTGATGCCGAAGCGGTCGAGGATGACCTTGACCATGGGGGCCAGGCAGTTGGTGGTGCAGGAGGCGTTGGAGATAATGTGGTCTTCGGTGGGGTTGTATTCGTCTTCGTTGACCCCCATGACGATGGTCTTGACCTTGCCCTTGGCCGGGGCGGAGATCACCACCTTTTTCGCGCCGGCTTCGAGGTGCAGGGCTGCCTTATCGCTATCCGTGAAGAGCCCGGTGGATTCGACCACGTACTCGACCCCAAGCTTGCCCCAGGGAATGTCGGCGGGATTGCGATGGCTGAAGATTTTGACCTGACGACCGTTGACGGCGATGCCATCCTCGGAGGAGGTCACGCTTTTATCGTACACTCCCATGATCGAGTCGTACTTGAGCAGGTGGGCCAGGGTGGCGTTGTTGGTCAGGTCGTTGATGGCGACGACTTCGATATCACCAAAGAGCGGATCTTTATCGATGGCCCGAAAGATGTTGCGGCCGATGCGGCCAAAACCGTTGATGCCTATTCGTATCGCCATGCCAATCTCCTTGTGTGTGTAACTGTCCAGCAGCACCGCACCTGCTTTGTCATCGACCAGCTCATGTGCAATAGCACACTTCGCAGGCTTCTTCCGCGCATCTGCGGCACTGTTGAACAGTTACGGTCCGTGGTTTTTCCAACTTCCCGGCTCCAAGCCGGACATTTTTTTCTGTCGTTTTTCCAGAAGGCGCGGAATTATTGTACCTGCGAAACTGCTTCGTGATAAAGCGATAAATAATGGGTCAGCACTTTATCCCAGGTGTAGGTGTCGTGAATCGTTTTGACGGCGGCCTGCTGCATGGCCTGGATTTTTTTGGGATTGTCCCGGAAGGTCTGCATCGCTTTCTGCATTGCGCCCATCAGGGCGGCGGATTTGTGCTCCGGATAGGCAAAGCCGGTTTCCCCGTCTTTCACTTTGACCAACCCGCCGATGTGGTGGACGATGGGCAGGTTGCCGAAGAGTTGGGCGATATAGTCGGTAAGGCCGCACGGCTCGTAGCGGGAGGGGATGAGAAAAAAGTCCCCCGCAGCGTAGATGCGGGTGGCAAGCTGCTGGTCGTAGCCCCTGAGCAGGCAGATGCGGCCGAGGTTTTTGCGGGAAGCGGCCAGGCCGGACAGGGCCGTCTCGATTTCCTTGCTGCCCGAGCCCTGGATCAGGACCTGGAAGTTCTGGTCCGAGGGCAGCAGGGTTTCCAGCGCCCCCAGCAGCTTGTCCACCCCCTTTTGGGCGGAAAAGCGGCCGACAAAGGTGAACAGCGGGATGCCGGGCCGGTCGTCCAGGGTGCCGGTCTGGCGGACCGTTTTGAGGCTGCGTTGGGCCAGATCCTTGAGCAGGCTCCGGCGGCATTTCGCCTTGCCCGCCAGGTCGCCGCTGGCCGGGTCAAAGGCGGCGGCAAGACCCAGGGGTTTTGGTTTGGCCGGGTCAAAATCCGCCGGGTTGATGCCGTTGGTCACGCCCTTGAGCACCACGCCCCGGGCCAGGAGCCGGTGGCCGAGCATGCCGGTCAGCGCGTCGTCGTCGGTTTCCCGCAGCTCCCGGGCATAGTTTTCGCTCACCGTGTTCATCACCGCATAGGTCGAGGCGGCGAGAAACGGGTCGAATTTGCCGTCCAGCAGATTGGCGGTGATCAGGGAGCTTGGCAGACCGGTGATCGCCTCGGCAAAGGGCAGGTCGCCCACCTCCTGGTGGTAGCCGGTCCCGGCGTTGTGGATGGTCACCACGCAGCCGGTTTCAGCAAAGTAATGGCGCCATCCTTCCGTTTCGCGGAGCATGGCCGGGAGGATGGCGGTGTGGCCGTCGTGGCAGTGGATGATATCGGGGTGTTCGTCCAAGCGGATCATCAGGGCCGCCGCCGCTTTTTGCAGCAGGACGTTCATGGCGAAGTAGTCGAAATGGCCCGAGCCCTGGCGGTGGAAAGGGTCCAGGGCTTCGTCCTCGGCGGTATAGGTGTAGACGCTCTTTTTTTCCAGATAGCGGGCTGCGTCGATCAGGTAGAGGGCAAGTGCCCCTTTTTTTGCGGCCGGTTTTGCCGTTTTGGCGAAGACCCGCACATACTCCCGGCGCGGTTCCCCGGCATAGTCCATGTCGATGTCAAAACCCAGATCCAGGGGGGTAAAGCCCAGCGGACCAGGGTCCATGAAGCCATAGAGCGGCAGGACCACGCTGACCTTGCGGCCCGAGCGCGCCAGGGCCTCGGCCAGTTGCCGGGCCACATCCTTGACCCCGCCGGCCCCGGCCAGGCCGTCGTATTCGCGGGTCAGCATCCAAACATTGTTGATTTTTTTGTAATGGCGGGACTCAGGGGCCATGACTTCTCCGATTAAAATGGGGCTGTGTGCTTATGTGAGAGCAGGATTCATTATTGCGGGATTTCGCCCGGAAGAGGCGGCTCTGGCTCGCGATCAGTTCCTGTTTCTTTTTTATACCGATCATAGGAGATCTGTTCTTGTAAAGCGATCTCCGCCGGATGTTGTTCCATCCGCTCGCGCATCTTGAGCCCTTCGTAAATATGTTCGTACACCTGCTCTTTTGATGAACAACCGGCGGAGAAAATTACAAGAAAAAGGCCTATGAGCAGGGAGAGATGTTTCATGGATTTCCCGTTGCGTGAGCGCGGTGCTCAGGCGATGGCCTTCTGCCGGAGCAGATGATCGGCCAGGCACAGGGCAACCATGGCCTCGCAGACCGGGATGATCCGGGGAATGGCGGAGATGTCGTGCCGGCCGCCGATGCTGACCGTGACCGGCTCGTGGGCCAGGTTGATGGTTTGCTGCTCCTTGCCGATGGAGGGGATGGGCTTGACCGCCACCCGGGCCACGATGGCATCGCCGTTGGAGATTCCGGCCAGGATGCCGCCGCTGTTGTTGGAGGCAAACCCCTCGGGGAGGATAACATCGTTGTTTTCCGAGCCCCGCATCCCGGCGGCAGCAAAGCCCGCACCGATCTCCACCCCCTTGACCGCGCCGATGGACATCAGTGCTCCTGCCAGGGCCGCGTCGAGTTTTTCAAACACCGGCTCGCCCAACCCCGCGGGACAGCCGGTGGCGAGAATCTCGACAATGCCGCCCAGGGTGTCGCCCTCTTTGCGCACCGTCTCGATATGGCCAACCATTTTGGCGGCGGCCTCGTTGTCCGGGCAGAACAACGGGTTATCGTTGATTTCGCTCAGATTGCGTTTGTCGGTGGTGATCCCGCCCAGGGACACGGTGTAGGCTGTAACCGTGATGCCGTGCAGGCTGAGGAGTTTTTTCGCCACTGCCCCGGCTGCTACGCGCCCTGCGGTTTCCCGGGCCGAGGCCCGGCCGCCGCCCCGGTGGTCGCGGATCCCGTACTTGGCGAGATAGCTGATGTCGCCATGCCCCGGCCGGAAGATATCCTTGAGATTGTCGTAGGATTTGCTGTGGGCGTCTTTGTTGAAGATCGCCAGGGCAATGGGGGTGCCGGTGGTTTTTCCCTCAAAGACTCCGGAGAGGATCTCCACTGCGTCCGGTTCCTTTCTGGGGCTGGCCGCAGGGCCCCCCTTGCCGGGCCGCCTGCGGTCCAGCTCCGCCTGGATATCCTGGGCAGTGAGCGGCAGCCCGGGGGGGCATCCGTCCAAGGTGGCGCCTACGGCCGTGCCGTGGGATTCGCCCCAGGTGGTTACGCGAAAAAGAGAGCCAAAGGTATTTCCAGCCATTATTTACACCTAACAGAATATGGGGTCCTTGGGGAGCGAGGCTTCTACCTCGCGAAGAAACGCGTCGTCTCCCAGGGCCGTTTCAATGATATGCACGATTTCACCCGCGGTTTTGTTGCTGGTGTCCACGGCAAGGTGCGAACCTTTTTCATAGAGCGGATCCCGCTCGGCCAGCACCTGGGCCACCTCGACATAGAGGTCCGAGTCGGTGAGCGTGGGCCGCTGCTCCGTACTGTTTGCATCCTCGGCCAGCCTGCGGCAGATGGTGTCGATATCCGCCGTGAGCCAGACGGTGAGGCCGGTCTGCCGCAAGAGGTTCCAGATATCCTGATGGAGGATCGCCCCGCCGCCGGTGGAAATGATCGCGTCTTTGCGGCAGACCATTTCGGCCAGCAGGTCGCGCTCCAGGAGGCGGAACTGCCCCCACCCGTGCTGGGCGACGATTTGCCGGATGGACTGCCCTGCCCTGGCCACGAGCATCTCGTCCATATCGATGAAATCGAGGTGCAGGTGTTCGGCCAGCGTCAAACCCACCAGGGTCTTGCCGGTGGCCCGGTAGCCGGTGAGGATTATTTTTCTCCGCGGTGTGAACATATAGAGAATTTACGGGAAGATAGGGGGGGTGTCAAGCGCGGCCGCTCTTTCTTTTCCGTGATAGACCGCGAAGCAGGAAAAAGCACAAGGGTTTTGTCGGGCATGGTTTTCAGAATCAGGGCAATGCGGATATCTCGTTTTCACTTAATATCCTGAAATACAACGACATTTCAATTTTTTCACGAAATAGGACAAAAAAGGTTTGACAGTCTTCCGTGCAAATGATAACTTTTATCAAACACGAAACGATTGTCCTTACGGATTCCTTTTACGATGGAGATATCTCATGGGTGAAAACTGCTGCGGTTGTTTACAGGTTGGTCAGAATGTCCCCGATTTTACCATGGAAACCTACGAGCCGACCGATTACGGGTTCGGCACCACTTCCCTGGAAAAGCTGAAAAAGGCCGGCAAGTGGACCGTCCTGGTTTTCTATCCCGCTGATTTTACCTTTGTCTGCTCCACTGAATTAGGCGATCTGGCCGACGAGTACGACAATATCAGGGCAGCGGGCGGTGAGGTGATCACGGTGAGCACCGATACCGTTTACACCCATCTCGCCTGGAAACGGGAAGAGAAATTCCTGGAAAACGCCAAATACCCCATGGCCGCCGACCCCACCGGCGCCGTGGCCAAGTTGTTCGGGGTCTATGACTACACCACGGGGCTTGCCCTGCGCGGCACCTTTCTCATCAGCCCGGAGGGCAAGCTGGTGGCCTCCGAGGTGAATTTTTACAACGTCGGCCGCAGCGCCAAGGAACTCTTGCGGAAACTCAAGGCCAGCGTCTATGTGGCCGCCCATCCCGCCGAGGCGTGCCCGGCCCGCTGGGAAGCAGGCGACAAGACCCTGACCCCCGGTCCGAAACTGGTGGGGCATGTGTACGACGCCCTGAAGTAATCCCGTCGCAATCGCGGATCGCGCGATTGCGCAAACACGGAACACCCTCTCCTCCGCTGCACTCCCAGCACAGGAGGAGAGTTGCTTTCTTCCTCTCTCCCCTTGAAGCCCCCTTTCCCCCCTCCCTGGGAAAGGGGGCTTTCTTTTTCCGCTGACTTCAAGGGGTATTATTCCCGTGCATCCCTGTCCAGAGGCCCAGGAAAAAATGGCGGGCATTGGCGCCCAGCGAACGGGTCCGGTAGCCGCCTTCCTGCACGATCAGCGTGGGCAACCGCAGGGTGCCGAGCATCCGGCCGTTTTCCTCAAAATCAGCGGCCATGAGCGACCAGGTTCCGGTGGGGTCTTTTTTGGCCGGGTCAAGCCCCAGCGCCACCACGAGAAAATGCGGCTTAAAGGCGCGGATCCGCTTGAGCGCCCGGGCAAGCACCGGCCGGTAGCCAGAGCCCTCCAGCGTTTCCGGTAAAGGGTAGTTGCGATTAAATCCCCTCCCTGCTCCCTCCCCCACCTCTTCGCGGAAACCGGAAAAATAGGGATAGGCAAAGCTGGGATGCCCGTGGATGGAAAGGGTCAGCACATCATTGCGGTGATAAAAGATATCCTGGGTGCCGTTGCCGTGGTGATAATCGATGTCAAGCACCGCCACCCTGCCCTCGCGGCTTAAATAGTTGGCGGCGATGGCAGCCGAATTGAAGTAGCAGAAACCGCCGAACACCCGGCTTTCGGCATGGTGCCCCGGTGGCCTGACCAGGGCGTAGGTAAGGCGGTAGCCTTTTTCCAGAAGCTGAGCCGCGGTCAGGGCGCAGTCCACCGCGCCCTTGGCCGCCCTGTAGGCATTGTGGTTCAGGGGGGTGAAGGTGTCGATGCAGTAGTAGCCTGCCCGCACCGGCAGATCCTTGGGCGGCTTGGTCGCGTTGCGGATGGGAAAGACATAGGGGTACACCGATTTCCCGGGCTCAAGACCGGTGCAGACCTGATTGAGGTAATCGACGAATTTCGGGTCATGGACTTTTTTGATGTGCCGCTCGGAAAAATGGCGCGCCGGCAGCCGCTCGAACAGGCCGGTGGGCTCTATCCCCTTGAGGATGGAGGCAATGCGCACCGGCGCTTCCACGTAGCCCCGTTCGCGGACATGGTGGATATCGTGCTTTTCGTTGACGATGAGGCCGATCAATTTTTCCAGCGACTTGGTGTGGTACACCCGAATCGGCTCTTTCTTGATATACCGGGGGGGGCGGCGCTCCACCGGGTCGTCGCGGAAGGAATCCACCACCATGTCGATATAGCCCGCGGGGCAATCCTTGCCGTATTTGCGGATGAGGATGGCGCGCACCACCTGGCGGGCCCTTTCCCTGGCAAGGGGCTTGCCGGAGCCGAGATCGTCGTACACCAGATAGGGCGGGCAATCGTACTCCGACTTGAGCGGGGTTTCGTAGGTTGTATTGATGATGGGCAAGGCGCCGTAGCGCTCGTAGAACCGGAGCCGGGCCCGGCTCTGCTTCACCGCGGCCGGGTCGCGGCAGATCTTCGGGTCGTCGGGCAGGCACTCCATGAAGATTCCGTCTGTGGCAAGGGAGCGGGCCTCCTCCCGCACCCGGGCGTACAGGGCGCCGCCGATGCCGCTGGCCGCGGCCTTGGGGTCCACCGAGATGAAGTCCAGAAAGCAGAAGGAAAGGTCCGGGGCATGGTTGAGCAGGGCAAACCCCTTGACCCGGGGCTTCATGTCGTCGGCAACGAAGAGGATGGTGCGGAAGCGGTATTTCAGGGGGTTCGAAAGCTTTTGAGCCAGGCTGTTGATCTCGTTTTCCGAGACCGCCGAAAACTGGCTGCGCAGGATTTGCTGCACCTGATCGATGGTCTCGCGATCGATGGCCAGGGTGTCGTCGTAGATCCGGCGAATGCGAAACATGGTGGGCTCACTTAAAAAGAGAGAAAGAAACAGGTCCGCGACATAGATTCAAAGGCATAAAAGTGTAACTGTTGTAATCGCGGTTTGAGCGATTTCAACAAACAGGATGGCCTCGTAACAAATCGAAATGTGCTTTAAACAGGTGCTTCGACAGGCTCAACACGAACGGAATATCAATCGTTAAGACAACATCCGGTCGGCCTGAGCTTGTCGAAGGGCTGTTGTTACGAGGACATTCAGATCTCCTTGAGGTAGATCACCTTGTCGTCGCCGTCCCGGTAAAAATCATGGAGCACGCAGGCCACCTGGTAGCCGTTTTTCTCGTAAAAGCTCCGCGCCCGATCATAGCCCGGCGTGGAGGAGGTGTCCACGTAAACCTTGGCCGACCCCTGTGCGCGCAGGTCTCTCTCCATCCGGGCAAGCAGCCGCCGACCCACCCCTTGCCTGCCCAGGGCCGGAGCCACTGCCACCCAGTACAGGTCGAAGCGGCGGTCGGTCATGGGGATTTCGCCGTAGCAGATAAAACCCACCACCCCCTGCCCCTCGCGTATTGCCACCAGGATGGAATAATCGTTTTTGGCCGGGTCCAGGGTGTCGTCGATGACCTCGATGGCCACCTCGACCTCCTGGGCGTTGAAATTATCTTGCTGCTCCACCAGGCTCAGGAGTTGGGCGCGGTCTTGGGGTTCAATGGGCCGGATGGTGATCATAGGGCGAGCCGCAGGGAAACCAGCCGGAGGAATTCTCCGATCATCTCCGTGTAGCCCATCCCGTTGTGGGCCACGGCGGCGGGAAACCCGGCGTCCGGACTCAGGCAGGGATTGGCGTTGATTTCCAGGATGGCGAGACGTCCTTGCGCATCAAGGCGCAGGTCCACCCTGGCGTAATCGCGCAGGCCAAAAAGTCCGAAGCATTCCTGGGCCATATGGCGCATGGTGTACTGCAAGGATTCGGGCAGGGTATCCGGAAAAATTCGCGGGCAATGGTGGTACTCAAAGGAATCCTCGTCCCATTTGGCCTTGTAACTCACGATCCGGTGCAGGTCGGCGGGAAATTCGGAAAAATCGATCTCCGCCAGGGGCATGACCCGGGGCTGGGGATAGCCGAAGAGCGAGACATTGAACTCCCTTCCCGCGACATACTCCTCCACCAGAATGGCGCCGTACCGGCCGTAGAGTTCTTCCAGCCGGGGCAGCAGGTCAATGCTGTTTTCCACCACTGATTCTTGCTCGATGCCGATGGAGGCATCCTGGAAGCGAGGCTTGAGGATCACCGGGAAATGGAGCCCGGCGGGCCGCAGCACCTCGGCGCCCTCGTAGAGGAAAAAGGGCGGAGTACGAAGGCCGGAGGCGGAGAGCAGCCGTTTCACCGTGAGCTTGTCCGTGGAGAGCAGCAGCGCCATGGCCGAGGAGCCGGTGAAGGGGATCCCCAGCAGTTCAAGGACCGCGGCCGGATGGCCGATGAGGAGCGGGTCTTCGTCCACCGACTCGCAGAGGTTGAAGGCGATGTCGATCCTTGCCGCCTGCACCTGACTGACAAAGCGGGACAGATCGCGGGTAAAGGGGATGCGCACCCGAGGCTGCCCCAGCTCGGCGAGCGCAGCCTCGATGGCCTCCACCTGGGCCAGGATATCGGCGGAGGATTCCCAGTTCGGGTCGCCTTTGGGGATCGGCTCGTTGTGGATGATCCCGACCGTGAGGTGCTTCATGGTTCAAGCCCGAGCCTGGCAATGGCGGCGGTCACGATTTCGGCGAGCAGCTCCTGGTAGGAGATCCCGTATTTGGTGGCGATGATGCAGAGGTCGGAATGCTCGGGGTGCAGCCCGGCCAGGGGGTTGACCTCGATGAAATTCGGGATGCCGTTGGCGTCGGAGCGCAGATCGACCCGGCCGCCGTCCCGGCAGGCCAGCCCGTGCCAGGCGGCCAAGGCGGTTGCTTCCGCCTGCCGGGCTTCCGGGTCGTCCACCTTGCGGTATTCCACCAGCTCTTCGCAGAACTCCTTGTTGTGATACGAATAGACCTCCGGCTCGGAATGCGGCAGCAGGATTACCTCCATGATCCCGATGGAACGGGCTGCCGGGCCGTTGCCCACGATGCCCACGGTGAACTCCCTCCCCGGCAGGAACGCCTCCACCAGCACCGGCTGACGATAGATTTCTAAAAGCTCCGCGCAGACCGCGTGCAATTGCCCGCTATTGCTGATCTTGGAGGCCGGGGTAACGCCCTTGCCGGTGCCCTCGGCCACGGGTTTGGCAAAGACCGGATAGGGCAGAGCCACCGCAGCCACGTCCGCCATGGACTGCACCACCGCAAAGGCGGGGGTAGGGATGCCGAGATCCCGGACCACATGTTTGCTCATTCCCTTGTGCAGGGTAAGGGCCAGGACCAGGGGATCGGAAAAGACGTAGGGAATCCGGTGCGCCTCCAGCAGGGCGGGCACCAGGGCTTCCCGGCCAAAGCCGTACAGCCCTTCACAGATATTAAAGACCAGATCCCACCGCTCGCCGGCCAAAAGCCGGGGCATGAGGCCCATGAAATTGCCGATGGGCACCGTCTCGTGGCCCATGTTTCGCAGGGCGGCGTCAATGGCCGCGATGGTGGATTCCCGGTCGAACTCGGCGGTTTCCTCTTCCCCGTACCCTGCGGCCAGATAGTCGCTCCGCAGGTCGTAGGTCATTCCAATCAGCATATGGGTTTTTCCTTGGTTACAGGGCAGTTAGCAAAAGGCGAGCAAGTTCCCTTGTATGTCCGTTTCCAAGGGGACTTTGTTAAGATTATAAACAACAGTTAAGTTTTTTTGGTTTCGGTGCGGCAGCTCGTAATTCCCTTGGGACACCAAGCCCGTGGGGGAGCAAGGAGCGTCGCATCGTATCTCACTAACAACCCGAACGGTTGCTTGGGCAAATAAGCCCGTATTTTTGCAAGGATGGGTATGAGCGAGAAATATGTGGAATCATTTGTTGGCATCGATATTTCCAAAAACACTTTAGCAGGCTGTTGAAAAACTCATCAAATATCGAGACTTTTTAATCCGCTCAATGTATTCTGTAACCAGTTAGGATAACTCATAAACATTGAGGAAAACATGCGCGGAACCGACACCCACCAACAGATGTTGTTCAGCTAT